>NZ_CALMAW010000019.1 GCF_937859915.1 uncultured Sphingomonas sp. | reverse complement strand
CGCTGGGCGAGGCGGCAGCGGCGATCGCCCGCGGCGAGCCGGCTGCGGCGGCGCTGGCGATGGCGACGACGCGGCTGGCGGAGGCGGGCTTCACCGACATCGACTATGTCACGCTACGCGACGCCGAGACGCTCACGCCGATCGATACGGTCGGCGACACACCCGCGCGGCTGCTGGCGGCGGCACGCATGGGTCCGGCACGGCTCATCGACAATCTGCCGATCGAGGCGAAGCCGGCGGGCTGAGGGCGTATTGTGGCGGAGACGGGATGCCGTCGCCCCTTCGTGCAAGGGAGGGGGGCGACCGCAGGCTGGCGAAGGGGTGAGAGGCCGCAACGTCGGGTCGCCGCCTTCACCGCTTCGTCGGCGCTCCGCGGTGCGCGCCCTGCGAGGGAAGCCGGCTGCCCCGCCCGTTAACCATTTATTTTCACCTATGCTGCGAAACCCCGACCACATTAGGGGAAAGATGCACGCCATGGGAAATAGCCTCAAGTCCGCCAGCTTCCTGATCGAAAGCCGCCTCGCCGCGGCTGCGCTCGACAATCCGGATACGCTGTACGATCTCGGCATCGCCTTTTCGACCGGCTCGCGCGGCGTCGACGTCGATCTGATCGCGGCGCATAAATGGTTCAACCTTGCCGCCGTCGCCGGCTCGCGCGAGGCGCAGGAACTGCGCGCCGAAGTCGCCGACGAGATGACCGCGCGCGAGATTGTCGAAGCGCAGAAACAGGCCCGCGCCTGGCTAGCGGTTCATCAGCGCCGCGCAGCCTAATCGACCGACAGCTGCTCGCGCTCGCGAACCGCGGCGGCGACTAGCCCTCCTTCTTGAACGGCGCCATCTGGTCGAGCATCTCGATCTCGTGCGCCACCGCATGCCGCTCGCGCTCAAGGAAATCGGCCACCGCGCGCCGGAATCCGGGATGCGGAATATAATGCGCCGAATAGGTCGGCACCGGCCGATAGCCCCGTGCGAGCTTGTGCTCGCCCTGTGCGCCGGCCTCGACGCGCTTGAGCCCGCGCGCGATCGCGGCATCGATCGCCTGATAATAGCAGAGCTCGAAATGGAGGAAGGGAATTTCCTCCGTGCAACCCCAATAGCGGCCGTACAGCGTGTCGCCGCCGATCAGATTGAGCGCGCCCGCGACCGGGCGCCCGTCGCGATAGGCGAGCATCAGCAGCACATGATCCGGCATCCGCGCGCTCAGCATCGGGAAGAAGGCGCGGGTGAGATAGGGGCGGCCCCATTTGCGACTGCCGGTGTCTTGGTAGAAGCGCCAAAACGCATCCCATTCCGCCTCGCCGATCTCCGCACCGCTTAGCGTGCGAACCTCGACGTCGGCCAGCGCCCCCTCGCGCTCCTTGCGGATTGCTTTGCGCTTGCGCGACGACAGCGCGGCGAGAAAATCGTCGAAGGTGCCATATCCCTCATTATGCCAATGGAATTGAGAGCCGGTGCGGATCAGCCAGTCCGCCGCCTCGAACAGCGGCAGCTGGTCGGGCGTGACGAAGGTGGCGTGCGCCGAGGAGAGGTCGTGTTCGGCGACCATCGCCTCGGTTGCCGCGATCAGCGTCGGCGCGACGGCCGGGTCTCGCAGCAGCAGCCGCGGGCCAGGCACGGGCGTGAACGGCACCGCGATCTGCAGCTTGGGATAATAGGCGCCGCCGGCCTGCTGCCATGCGTCCGCCCAGCCCTGATCGAAGACATACTCGCCCTGACTGTGGCTCTTGGCATAGGCGGGGACGATGCCGGCCGGCCGGCCGTCAGGACCGTCGACGACGATCGGCACCGCCTGCCACCCCGCGCGTCCGACGGCGCTGCCCGAATCCTCGAGCGCGGACAGGAAGGCGTGGCTGAGGAAGGGATTGTCGACCCCCGCGCAGGCGTCCCAATCCTCGGGCGCGATCCCGCCGATCCCGCCGGCGACGCGCGCGATGGTCTCGCTCATGCGACGACCTCGAAGATCGGGCGATCGGCATAAGCGGCGACGGTCAGGCGATCCTGCGCCGTTCGCACGGTCCAGCTCAGCACGGGCAGGCCCGCCTTGCGCAGTGCGGTGGGGAGGGCGGAGGGCAGAGAGCGGACATCATAAGCGACGAAATCGGGCTTTGCGCGCCATACCGCAAGGCGTCGGGCGATCGCATCGTGAATAGCGCGTGTGCGCGGCTTGCGATCCTCGCTCAACACCAGCCCGCGCACGATGCGCGGCGCATGGGTCGCGAACCAGCGGCCGACCTCCGGGTTGAATCCCATGACCGCGGCCGGCCCCCGATAGCCTTCCAGGGCGCGGCGGACTGCGAGGCAGAGCGGCGCGGTCTCGGCCAACGTGTCGGTCTTGAGCTCGATCAGCAGCGGTACGCGCCCGGCGATCAGGCCGAGCAGGGCCGCGAGCGTCGGCACCTGTTCATCGCTGCCCGCGAACCGCCGCGCCACGATCGCGGAGGCGGAAAGCTCGGCGATCCGGCCCGGCTGCCCGGTCAGTCTCTCCAAATCGGCGTCATGGAAGACGATGACGGTGCCGTCGCGCGACAGGCGGACGTCGCATTCTATCGCGAACCCGCCGCCGATCGCGGCCGCGGCGGCCGCAAGGCTGTTTTCGGGGGCGCCCGGTCCCCACAGCCCGCGATGCGCGATGTCGTTGCCGCGCAGAAACGCAATGCGCGCCGGCTCGGGGGCCGGCGCCAGCCGCCGGTCAAGCCCGAGCGGCTGCAGGTCAGGCTGGCCGAAGCGCGACGATCGCATCCACCTCGACCGCGGCGCCGAGCGGCAGCACCGGCACGCCGACCGCGGACCGCGCATGCTTGCCGGCCTCGCCGAACAGCGCGACCATCAGCTCGGAGGCGCCGTTGGCGACCTTGGGCTGGTCGGTGAAGTCGGGGCCGCTCGCGATGAACGCACCGAGCTTGACGATCCGCTCGACGCGCTCGAGCGACCCGCCGAGCGCCGCCTTGATCTGCGCGACGAGCATCAGCGCGCAGCGAGCCGCCGCCTTCTGCCCGCGCTCGACGTCGCCGGGACCGTCGAGCCGGCCGGTCATCAGCTGACCCTCGGGGTCGAAGGGCAGCTGCCCCGAGACGTGAAGCAGCCCGCCTGCCTCGACGGCGGGGACATAGGCGGCGACGGGGGCGGCGGCCTTGGGAAGGGTGAGGCCGAGTTCGGCGAGCTTGGTTTCGATATCCATCGTGCCGCTATGCCGCGCTGGCCGCGTCGGTCAAGTCTCTGCGGGTCGGGACCGGCGCGGGCTGGCCGTCGGCGAACCGCGCCAGAATCCAGTCGGCGGCATGCGCCCAGTCGTCGATCCGGGCGTGCGCGGCGGGCGCCGGCGGCCGATGCTGTGCGACCAGCGGTTCTGCGACCATGTGCAGCCGCCAGACCTGCGGGTTGGCCTTGGCCACCGAGTCGAGCTGGAAGGTCAGGTCGTCGACGAACACCGCGACCGGCGGCCTGTGGGCTTCGAGGATCGCCCGCAAGGCATCGCCTTTGCCGCCCTGGTTGCAATAGACCTCGTGGCCGATGCCGTGGCGCGCGAGCTGGTCGATGCGCGGCTGGCGGCGATGGTCGGGCAGGTTGGTCAGCACGACGATGTCGGCATGCGCGGTGATCAGGTCGAGCGCCTCGATCATGCCCTTGACCGGGGTCTGGCGCTCCATCTCGGTGTCGAAGAAGCCGTCGAGATAGGGCCATACCTGCTCCGGCTCGACGGCCTCGCCGGTGTCGCGTCGGACCAGCGCCTGGCCCCAATTCTCCTCGGCGATGGCGAAGTCGATGCCGTGCGCCTCGTCAAGCCAGTCGCGGAAATGCGCGACCATGTGCAGCAGCACCTCGTCGCAATCGGTGATCAGCAGCGGGCGGGTCATGATTCGAGCTTTCTCTGGGCGGCGACCAGCGCCTCCGGGCGGACGTCGAGCGCCTCGGCGCAGGCGGTGAGATCGGGTTCGTGCTGGGCGAGGAAGCCGAGCACCGCGGCGAGCAGCGACGGATCGCCGGCGCGGGCGCGCAACTCGTCCGAGTCGAGCCCGGTCAGCGCGAGCAGCCGTTCGGCACGCGGCGCGTCCGACAGCGTCCACACCAGCGCGGAGAGCGCCAGCGTCGTGGCATCGGGAGTATTTGTGTCGCGCGCGCGCATCGCTTAGTCTTAGCCACCCTCTGGAAGGATTAGCGGCTTTGCCGGGCAAGGTGCTCGTTGTCGAGGACAACGAACTCAATCTCAAGCTGTTCTGCGACCTGCTCGAGGTGCACGACTATGAACCCACCCCCGTGCGCGACGGCGGCGAAGCGATCGCGACCGCGCGCGCGGTGATGCCCGATCTGATTATCATGGACATCCAGCTGCCGCATGTCAGCGGGCTCGAGCTGATCGCGGCCTTGAAGGGTGATGCGGAGCTCGCCGGCATCCCGATCCTTGCGGTGACGGCCTATGCCTCGCCGGCCGACGAGGCGGCGGCGCGCGCGGCGGGGGCGGCGGCCTATGTCTCGAAGCCGATCTCGCTGATGCGCTTCATCGAGGCGGTGGAGGGGCTGGCGCCGGCTGAATAGACCCGTCCGTGCTGAGCGGCCGATGCGACACGGAGACGAAGCGGACGTGTTACGGACGCCACATCCGTTCGCACTGAGCGCAGTCGACGTGCAGCCGCACGCGCATGGCCCTCGACCACGCTAAGACCGAACGGAACTCAGACGGTCGCTCTCCGTCCAAACGACAAAGGGCGCCGCATCGCTGCAGCGCCCCGTCACCGTAGCAATCCGCCGCACGCCTCAGGCATGCCGCGCATGGATCACTTGATCTTGGTTTCCTTGAACTCGACATGCTTGCGCACGACGGGATCATATTTCTGGAAGCTGAGCTTCTCGGTCTTGGTCCGCGGGTTCTTCTTGGTCACGTAGAAGAAGCCGGTGTCGGCGGTCGAGACGAGCTTGATCTTGACGGTAGTCGGCTTGGCCATGATGCCCTCTGAAGTCTGTCATGCGCTTCGCCGCCGAACAAGCCGGTCTCGCCGAATCGCCAAAAAAGCAAAAAGCGGCGCTGCCGCCGCTCGATCGGCCCGGCTCCTGCGGCAGGACGGCGCGCATGTCAAGTATCGCGGCCCCTTAACGCGACTGCAACCTGCCATCGCTACGCTCGCCCGACACGAGACGGAGAGTGCCATGAGCCGGTCGCCGAGCGATGGAATGATGCTGGTGCGCGGGGATTTGTGCGATCGGCTGGACGCGCTCGAACAGGCGCTCGCCGCGCGCGGATCGCTCGGCGTCGGCGCGCATGCCGATGCTATCGCGGCGCTCGCGGGCGACTATGGCCTGCAGTCGGTGCAGCGCCTGGCCGAAGGCCTGTCGGTCGCGCTCGGCGCCGGCGGGCGCGGCGCCGCAGTGGGGCCGTGGATCGAGCGGCTGCGCGATTCGATCGGCTGCGAGGCGCTCGACGAGCAGGCCGGCACGAGCTGGCTCGCCGCGGTGCTGGTCCGCCTCGCCGGATGACCCCTTTTCTGCGCGACGTCGACTGAGATGGACGCGCTCGTACCGGCCTTCGTCGTAGCCCTGCTCGCCGAACTCGGCGACCGTACGCAATTGCTCGCGATGCTGCTCGGCGACCGTTTCCGGCGCGCTGCCGCGGTGCTCGCCGGGATCGCGCTCGCCGCCTTGCTCAACATGGCGATCGCCGCGGCGGTCGGCGCCGAGGTCGCGCTCTATATCAACCACCGCGCGATCCAGCTGATGACCGGCGTCGGGCTGATCCTCGCTGCCTCGGGCGCCACCTTCCGCGTCAAACCCGCCGAATCGATCGACGGCTGGACGATCGGCGCCTTCGCCTCGTCGGCCGGCGCCTTCTTCATCCTCGCGCTCGGCGACAAGACGCAGTTCGTCACCGGCGCGATCGCGGCGGGCAGCGGCCATCCCTGGCTCGCGGCGGTGGGCGCCGCAGCCGGGGTCACCGTCGCCAATGCCCCCGCCGTGGTGCTCGGGGGGCGCTGGCCGGCGCTGGTGCCGCTGCGCGCGATCCGCATCGGCGCGGGCGTATTGCTCGCGCTCGCCGGTCTCTATCTCGCCGTGACGGCGCTGGGTCTCTCCTGAGCCGATCACAGCGATCGGCAAAATTCAGCTTCGCGCGCTCTTTTCGGCGAACCCTTGGCAGCGTAGCTCGTTATGGAGCCGAACCGAGATCACGACCAACAGGAGCTTCCTCATGGCCCAGCTGCCCGCCACCGCGCTCGACACGCCGACCGACCTGCCCAGCACCAACCTCGGCACCGCGGCGGACGCGCTCAACACCTCGCTCGCCGACCTCTATGCGCTGTATCTCAAGACCAAGAATTTCCACTGGCACATGTCGGGCCCGCATTTCCGCGACTATCATCTGATGCTCGACGATCAGGCCACGCAGATCCTGTCGATCACCGACGCGGTCGCGGAGCGGATTCGCAAGACCGGCAACACCACGCTGCGCTCGATCGGCGACATCGGTCGCCGCCAGACGATCGCCGACAACGACCAGGAATTCGTCGGGCCCGAGGCGATGCTCGCCGAGCTGCGCGACGACAATCTCGCCTTGATCCAGCAGTTCCGCGAGACCCGTGCCAAGGTCGAGGAGGCCGGCGACACGCCGACCTCGTCGCTGATCGACGAGTGGGTCGACCAAGCCGAGGAGCGCGCCTGGTTCCTGTTCGAGGCCGCCCGCAAGGGCTGAGGCGAAAGCCTGCGCGTCTGCCTGTTCCCCGGCGGAAGCCGGGGTCCAGTGCTTCAGACGCGGCGCTTGTAGCTCTGGGCCCCGGCTTTCGCCGGGGAACGGCAGGGGGCCACGGCGGGTTGTTCGCTAGTCCATCGGAAAGGCCCACCTTCGCCTCATGCGCGATTTCGCCAAGCTGCTCGACGGGCTCGTCTACACGCGGTCGCGCAATGCCAAGCTCAAGCTGATCGCGGACTATCTGCGCGGCACCCCCGACCCCGATCGCGGCTGGGCGATGGCGGCGATGACCGGGGCGATCGACATCAAGGCGGTCAAGTCGGCGGCGATCCACCAGATGGTCGCCGAGCGCGTCGACGCCGAGCTGTTCGCGATGAGCCGCGACTTCGTCGGCGATCTCGCCGAGACGGTCGCGCTGATCTGGCCCAAGCCGGAGCACGAGCCCGCCGACATCGACGACGGTACATTGACGATCTCCGCGGCGATCGCGCAACTCGACGCGCTGCCGCGCGGGCGGGTCGGGCCGGGGCTCGCCGCGATGCTCGACCATCTCGATTCGTCGGGACGCTACGCGCTGATCAAGCTCGCGACCGGCGCGCTCCGCGTCGGCGTTTCGGCCCGGCTGGCGAAGACCGCGTTGGCGCAGGCCTTCGGGCTCGACATCGACGAGGTCGAGGAGCTGTGGCACGGCCTGACACCGCCTTATGCGCCGCTGTTCGCCTGGGCCGAGGGCACGGGTGAACGCCCCGCCGCCGAGGACATCCCGGTGTTCCGCCCGTTCATGCTCGCACACCCGCTCGAAGAGACGGTGGTCGACCTCGCCGACTATGCCGCCGAGTGGAAATGGGACGGCATTCGCATCCAGTTGGTCGGCATCGGCGGCGAGACGCGGCTGTTCAGCCGGGCCGGCGACGACATCACCGGCAGCTTCCCGGATGTCGCCGCCGCCTTCACCGCGCAGGGCGTGCTCGACGGCGAGCTGCTGGTCCGCGGCGAGGGGCAGGGGCACTCCGAACATGGCGGCGAGACGGCGAGCTTCAACGCGCTGCAGCAGCGGCTGGGGCGAAAAGCGGTGACGGCCAAGATGCAGTCCGAATTCCCGGCGTTCGTGCGGCTCTACGACATATTGTTCGACGGCAGCGAGGATCTGCGCGCGCTGCCCTGGACCGAACGGCGCGCGCGGCTGGAGGCGTTCGTGGCCGATATGCCGGCGGATCGCTTCGACGTCTCGGCGATCATCGAGGCGGCGGATTTCGCGGCACTCGGCGAGATCCGCCTCGGCGCCCGCGACGCGGCGATCGAGGGCGTGATGCTCAAGCGCCGCGATTCGCCCTACATCGCCGGGCGGCGCACCGGCTATTGGTACAAGTGGAAGCGCGATCCGCTCGTCGCCGACTGCGTGATGATGTACGCGCAGCGCGGCCACGGGAAGCGGTCAAGCTTCTACTCCGATTACACCTTCGGCTGCTGGACCGCCCCGCCCGACGAGGGCGGCGAGCTGCTCCCCGTCGGCAAGGCCTATTCGGGCTTCACCGACGAGGAGCTGAAGGGCCTCGACCGCTTCGTCCGTAATGCGACCGTCCAGCGCTTCGGCCCGGTGCGCGAGGTCGAGAAGACGATGGTGCTCGAGGTCGCGTTCGATTCGATTCACGAATCGAAGCGGCACAAATCGGGCCTCGCGATGCGCTTCCCGCGGATCAGCCGCATCCGCACCGACAAGCCCGCGGCGGAAGCGGACCTGATCAACACCCTGCGGCGGATGATCGCTTAACCCTCCGTCATCCCCGCGGAAGCGGGGACCCATACGCGCAGCCTCGCTAGTCAGGCGATACGCTGTTCGTCAGGCGCCGCGCTTGGGCCTCGCGCGCCGCGTCTATGGATCCCGGCCTTCGCCGGGATGACGGAAGAAGGCAGGGCGCACGTCTTGCCCCGAATCGCATACGCTGCTAGGGCGCGCCCTTTCCGGACATGGGGGCTTCCCGTGGCCGACCGTTTCGACGCGCAGTCGTGGTTCTGCGGGGCAGTGGGCCCCGGTTTCCCACGCAAGCCGGCTGGAGAATATTGGGTTTATGCAGATCATCGTTCGCGACAACAATGTCGACCAGGCGCTTCGGGCCCTCAAGAAGAAGCTCCAGCGCGAGGGCGTCTATCGCGAGATGAAGCTGCGCCGGCACTATGAGAAGCCGTCCGAGAAGCGCGCCCGCGAGCGCGCCGCCGCGATCCGTCGCGCGCGCAAGCTCGAGCGCAAGCGCATGGAGCGTGACGGCGTTCGGTAAGAGGGGCTGAGGGCCGGTCCAGCCGGTCCGATCCTCTCTGGACGCGGGAAGCCGGCGCGGGCAGAAGCCGGCGCAGCTTCTCAACCGTCCCTTTCCCCGACACGAGGCCGTCCATGTCCGAGATCACCGCCGTCCCGTTGCGCCCCGTCGCCAAGGGCACGTTGACCAAGCTGTGGCTGGGCGTCGGCGTCGCGGTGGTGATCGGCGTTGGCGTGGCGTGGGCGGGAACGTCCAAGCAGGTCGCGATGGGCCAGCCGCCAACGGTGTTCCTGGCAAAGAACGCCAAAAAACATGGCGTGGTGACGACCCCCTCGGGGCTCGAATATCAGGTGCTCGCGCCGGGTGCCGGCGCGCATCCCGGCCCGCAGGACATCGTCCAGATCGAATATGACGGCAAGCTGCTCGACGGCTCGACCTTCGATTCGACCGCACAGCACGGCCAGCCCGCGGTGATGCCGGTGGCGGGGTCGATACCGGGCTTCTCGGAAGGGCTGCAGCTGATGCAGCGTGGCGCCCGCTACCGTTTCTGGATCCCGCCGCAGCTCGCGTACGGTGACCAGGGCGCGGGCGACGGCGTCATCCCGCCCAACAGCGTGCTCCAGTTCGACGTTACGCTGCGCGAGATCGCGCCGCAGCAGCCGGGCTATGGCGCGGCGGGCATGGCGGCGCCCGGCGGCGCTGCGGGCGCGGCGAACTAGGATTCGTCGCGAGCAGGGCTGCTGCTCGACATCGACAATATGCGCCGTCATTCCCGCGAAAGCGGGAATCCATAGACGCTGCGCCCAATCATCTAGCACCACGTTTATGGATCCCGGACCAGGTCCGGGATGACGATCCGCGATAAGCGCCCGGTGTCGCCGCGATGGTATGATCGGCGCCGTGCGCCGACATCATTTCCGTTCCGCGTCCGGGTCGATCCCGCTGCGCCGCTCGAGCGCGACCTTCGCCATCGCCACCAGCGGATCCGCGAACATCAGCCCGAGCAGCCCGAACAAGGCGCCCAGCAGCAGCTGCATGCCGAGCACCAGCGCCGGCGGCAGGTCGACCGAGCGGCGCGCCACCATCGGCACGATCAGATAGCCGTCGAGCATCTGCACCGCAACATAGACGCCGGCCGCGAACATGCCGATGTGCGACCCCTGCGAGAAGCCGACGAGCACGATCAGGATCCCCGACACGATCGCGCCGATATTGGGCAGGAAGGCGAGGATGCCGGTGATCAGCCCGAGCAGCAGTGCGAACGGCACACCGACCGCCCACAAGGCGATCGACACGAACACGCCCTCGACCGCCATGCCGAGCAGCCGCCCGGCCATCAGCCGGCGCAGGGTCGACGCCATGTCGGTGCTGGTCTGGAAGAAGTCGGCGCGCTTGTCGTGCGGGATCAGCCAGCCCAGCCCGCGCTCGTAGATGCGCGGCTCGGAGGCGAAGAACAGCCCGAGCACGACGATCATCGCGAGGCTCGACACGGCGCCGAGCGCACTGCCCAACACGCTGGTGACGGTCCCGATCGAGCCCATCAGCTGCTTGCCGATCGCACCGACGTCGACGCCCCCCTTGGGCATCATCCCGATCGAGCTCGCATAGGATTGCACGCGGGTGACTTGCGTCACCACGAGGTCCTTGAGCGCCTGGAATTCGGAAACCAGCGTCAGGCCCGCATAAGAGAGCACGCCGAGCAGAAAGGCGAACACCAGCACCGCGACGATCGCGATCCGCTTGCCGCGGCCGATCGGCAGGATGCGGCCGAGCAGCCGGGCGCCGCCGTCGAGCATGGCGGCGAGCACCAGCCCGCCGAAGATCAGGAACAGCGGCTGCGCGAGCACATAGAGCAGCACCACCGACAGCACCACCGACACCCAGATGATCGCGCGGGTCACCTCGAGGCGCATGCGCGGATCGCGCAATTCCATCGGGCTCGGCGCCTCGACATCTTGCTGGGTCGGGGCGTCGGTCATGCAATCGTCCTTGGGGAAAGCGTCAGTTCGGGGGCGTAACGTGCGCCGGATGCAGATTGATCCCCGCGCGGCCGCCGCGCAGCGCCGTGAACCAGCTGATCGGATTCCACAGCTCGGTGGTGCCGTCGTAGGAGAAGGTGATGAATTCGGCGCGGCCGCCGAGATTCTCCCACGGCACCGGGCCGCCAAGACCACCCTCTTCGGCCGGATAGCGGCTGTCGGCGGATTCGTCGCGATTGTCGCCCATCACGAAGACCTGCCCGGGACCGACCGTGACCGGGCCGTAATCGTCGCCGGTGCCGGGCATATAGCCCATGTCGATCGTGTCGTACGTGCGGCCCGAGGGAAGCGTCTCGCGAAACACGGGCAGCGCGCAGAACAGCTTGCCGTTGGGACCGGTGATGCGGTGCGCGGCCTCGAGCCCGCGGTCGCAGGGCACGTTGGCGTCGACCGGGATCATCGCAGGGGGCCGTGCAACGCGCGGGATCGGCTTGCCGTTGAGCCAGACGACGCCCTCGCGCACCTCGATCGTGTCGCCGGGCAGGCCGATCACGCGCTTGATGTAATCGCTGCTCTCGCCCGGGGGGGTGAGGATCACGACGTCGCCGCGCTGGGGCATGTGGCCGAGCAGCCGGCCGTGGATGAACGGCAGCACGTGGAAGCTCGGGCTGACATAGCTCCAGCCATAGGGATATTTGGTGACGACGAGCCGGTCGCCCTTGATCAGCGTCGGCATCATCGATTCGGACGGGATGTAGAAGGGCTTGGCGACGAAGCACCAGAAGGCGAGCACGCCCAGCATCAGCCAGAACAGGCCGCGGATCTCGGCCCACCAGTCGGTGCCCTTTTTCGCGGGGGCGGGGGTGGGGACCACCAGCGGGGCTTCGGCGTCGATGTCGCTCAACTTAGGGGTTCCTCTTTCGCGTGGCCTGTCGGCCGCGCCTCGATGATGACGAACGCCTGCGCCCAGGGCAGGTCGTCGGTCATCGTCAAATGTATCATGGCCGCGTGGCCCGGCGGAATCAACGCGTCAAGCCTTGCCTTGGCGCCGCCGGTCAGCGCCAGCGTCGGCGCGCCCGAGGCCAGGTTGACCACGCCGATGTCGCGCATGAACACCCCCGCCTTGAAGCCGGTGCCGACCGCCTTGGAAAAGGCCTCCTTGGCGGCGAAGCGCTTGGCATAGGTGGCCGCGCGCATCAGCGTGCGGCGCTCGGCCTTGGCCTGTTCGACAGGGGTGAAGACGCGGTTGACGAAGCGCGCGCCGAAGCGATCGAGCGACGCCTGGATGCGGTCGATGTTGCACAGATCGGAGCCGATGCCGACGATCACCTTCGACACCTCCCCGGGACGGGGAGGGGGACCGCTCGCGAAGCGAGGGGTGGAGGGGTATCGACACGAGCGTTCCGTGCGTAGCCGGCGCCCCTCCACCAGCCTTCGGCTGGTCCCCCTCCCCGTCCCGGGGAGGTATGGGGACGGTTCTTCACCGCGCCGCGTCCATCAGGTCGCGCATCCGCCGCACGCTCGCGTCGAGGCCGATGAAGATCGCCTCGCCGATCAGGAAATGGCCGATGTTGAGTTCGGCGATCTGTGGCAGCGCCGCCACCGGCGTGACATTGTCGTAGGTCAGGCCGTGGCCGGCATGCGGCTCGATCCCGTTCTTGGCGGCGAGCGCGACCGCATCCGACAGCCGCTGCAGCTCGGCGACCTGCGCCTCGCCCTCGGCATGCGCATAGGCGCCGGTGTGGAACTCGACGACGGGCGCGCCGAGATTGAGCGCCGCCTCGATCTGCCGCGGATCGGGCTCGATGAACAGACTGACGCGGATCCCGGCGTCACCCAACTGCGTGATCAGCGGTTTGAGCCGGTTGTGCTGCCCGGCCGCGTCGAGCCCGCCCTCGGTCGTCACCTCCTCGCGCCGCTCGGGGACGATGCAGGCGGCGTGCGGGCGGTGCCTCAGCGCGATCGCGACCATCTCCTCGGTCGCCGCCATCTCGAAATTGAGCGGCAGCGCGATGCCGCCGATCAGCTGCGCGATATCCTCGTCCATGATGTGGCGCCGGTCCTCGCGCAGATGCGCGGTGATACCGTCGGCGCCGGCCGCCTGCGCGATCTGCGCGGCGCGGATCGGATCGGGATGCAACCCGCCGCGCGCGTTGCGGATCGTCGCGACATGATCGATGTTGACGCCCAATCTCAGCCGTTCGCTCACGTCGCACATCCTATTGCCGAGAGCGCGCTATAGGCGAAGCCGGTGCGTTGCCAAACCTCGCCGAAGTCGAAGCCGCCGTGCCGGGTGAACAGCACCAGCGCATGACCGGTTCCCGGCAGGATGAAGTTGCGCACCGCAACCCCGCCGACCTCGCCGCGCCGCTCGACCACCGAGACCGGCGCCGTGCAGCCGGCGAGCGTGACGCTGTACTGCCACTGGCCGAGCGCCGCGGCGCCGAGCTTGGGATCGCCGGTCCACATCGTCGCGGTCGCGGCGGCCCCGAGCAGCCGGTGGTCGAGCAGCGCGCGATCGAACGCATAGAGCGCGAGCGGCGTGCCATACACCGCCCCCGCCGCGCCATAGGTGCCGAGATCGCCGAGCGCCTCGCCCTGCGCGCCCGTCTCGATCCCGCGGACATGCGCCGCGGGGGCCACGCCCGGTTCGAACAGCCCGAGCGTGAGACCGAGCGGCGCGGCGATCCGCTCCTGCAGCAATTGCGCGAACGGCTTGCCCGTCATCCGCTCGAGCAGCGCGCCAAGCACGATGTAATCGCAATTGTCGTAATGGAATCCGCCGCCAGGCTTACCGCGCGGATGCTCGGCGCAATAATGCGTCGCTGCATACGCCATGGTGCCGAGCGTCGCGGCCCGCGCGGCGGGCGGGCGATAGAAGGTCGGCATGCCGTCCGGGAGGTCGGGGCCGTCCTCATTGGGATCGGCAAGCCCGCTTGTGTGCTGAAGCAGATCGCGGATCGTGACCTCGTCCGAAAAGACCTGCGGCCAGTCGGGCCAATAGGCCGAGACCGGCCTGGCGAGATCGAGCCTACCCGCCTCGACCTCCTGCATCACGATCGTGGCCGTCAGCTGCTTGGTGACCGACGCCCAGCGCCACACCGCATGCGGGCTGTTGCGCACCCCCTTGGCGGCGTTGCCGGTCGCACGGACATAGCTGGGCTCGGCGGCATCGCCCGCGATCGCGACACCGTCGAAATGCGCGTCGGCGATGATCCGGTCGAGCGGGTGCGGTGCGGGGGCGGCGGCGAGGGCCAGCAGCGCGGCGGCGGCCGCGCGCAGCCTCACGCCAGAGCGGCCCGGCTACCCGGCTTGATCGCGGGAATCGCGGCGAGCGCGGGCGGCACGTCCTCGGGCTGATAGCTTGGGATGTTGAGCGTCACCAGCGCGGTAAGCGGCACGCCGACGTCGGCCTTGCCGCCCGAGCGATCGACCAGGCAGGCCGCCGCGATCACCTCACCGCCGGCTGCCTCGATCGCCGTGATCGCCTCGCGCGACGACAGGCCGGTTGTGACGACGTCCTCCATCATCAGCACCTTCTGCCCGGGCGACAGCGAAAAGCCGCGGCGCAGCTCGAACGTCCCGCCCGGCCGCTCGACGAACATCGCCTCGACGCCGAGCGCGCGCGCCATCTCATAGCCGACGATTACACCGCCCATCGCGGGCGACACCACCGCAGTGACCCCGGCATGGACCGCCGGCGTCAGCCGCGAGGCGAGCTCGACGCACAGCCGCTGCGCGCGGCGCGGGTCCATCAGCACGCGCGCGCACTGCAGATAGGTCGGACTGCGCAAGCCAGAGGACAGGATGAAATGGCCGTCCAGCAGCGCTTTCGCCGCACGGAATTCCGCCAGCACTTCGTCGTCGGTCATCGTCGCCTCTGTCGCCAGCCCGCCCCGGATGGCCGCCTGATAGGGCCGCGACGGCGGCGCATCAATGGCCTGTCTGCTCCGTATCCGATCGCCCCCGCGATCGCGGAGTCGCGCATAATTCCGCGAGTCTGGCGCTTGAGGCTTGGCCGGCGCCTGCTATAAGGCCCACAATAGTCCATCACAGGTGGAACGCCAGCCGCAGGAAAACGCGGCAAGAGGGGTGACATGAAGAGTGTGAAGACCATGTTGATCGCCGCGGGACTTGCGGCGCTGATGCTCACCGGACCTCTCTCCGCGCAGCCCACTGCCGCGCCGTCGATCGTCACCGCCTCGCCGGCCGCTACCGCGACCGCGCCCGGCTCAGGCCAGTCGCCCCAGGTCGTGGGCTCGGCCGATGCGCCGACGCCGGCTGCGACCGGGTCGGCTGCCGCAGGCCAGCCGGCCGCGACCCCCGCGAAGGCGACCATTCCACAATTCTACCAGCCCGAGCCGGGCATCGGTCAGCCGACCGACAAGATCGCGCTGCAGACCCAGGTCACCGCGCTCGGCTTGCAGGCGGAATGGTTCCACAACGTCATTCTGATGCCGATCATCATCATCATCTGTCTGCTGGTGCTGGTGCTGCTCGGCTGGGTCGCGCTGCGCTACAACCGCCGCGCCAATGCGGTGCCGTCGCGCACCTCGCACAACACCGCGATCGAGATCATCTGGACGGTCGCGCCGGTGCTCATCCTGCTCGCGATCGCAGTGCCCTCGATCAAGTTGCTCGCCGCGCAATATGCGATTCCCAAGCCCGACCTCACCGTCAAGGTGATCGGCCATCAATGGTATTGGTCGTACCAATATCCCGACAATGGCGACTTCGAGGTCGTCTCCAACATCCTCACCGAGGACCAGGACAAGGCCAAAGGCGAGCCTCGTCAGCTTGGCGTCGACAACCGCATGGTCGTCCCCGCCGGCGCGGTGGTGAAGGTGATCACCACCTCCGACGACGTGATCCACTCCTTCGCGGTGCCCGCCTTCTGGATCAAGATGGACGCGGTCCCCGGTCGCCTCAACGAGACCTGGTTCAAGGTCGATCGTCCCGGTCTCTATTACGGCCAGTGCTCCGAGCTGTGCGGCGCGCGCCACGGCTTCATGCCGATCGCGGTCGAGGTGGTGACGAAACCGCAGTTCGCGCAGTGGATCGCCGCCAATGGCGGCACGATCGGCAAGGGCAAGCCTGCCTCGAGCGACGCGACGGTCAACTCGCCGATCAGCAACCCGACGGCTGCCACCGCGGCGCCGACCCCGATGGCGGGCGCGCCCTCCACCCCGACCGAGACCGCGACCGCACCGGCAAAGCCGGTCGGCCAGCCCGCGACGACGAACTGAGGCGAGACAGATGACCGACACGACGGCCAACGCCCATTTCTTCCAGAAGGAAGAGCATCATGAGCATCATGGTGCCGATCACCGCCCGGGCTTCTTCGCGCGCTGGTTCCTGTCCACCAACCACAAGGACATCGGCACGCTCTATCTGATCTTCGCGATCACCGCGGGGATCATCGGCGGCGGCATCTCGGGCTTGATGCGCGCCGAGCTCGCGCATCCCGGCATTCAATATCTGCCGATGTGGGCGCATTTCTTCGGCGCGCCCGCGGGCAACGACGCGGCGCTACATTTCTGGAACGTGATGGTGACCGCGCACGGTCTCATCATGGTGTTCTTCATGGTGATGCCCGCGATGATCGGCGGCTTCGGCAATTGGTTCGTGCCGATCATGATCGGCGCCCCCGACATGGCGTTCCCGCGCATGAACAACGTGTCCTTCTGGCTGATCGTGCCGGCGTTCACGCTGCTGCTGGGATCGCTGTTCGTCTCGGGGGGCACCGGCAACGGTGCGGGCACCGGCTGGACGCTCTATGCGCCGCTCTCGACGAGCGGGTCGGCCGGGCCCTCGGTCGACATGTGCATTCTCGCGCTCCATCTCGCGGGCGCCTCGTCGATCCTCGGCGCGGTCAATTTCATCACCACCATCCTCAACATGCGCGCGCCGGGCATGACGCTGCACAAGATGCCGCTGTTCGCCTGGTCGGTGCTGGTCACCGCCTTCCTGCTGCTGCTGGCGCTGCCGGTGCTCGCCGCGGCGATCACGATGCTGCTCACCGACCGCAATTTCGGCACGACCTTCTTCGACGCGTCGGGCGGCGGCGATCCGATCCTCTACCAGCATCTCTTCTGGTTCTTCGGCCACCCCGAGGTCTACATCATGATCCTGCCGGGCTTCGGCATGGTCAGCCACATCATCTCGACCTTCTCGAAGAAGCCGATCTTCGGCTATCTCGGCATGGCCTATGCGATGGTGGCGATCGGCGTGGTCGGCTTCGTCGTGTGGGCGCACCACATGTATACGACCGGCCTCGACGTGAACACGAAGATGTACTTCACCGCGGCGACGATGGTGATCGCGGTGCCCACCGGTATCAAGATCTTCTCGTGGATCGCGACGATGTGGGGCGGGTCGATCAGCTTCAAGACCCCGATGGTATGGGCGATGGGCTTCATCTTCATGTTCACCGTCGGCGGCGTGACCGGCGTGGTGCTCGCCAACGGCGGCATCGACAATTATTTCCAGGACACCTATTACGTCGTCGCCCACTTCCACTACGTGCTGTCGCTGGGCGCGGTGTTCTCGCTGTTCGCGGGCTTCTATTACTGGTTCCCCAAGATGTCGGGGAAGATGTACAACGAGTTCCTGGGCCAGGCGCATTTCTGGATCTTCTTCGTTGGCGTCAACGTGCTGTTCTTCCCGATGCATTTCCTGGGCGCACAGGGCATGCCGCGGCGCTACCCCGATTATCCCGACGCTTTCGCCAAGTGGAATGCGGTCGCCAGCCATGGTTACGAAATCATGGTCGTCGGCATGGGCATCTTCTTCGTCAACATCATCTACTCGCTGATCGCGGGCCCCAAGGCGCCGGCCAATCCGTGGGGCGAGGGTGCCACCACGCTTGAGTGGACGCTGTCGTCGCCGCCGCCCTACCACCAGTTCGAGACGCTGCCGATCATCGACGCGGGCGATCTGCACGATCGTCACGATCGCCGCCCGCCCGACCGGGTCTGACCTTTCTCGAACATTCTGCTAAGGCCTGCGCCCGGGACGAAGACTCGTTCCGGGCGTTGGTGATTTCAAGATGAAGGACGTGATGGCGACTGCGCCGATCGAGGCCCCGCTGACGGGGATGCCGGCCGAATGGCGCGACTTCTGGGCGCTGACCAAGCCGCGCGTGATGACGCTGGTCGTCTTCACCGGACTGTGCGGAATGCTCGCGGCGCCCGGCCATATCCATCCGGTCCTCGGCTTTACCGCGATCCTGTGCATTGCGCTCGGCGCGGGCGCGGCCGCCGCGCTCAACCAATGGTATGAGGCGGATCTCGACGCCAAGATGCGGCGGACGCGCAATCGCCCGCTCCCCGCGGGGCGGATGGAACGGCCCGCGGCGCTGCAATTCGGAGTCGGGCTCGGCGCCTTCTCGGTGATCGTCATGGGGCTCGCGCTGAATGTGCTGGCCGCCGCGATCCTCGCCGTCTCGATCCTCTTCTACGTGCTGGTCTACACCGTCTGGCTCAAGCGCCGCACGCCACAGAACATCGTGATCGGGGGCGCCGCCGGCGCCTTCCCCGCGCTGATCGGCTGGGCGGCGGTGACCGGCGACGTCGCGCTGTTGCCGGTGCTGCTGTTCCTGCTCGTCTTCCTGTGGACGCCGCCCCATTTCTGGGCGTTGTCGCTGTTCATCAACTCGGATTACAGCGCCGCAGGCGTGCCGATGATGTCGGTCGTGGCCGGTGCCAAAGCGACGCGCCTCCAGGCCTTCCTCTATGCGTTGCCGATGGCGGCGGTCGCGATCGCGCCCTGGCCGCTTGGCCTCACCGGCCCCATCTATGGTGTCGCCGCGACGATGCTCAGCCTGTTTTTCGTCGGGCTTGCCGCGCGTGTCGGCTTTTCGCGCGTCACCGATCCGGCGCTGATGAAGGCGGAACGGCGGCTGTTCGCATACTCGATCGTCTATCTGTTCGCGACCTTCGGCGCGCTCGTCGTCGACCGGCTGTGGTACGCCTGATGCCGCGTCATGATCCGCTGCCGGGCCGCGAGCGCCCCGATCGCCCGCCGTTCGACCAGACCGAGATCCGCCGCCGCCAGCGCTCGCGCTCGATCGCGACCGCGCTGATCCTGTTCGGGCTGGTCGCGCTGTTCTACGCGATCAGCATCGCCAAGATGCTGTGAGGGTGTGAGCCAGGTCATTCCCTTTCCCGTTCGCCCCGAGCGTAGTCGAGGTGCCGGTTATCGGGTGCTGCGCTTGCGGTCTGTCCCTCGACTTCGCTCGGGACGAACGGGGTGGAGAGGATGAACCCGGCCGCCCGCAACCTGCGCACCGGCCTGATCGCGGGCCTCGTCGCCTGTTTCATGGTCGGCATGGGGTTCGCCGCGGTGCCGCTCTACCGGATGTTCTGCCAGCAGACCGGCTGGGGCGGCACCGCGCGGATCGAGGTCGGGGCGACCGCACCTGGCTCGGTCGGCCGCATCGTCACGGTGCGCTTCGACGCCAACACCAATGCCAAACTGCCCTGGAGCTTCGAACCCGAGCAGAAGACGCAGCGCGTCGCGATCGGCGCGCGCCAGATCGCCTTCTTCGACGCGACCAACCTGTCCAACAAGACCGTCACGGGCGCGGCGGCGTTCAACATCTCGCCCGACCAGAGCGCGCGCTATTTCGTCAAGGTCCAGTGCTTCTGCTTCACGCAGCAGACGCTCCAGCCCGGCGAGACGCAGCGCATGCCCGTCGTCTTCTACGTCGACCCCGCCTTCCTCAAGGATCACGACAATGATCAGGTCGGCGAAATCACGCTGAGCTACACATTCTACCCGGTGGACCAAGCGCCAAGCCAAGGCTAAGGTCCGCCGATCAACGGCCTTGCAGAGCCGCAGAGACAGGGAGCATTTGATGGCCGGCGCCAAGAACCACGACTATCACATCCTGCCGCCGAGCCCATGGCCGCTGCTGTGCAGCTTCTCGGCGCTGGTGCTGGCCTCCGGCTTCATCATGTATCTCCACTCGGTCCATTATGGCGCGCTGATCGGCCCGCTGGGCTTCGCGATGCTGATCTTCTGCATGGGCAGCTGGTGGGTCGACGTGATCAAGGAGGCGCATGCCGGCGATCACACGCCGGTCGTGCAGCTCCACCTGCGCTACGGGATGATCCTGTTCATCGCCTCGGAAGTCATGTTCTTTGTCGGCTGGTTCTGGGCGTTTTTCGACGCCTCGCTCTTTCCGAAGGCGGTCGACGTCGTCGGCGGCGTGTGGCCGCCCAAGGGGCTGACCCCGATCAACCCCTTTGCCTTCCCGCTGCTCAACACGATGATCCTGCTCTGCTCGGGCACCACGGTGACCTGGGCGCACCACGCGCTGATCCACGGCGACCGCAAGGGGCTCAAGAACGGCCTGTGGTGCACGATCGCGCTCGGCCTTCTGTTCAGCACGATCCAGGCGTACGAATATATCCACGCGCCGTTCGCCTTCAAAGGCAACATCTTCGGCGCGACCTTCTTCATGGCGACCGGTTTCCACGGCTTCCATGTGATCGTCGGCACCATCTTCCTCGCGGTCTGCCAATATCGCGCCTACAAGGGCGACTTCACCCCGCGTCAGCATTTCGGCTTCGAGGCGGCGGCCTGGTACTGGCATTTCGTCGACGTGGTGTGGCTGTTCCTGTTCCTGTCGATCTACGTCTGGGGCGGCTGGGGCGCGACCTACGCGGCGTGAACCGTCCGTCGTCCCGGCGGAAGCCGGGATCCATAGACGGCGGTTCGCGGCCTCCTCGGGCCACACCCCATCCATGGGCCCCGGCGTCTGCCGGGACGACGCATAGGGATTAGCATGGTCGACCCGCTCGAACCGACCACGACCGAACCCACCATCGTCCAAGTCGGGCTGCGCAGCGTCTGCCCGCGCTGCGGCGCCAAGACCTTGTATGTCGGCATGATCAAATTCGCGCCGCGTTGCACGTCCTGCGGTCTCGACTTCGACGCGTTCAACGTCGGCGACGGGCCGGCGGCGTTCCTCACCCTGATCATCGGGACGCTGGTCTGCATCGCGGCGATCACGTTCGAGCTCACCGTGCATCCGCCGATATGGCTGCACATCCTGCTGTGGCCGCCGATCACGATCCTCGCGGTGATCGCCTCGCTGCGCGTCGCCAAGGGCATGCTGCTCGCCTCCGAATATCGCAACCATGCGCGCGAGGGGCGGATCAGCGTGATCGACGAACCCAATCCGTGATGCGGCGGCGCATCCCGCTGCTGCCGACGACCCTCGTGCTCGCGGCGGCGGGAGTGATGGTGTGGCTCGGCATCTGGCAGCTCCACCGCATGACCTGGAAGGAAGGTTTGCTCGCCGAATATCGCGCCGCGGCGGGCAAGCCATCGGTTACCTTCCCGCGCATCCCCACCGACCAGTCGCTGCTGTTCCGTCGCTCGGAAGCCTTTTGCCTGCAGCCGGTCGGTTGGCGGGCGAGTTCGGGACGCAATCGCAGCGGACAACCCGGCTGGCGTCACGTCGCCGATTGCCGCACCGGCGCCGAGGGCCCGGGCCTAGCGATCGACATGGGCTGGTCGCAGCTGTCCGCGGCCCCGGTCTGGACGGGCGGCAAGGTCGAAGGGATCATCGGTCCCGATCATTACGGACAGGTGATGCTCGTCTCCGACCGCGCGGCCCCGGGTCTGCAGCCGAGCGAGCCGCCCAGCCTCGACGACATCCCCAACAACCACTTCGCCTATGCGATCCAGTGGTTCATCTTCGCCGCGCTCGCGGTGGGGATCTATGCGATCGCGGTGTGGCGGCGAAAAAGGCTTTAGGAGTTCCCGGCGAAAGCCGGGGCCCAGGCCCCACGTCACAGTTTCAAACGCCGCGCCCACCATGGAACGCGGGCCTGGGCCCCGGCTTTCGCCGGGAACGCTCACCTGTCACGCCCGCAAACCTTGCCGCTTGGCCCCCGCGTCGCTAAGCCCCGCGCGCATGCGTTACATCAGCACTCGCGGCCAGGCGCCCGCGCTCGGCTTCGAGGCCGCCACGCTCGCCGGGCTCGCGTCCGACGGCGGGCTCTATGTGCCCGACGCGTGGCCGAGCCTGACGCCCGACGAGATCGCCGCACTCGTAGGCCTCTCCTACGCCGAGACCGCGGTCCGCATCCTTGCCCCCTTCGTCGGCGAAGCGCTGCCCGAGGCGGACCTGCGCCTATTGTGCGAGGCGGCCTATGGCGGCTTCAGCCACGATGCGGTGACCCCATTGGTCCAGCTCGACCAGCAGCATTGGCTCCTCGAGCTGTTTCACGGCCCGACGCTGGCGTTCAAGGACGTCGCGCTGCAAATGCTGGGGCTCCTGTTCGAGCGGTTCCTTTCCAAGGGCGACCAGCATCTCACCATCGTCGGCGCGACCTCGGGCGACACCGGGTCGGCGGCGATCGCGGCGGTCGCCGATCGCGCGCATATCGACATCTTCATGCTCCACCCGCTCGGCCGCGTCTCCGAGGTGCAGCGCCGGCAGATGACGACGGTGCTTGCCGGCAACGTCCATAACATCGCGATCGAGGGCGATTTTGACGAGGCGCAGGCGCTGGTGAAGCGCATGTTCGGCGACCCCGCTTTCTCGCAGCGCTTCCAGCTCTCGGCGGTCAATTCGATCAACTGGGCGCGGCTCGCGGCGCAGATCGTCTATTATTTCTATGCAGCCGTCCGGCTCGGCGCGCCGGCGCGCAAGGTGGCCTTCGCGGTGCCGACGGGCAATTTCGGCGACGTGTTCGCGGGCTATGTCGCCAGCAAGATGGGGCTGCCGATCGCCAAGCTGATCGTCGCGACCAACGTCAACGACATCCTCCACCGCGCGCTTTCGGCGGGCGACTATTCGACCGGCACGGTCACGCCAACGCACACGCCGTCGATGGACATCCAGGTCAGCTCCAATTTCGAGCGTTTGCTGTTCGATCTGCACGGCCGCGACGCGACCGGCCTGGCCGCCGAGATGCACGGCTTCGAGACCGACCGCCGCATGACGCTGCCGCAGCCCTTGCGTGACCGCGCCGCCGCCGATTTCACCAGCGCCCGTGTCGATCATGACGGCATGGTCGCGGCGATGCGCTGGGCTCATGCACGCGCCGGCCAGGTGATCGATCCGCACACGGCGATCGGGCTCGCCGCCGCCCGCGCGTCCGATTTACCCGCCGACATGCCCGTCGTCACGCTCGCCACCGCGCATGCCGCCAAGTTCGGCGACGCGGTCGCGGCGGCGATCGGCGTCCGGCCCGCGCTGCCCGATCGCATCGCCGGGCTGCTCGACAAGCAAGAGCGCTACGCGACGCTCCCCGCCACCTTCGAGGCGGTCACGGGCTACGTCGCCGAGCGCGCGAGGCCGCGGGCATGAGCGCACGGCTGCACCGGCTCGCCAATGGAGTCACCGTCGCGATCGATCCGATGCCCGGAGTCGAGACGCTCGCGGTCGGGCTGTACGCGGATGTCGGCAGCCGTTCGGAGCCGGCGCATCTGACCGGCCTCGCGCACATGGTCGAGCATATGGTGTTCAAGGGCGCCGGCGACCGCGATGCGCGCGCGATCGCCGAGGCGGCCGAGGATGTCGGCGGCCAGATGAACGCCTGGACGTCGCGCGACACCACCGTCTTCCACGCGCGCCTGCTGCCAGGCGATCTCGCGCTCGGCGTCGACCTGATCGCCGATCTCGTCCGCAGCCCGCATTTCTCGGCCGAGGAACTCGAGCGCGAAAAGCATGTCGTGCTGGCGGAGCTGGGCGAGGCGAAGGACACGCCCGACGACATCGTCTTCGATCATCTCGCCGCCGCCTCCTATCCCGGCCAGACCTATGGTCGCCCCGTGCTCGGTGACGAGCAGACGATCGCGGCAATCGACGTCGCGGCATTGCGCCGCTGGCTCGACGAGCAATATCGACCCGGAGGGCTGATTCTGGCGGCCGCCGGCAAGGTCGACGAGGACGAACTGCTGCGACTGGCGGAGGCGCGGTTCGGCGATCTCGCCCCCGGCCAGGCGCCGACCTACGAGGCCGCGCACTTCGCCCCCGGCGTCGTCACCGATGCGCGGCGCTTCGACCAGGTCCACATCGCCTTCGCGCACCCCGGCGTCGACCAGCGCCATGCCGACATCTATGCGCTTAACCTGTTCGCGAGCGCCGCGGGCGGCGGCATGTCGTCGCGGCTGTTCCAAGAGGTGCGCGAGGAGCGCGGCCTCGCCTATTCGATCTACGCCTGGAGCCAGGCGGCGGCGGACACCGGCCAGCTCGGCGTCTATCTCGCCGCCGCAAAGGCCGAGGCGCCCCGCGCCTTCGCGCTCGCCCGCGACGTGATGGCGCGCACTGCCGAGAATATGTCCGAAATAGAGCTGGCCCGCGCCAAGGCGCAGTCGCGCGCCGGGCTGCTGATGGGTCTCGAATCCGTGCAGTCGCGCTGCGATCATCTGGCGCGGCAGATCCAGGTCCAGGGCCGGATCGTGCCGGTGGCCGAGACGGTGGCGCAGATCGAGGCGGTCGATCTCGCAATGGCGCGGCGTGCGGGTGCGGACGCGATCGGCGGCGGCATCGCGACCGCGAGCGTGGGCGGCAAGCTCGCGCGGGTGGCGTGACGGGCGGTGTCCCTTCTCCGTTCGTCCCGAGCGTAGTCGAGGGACAGGCTTCAGACGCGCCGTTTGTTTCCGGTCCCTCGACTTCGCTCGGGACGAACGGATAGAGGTCGGGTCGTGGAGCTTCTCACCCTGATCACCGAGCCCTGGCCCGACTATGCGCTCCTCGACTCGGGCCATGGCCGCAAGCTCGAGCGCTATGGCCGCTTCCGCTTCGTCCGGCCCGAGCCGCAGGCGATGTGGGCGCCCGCCTCGGACGATTGGCAGCATGACGGCGAGTTCGTCGGCGCGTCGGACGAGGAGGGCGGCGGCCGCTGGCATCTCGACCGCAAGGTGCCGTCGGACTGGCCGCTTTCGTGGGAAGGCCTCAAATTCCACGCTGCCAACACGCCGTTCCGCCATCTGCAATTCTTCCCCGACATGGCGCCGCAATGGACGTGGATGCGCGCGCGTGTGGCCGAAGGCGACGAGGTGATGAACCTGTTCGGCTACACCGGGGTCGGCAGCCTCGCGCTCGCTGCCAAGGGTGCCAAGGTGACGCATGTCGATGCGTCGAAGAAGTCAGTCGAGCAGGGCAAGGCCAACGCGCTGCTGGCCGGCATGACCGACAGGCCGATCCGCTGGATGATCGACGACGCGCAAAAATTCACCGCGCGCGAGGTGCGGCGCGAGAGGCGCTATGCCGGGATCATGCTCGATCCGCCCAAATTCGGCCGCGGGCCGACCGGCGAGCTGTGGCGACTGGAGGAGGGCTTGCCCGGGCTGATCGCCGATTGCGTGCGGCTGCTCGATGCCGAGTCAAAGTTTCTGGTGCTGACCGTCTATGCGGTGCGGATGTCGGCGATCGCGATCGCCGAGCTGCTGCGGCAGGCGACTGCGCATCTCGGTGGCCATGTCGAGGCCGGAGAGATGGCCGTCCGCGAGGAAGCCCGCGGGCTCCTGCTTCCCACTGCGATCTTCGCGCGGTGGGAAGCAGGCTAGGCTCAGTAGACCAGGATCTGGCCCTGCATGCCCGCGGCGGCGTCGAGCGCGACCGAGGATTTGAGGTCGAACGGCTGAGCAGCGGTCGGTGTCACGCGGACCAGCACGGTCGCATGCGACGGCACGCTGACCAGACCCTCGTGGATCGCCTGCTCGCCGCCGCCGTCGGGGGCGATGTCGGCGTGGCTGAAGAAGCCCTTGCTGTCGAAATTATGTCCGGTGCCGTCGCGGTTGACGAGCAGGATACGGTAATGCTGGCCGCGGGTGAGGCGGATCACCTGCGGGTGGAAATGGCGGCCGGCCATTACAACGGTCACGACCTTCTCCGGCGCCGGCGGCGCGGCGATTGCGGGTGCGGTCGTGGGCAGGACCGCCGCGGCGGCGAGGGCGAGAAGGGGAAGACGCATCGGCAGGCTCCGTGTGATCAATCACGCAGCGCCCTCAACGCAGCACCCGCGGCAAAGGGTGCGCCCGCGGTCAGCAGCAGCGCGGTCGCGGCGAGCAGCCTGATCGCTTCGCCGTCGCCAGCCCGCAGCGCGCCCGCGCCAAAGATCAGCAGGGGTATGGCGAGCGGCAGCAGCATCAGACCCGCCAGTGCGCCGGCGCCGCGCAGGCCGACGGTCAGCGCCGCGACGGTGACGCCGAGCGCGGCAAGGGCCGGCGTCCCGATCGCAAGCCCCGCCTCGAGCCGACCGAGCGTCGCCATGTCGAGCCCGAGCAATGCGGCGCCGGGCAGCGCCGCGATCATCAGCGGCGGGCCGAAGCCCAGCCAGTGCGCGACGATCTTGGCCGCCGCGACGCTTTCATCGGCGAGCCCGCGTACCACGAACTGGTCGAGCACGCCCGCGTCGGCATCCGGCGCGACCAGCCGCTCGATCGGCAGCAAGGCAGCGAGCAACGCCGCCAGCCACAGCATGCCGCCGCCGGCGGACGCGAGCAGCTTGGCGTCGGGCCCGACCGCAAACGGGAACAGCGTCGCGGCAATCAGGAAGAAGGCCACCGGGAGTCCGGCCGCGCGCAGGCCGCGCACGGTGTCGCGCTTGATGAGGGCGACGATCACGCCGTGCCGCCCTGGCGGCGGGGCTCCGGCGCCCTGGTCGGTGCTGAACCGCTCGCAGCGTGGGGGAATGCGAAATCGCGAGCACCGTCGAGCAGCAAGTTCAGGTGCGTTGCGGCCAATATAGCGCCACCCCCGGCGCGATGTGCCGCCATAGCGGCGCCCAGTCGTTCGACGCCTTCGCGATCGAGCCCATTGGCAGGCTCGTCGAGCAGCCACAGCGGTGCATCGTTCGCGATCGTGCGCGCGATCGCGGCACGGCGGCGTTGGCCGGTCGAAAGATAGCGCACCGGCACGCGCGCCAAATCGGCGATTCCCATCGCCGCCATCGCGGCGGCGCATGTCGTGCCGTCCGACTTGGCCCAGAACGTCAGAGCGTCGCCGAGCCGATACTCGCCATCCAGTGCGGACGCCTCGCCAAGCCACGCCGCTCGCCCGGCTCGCGCCACCGTGCCGGCCGATGGGCGCAACAAGCCGCCGGCGATCCGAAGCAGGCTCGACTTGCCGATCCCGTTCGGGCCGCTGACGACCAGCGCCTCGCCGGCCGCCAGCGACAGGTCGACCGCTTCGAACAACAGACGGTCGCCGCGCAGGCAGGCGACATCGCGCAGGGTCAGTAGCATAGGAATGTTTGACGGGCGGTGATCACGCGCCGACACTAGGCACGCCGCGCGTCGGGCGCCAGCGGGAGAGATATGGATCAGTACGGCCCCGAGGTGCGCTTCGAGCGCGTCACCAAGCGATTCGGCGACGCCGTCGCGGTCGCCGGCGTCGACCTCGCCGTCGCGCCGGGCAGCTTCGTCGCGCTGGTCGGCGGCTCGGGGGCGGGCAAGTCGACGCTGCTGCGGATGATCAATCGCCTCGAAATCCCGAGCGAAGGCCGCGTGCTGATCGACGGGCGCGACGTTGCCGAAGGCTCCGCGCCGTTGCTGCGGCGTAAGATCGGCTATGTCTTCCAGTCGATCGGGCTGATGCCGCACATGTCGGTCGCCGAGAATATCGCGCTCGTGCCGCGGATCGCCGGGGAGCCGGCACCCGACGTCGCGGCCCTGCTCGAGATGGTCGATCTCCCCGCCGGCATCGGCGCGCGTGCGCCTGATGCGCTGTCGGGCGGCCAGCGCCAGCGCGTCGGCGTCGCGCGCGCGATCGCGACCGGGGCCAGGCTGATGCTGCTCGACGAGCCGCTCGGCGCGCTCGATCCGGTGACGCGTGATGGCATCGGCCGACGCTACCGCGAACTGCACCAGCGGCTGGGGCTGACCAGCATCATGGTGACTCACGACATGGCGGAGGCGCTGTTGCTCGCCGATCGCATCGTGGTGATGGCCGAGGGCCGGGTGGTCGGCGACGCGACGCCGATCGAGATGCTCGCCGGCAAGGCGGGCGCGGAGGCCGATGCGCTGGTTGCGGTGCCGGCGCGTCAGGCGCTGGCGATCGCGGCGATGAAGGGGTGAGGCCGATCTGCTCCCCGGTCTTAGATCTTCCTGAAAGGGCGGGGGCGGGCCGCTCCCGCGACCGCACTGCGTCCGCGCCACGCGAACCTGCGCCCGGCCGCTTCCGTTCAGGGAGGGAAGACCTATGAACGAGGTGTGGGGCCTGGCCGCCCATCATCTGCTGCTGTCTGCGGCGGCGCTGGGACTTGCGCTGGTGATCGCGCTCCCGCTCGGGCTCGCCGCGGCGCGCCGGCCGCGGCTGGCGGCGGCGTCGCTCGGGGTGACGAGCGTGATCCAGACGATCCCCGGTCTTGCGCTGCTAGCGCTCTTCTATCCGCTGCTGCTCGCAATCGGGCACGGCCTGCCCGCGCTCGGGTTCCTGCCCGCCTGGCTGGCGCTCGCGCTCTATGCGCTGCTACCGATCCTGCGCAACGTCGTGGCCGGCGTGCACGGGCTCGATCCGGCGGTGATCCAGGCCGCCGACGGGCTCGGCATGACGCCATGGCAACGGTTGAGGCTCGTCGAGGCGCCGCTTGCCGCCCCCGTGGTGATGGCGGGGGTCCGCACCGCGACGGTGTGGACGATCGGCGCCGCGACGCTCGCCACGACGGTCGGCGCCTCGAGCCTCGGCAATCTGATCTTCTCCGGGCTGCAGCTAGAGGATTGGACGCAGGTGCTCACCGGCTGCCTCGCGTCCGCCGCGGTCGCGCTGATCGCCGACGGATTGCTGGCCCTGGTCGAGCGCGGGCTCGCGCGGCGCGAACGCTGGTCGCTCATTCTCGGCGCCAGCGGGGTCGCGATCGGCCTCGCGCTGGCCTGCGCCCCGCTGCTGGCGGGAACCGGGCAGCGCAGCATCGTCGTCGGCGCCAAGAATTTTTCGGAACAGTTTACGCTCGCGCGGCTGATCGGCGCGCGGCTCGCGCGCGCGGGCTACACCGTCAGCTACCGCCAGGGGCTGGGCTCGGCCGTCGCGCTGCACGCGCTCCAGCAGGGCGACATCGACGTCTATGTCGAATATTCCGGCACGATCTGGGCCGACGCGATGCACCGTAAGACCGTCGCGCCGCGCGCCGAGATGCTGCGCGGGATCGCGGACTATCTTCGCCCGAGCGGCGCCGCGCTGCTCGGCCCGCTGGGCTTCGAGAACGCCTATGCGCTGGCGATGACGCGATCGGTTGCAGCCGCGCATCATGTCGCCGATCTGCAGGGGCTGGCGGCAGCGGCACCGACGCTTAACCTCGGCGCCGATCTCGAATATCTGTCGCGGCCCGAATGGCGCGCGGTGCGCGACGGCTACGACATCCGCTTCGCCTCGACGCGCAACTATGCCCCAAGCTTCATGTACCGCGCACTCGAAAGCCGGCAGGTCGACATTATCTCGGCCTTTTCGAGCGATGGCCGGATTGCCGCGGACGATCTCGTCGTGCTCGGCGACCCGAAGCATGTCCAGCCAGGTTATGACGCGATCCTGCTCGCCGCGCGCGCGCATGCGCACGACCAGTGCTTCCTGGCGGCGCTGACGCCGCTGGTCGGTGCGATCCCGGTGACGGCGATGCGCCAGGCCAATTACATGGTCGACCGCGACACCAACAAGGCGACCCCCGAGGCGGCGGCGCAGTGGCTCGCGCAGCGGCCGGCGACGCGCTGATGGCCGAGATCGTCAACCTCAACCGCGTCCGCAAGGCGAGGGCAAAGGCCGCGGCGGGCAAGACGGCCGAGGCCAATCGCACGAAGTTCGGGCGCAGCAAGGCGGAGCGCGATGCCGAGGCGGCGGAAAAGGCACGGCGCGAGGCGCTGTTGGATGGGGCGAAGCGCGAGGAGTAAGCGAGCTGTCGGCCTCGCGTATAAGCTCGGTCATCGTCCGTCATCCCGGACGTGATCCCGGACCCTAGACACCGTGGCTACGCCTCGCGACCGCGGGACGCCGGGACGATGCGGTCGCAAGGCTGCGCCTCACGGCCTGAACGTCAGTCCGGTCAGCGTCTCGGCGGCCGCCCACAGCCGGCGCCCGGTCTCAGGATCGCACGCCTGCTTGGGTATTCTGGCCGGTCCCGCCGGTCCTTTGAGCTCGAACAGACGGGTTGAACCGATATAGCCGCCCGAGCGTATCGTTGGATCGGTCGCCGCGCGCAACACTGGCAGCGCGCCCGCCGCGGCCGACTGGCTGAACAGGTCGCCGAACACCCCGATCACGCTGTCGCGCAGCAGGTTGCGGCCCATCCCATTGGCGATCAGATTGGTGCGCGCGAAGCCCGGATGCGCGGCGATGCTGGCGACGCGCTGCTGGCGCTTGGCGAGCGCGATTGCGAACACCAGCATCGCCAGCTTGGTCTGCGAATAGGCCGCCCAGGCATGATAGTGCCGCGCGCCCATCAGATCGTCGAAATCGATCGTTCCACGCCGCGCTGCGATGCTCGACAGCGGGACGACGCGCGCGCCGGGTGCCATCAGCGGCCATAAGCGCGCGGTGAGCGCAAAATGGCCGAGGAAATTGGTGCCGAGCTGGCGCTCGAAGCCGTCGACGGTCAGCTCGCGCCGCGGCAGCGCCATGACGCCGGCGTTGAGGATCAGCTGATCGATCGGCGTGCCGTCGTCGAACAGCCGATCCGCGAAGGCGCGCACCGAGGCGAGATCGGCGAGATCGAGCGCCTGCCATTCGGCCTTGCCGCCGATAGCGGCGGCGGCGTCGCGTCCCCTGGCCGCGCTGCGCGCCGCGACGACCACCCGCGCGCCGGCGTCGGCGAGCGCGCGCGCGGTCTCCAACCCGATGCCGCTGTTCGCCCCGGTGACGACCGCCAGGCGGCCGGTCTGCGGGGGCATGTCGGCGAGCGTCCAGGGGGTCATCATGCACTCCGTTCATGCGGCATATGGCGATGCTGCGCCATCGTCGGGGATAATGCCAGCGGGCGGGCGGGGGCGCTTGGACGCGTGGCGGCAACGCGCTATCGCGAGGGCGAGCGTCAAAGGGGAATCGGTATGCGTATCGCGGCAAGTCTGTCCGTGCTTCTGGTGTCGTCGGCCACGGCTCTGGCGGCGCCACCCGTCGCGACGCCGACCGCTGCACCGACGCCTGCGGCGCCCGTGGCCGCCGCTCCCGCCGAGGCGCCCAATGCGGCGATCGTCGTCTCGGGGCAGACCGTCGTCGCGCCGCTGCCCGGCGGCGCGATCTTCATCAGTCCGATGGGCGAGCCGTTCCGGGGTGCGGAAGGGTTGTCGGGCGCCGAAATCTGGTTCCGCAAGGCCGACGCCAATCACGACAATCGGATCACGCCCAAGGAGTTCGAGGCCGACGCGCTGCGCTTCTTCGCATTGCTCGACACCGATCGTGACGGCGAGATCGATCCGTCCGAGGTCGATCATTATGAAAGCGACATCGCCCCCGAGATCCGCGTGATGAGCACCTATGGCGACCCCAGCCTCGCCAAGGCGGACGATGACGGCAACGTCACCGACCCGCCTTACCCGACCCGGCTCGGCGCGGGGCGTTTTGGCTTCCTCGACAGCCCTGAGCCGGTGGTCACCGCCGATGTCAATTTCGACCGCGCAATCACCCGCGCCGAATTCGCGCAGACCGCGATGAAGCGCTTCACCCAGCTCGACAGCAATGGCGACGGCGTGCTCACCCGCGACGAGCTGCCCAAGCTCAACGCGCATCCCGACCGCAACGACCGGCATGGCGGCCACGGCGGCGGCGGCGGCGGCCATCATCATGGTGGCGGCGGCG
>NZ_CALMAW010000018.1 GCF_937859915.1 uncultured Sphingomonas sp. | reverse complement strand
CCGTCACGTCGGGCGTCCAGCCCGGCCCGAGCATCAGCAGCCGCGCTTCCTCGCCATCGCGGCAGGCGACGGGATAGCTGCGGCCACCGACCTCGATGCGGACCTGCGCCATCGTCAGCCCTTGATCGTCGGCGGGGTGGTGCCGATCAGTTGGTCGAGCCGCTCGATCGCGGCGCCTGCACCCTCGCGCAGCCGGGCGTGCCGCGCCTCGAGCGCGGCAAGGCGCGCGTCGGGCCGCGGCGCCTGCGCGACTCGTTCGAGCCGCGCGATGGCGGATTCAAGCTGGCCCAAGGCCTGCTGGAAGGACGCGCTCTCCATATCCGACCGTTGCATAGCAGGACAGTGCCGCCCGGCAAGCATCCGTGCAGGTTGACGAGGCGCGGTGGGGGGGACAAAGGAGCCCGCAAACCGGGACGTCCTGTCCCACCATGCCCCGGGGGGCGGTCGAGGAGAATCTGACATGGCGGTGAAAGTTGCGATCAACGGCTTCGGTCGTATCGGCCGGCTGGTCGCGCGCGCGATCCTCGAGAAGCCCGATTGCGGGCTCGAACTCGTCGCGATCAACGATCTCGGCAGCGCCGCCGACAACGCCCGCCTGTTCAAGCGCGATTCGGTCCACGGCACCTGGAAGGGCACGGTCGAGGTCGACGGCACCGACATCGTCGTCGACGGCAAGCGCATCCACGTCACCGCCGAGCGCGACCCTGCCAACCTGCCGCACGCCGCCGACGGCGTCGACATCGCGCTCGAATGCACCGGCTTCTTCTGCGACCGCGAGTCCGCGGGGAAGCATCTCACCGCCGGCGCCAAGAAGGTGCTGATCTCGGCGCCCGCCAAGGGCGTCGACCTGACCGTCGTGTTCGGCGTCAACCACGACAAGATCACCAGCGAGATGGCGATCATCTCGAACGCGTCGTGCACCACCAATTGCCTGGCGCCCGTCGCCAAGGTGCTCAACGATGCGATCGGCATCGAGCGCGGGCTGATGACGACGATCCACGCCTACACCAACGACCAGAAGATCCTCGACCAGATCCACAGCGATCCGCGCCGCGCACGTGCCGCCGGCATGTCGATGATCCCGACGACGACGGGTGCGGCCCGCGCGGTCGGCGAGGTTCTGCCCGAGCTCAAGGGCAAGCTCGACGGGTCGGCGATCCGCGTGCCGACCCCCAATGTCAGCATCATCGACCTGACCTTCACCCCCAAGCGCGACACCAGCAAGGACGAGGTCAACGCGCTGCTTAAGGCGGCGGCCGAGGGCCCGATGAAGGGCGTGCTCGACTATACCGACGAGCCGCTGGTCTCGATCGACCTCAACCATGCCCCGGCCTCCTCGACCGTCGACAGCCTCGAGACCTCGGTGATCGACGGCAAGCTGGTGCGCGTGCTCAGCTGGTACGACAACGAGTGGGGCTTCTCCAACCGCATGGTCGACACCGCCGGCGCGATCGCCAAGACGCTCTGAGGCCTTGACGCAAACCCTACTCCGTTCGTGTCGAGCGCAGTCGAGACACCGCAGGGCCGGTCCCTCGACTGCGTTCGGGACGAACGGGCGAGGGGCGTGACCGGCCGCCTGCTCGGGATCGCGCGCAAGGCGCGGCCCCGCGGCGTCGTCGAGACGATCGACCAGGCCGCGGTCGGGCTGACCACCGGCATCGCCGGCGACTTCCGCGGCGCGATCAAGCCGGGTGGCCGCGGCAAGCGGCAGGTCACGGTGATGATGCTCTCGGACTGGCGCGCGGCGATGGCCGATCTCGGCGACCCGCCGGCGGTGTGGTCGGACCGGCGCGTCAATCTGCTCGTCGATGGCATCGATCTGCCGCGCGAGAAGGGGACGCGGCTCCGCGTCGGCTCCGCGCTGTTCGAGATCACCGGCGAATGCGATCCGTGCAGCCGCATGGAAGAGGTCGCGCCCGGGCTCAAGGCGGCGCTGACGCCGGGCTGGCGCGGCGGGCGGCTGCTGCGCGTGATCGCGGCCGGCGACCTCGCGATCGGCGACGCGGTCGCGCTGGAACAACAGGTTTTTGGGGAGGCGATATGAGTTCGTTCAAGACGCTCGACGACATCGGCGACATCCACGGCAAGCGCGTGCTGGTCCGCGAGGACCTCAACGTCCCGATGGACGGCGCGCGCGTCACCGACGACACGAGGCTGCGCGCCGCCGCGCCGACGATCGCCGAACTCGCCGACAAGGGCGCGATCGTGCTGATCCTCGCGCATTTCGGCCGCCCCAAGGGCGAGCGCCGCCCCGACATGAGCCTCGCGCAGGTGACGCACGCGCTGCGCGACGTGCTCGGTCGCGAAGTCACCTTCGTCGACGATTGCCAGGGCGAGGGCGCCGAACAGATGGTCGCGCTGCTCCAGCCCGGCGCGATCGCGATCCTCGAGAACACCCGCTTCCACACAGGCGAGGAGACCAACGATCCCGCGCTGGTCGCGGCGATCGCCAAGCTCGGCGACCTGTACGTCAACGACGCCTTCTCCGCCGCGCACCGCGCGCACGCCTCGACCGAGGGCCTCGCGCACGTGCTGCCGGCCTATGCCGGGCGCTCGATGGAGGCCGAACTCACCGCGCTCGAAAAGGCGCTGGGCAAGCCCGAGCATCCGGTCGCGGCGGTGGTCGGGGGCGCCAAGGTCTCGTCGAAGCTCGACGTGCTCCAGCATCTCGTCACCAAGGTCGATCATTTGATCATCGGCGGCGGCATGGCCAACACCTTCCTGGCGGCGCGCGGGATCGATGTCGGCAAGTCGCTGTGCGAGCATGATTTGGCGGACACCGCGAGCGCGATCCTCGACGCCGCCGACAAGGCGAACTGCACCGTCCATCTCCCCTACGACGTCGTCGTCGCCAAGGAGTTCAGGGCCAATCCGCCGACCCGCACCGTCAACGTCCACGAGGTCGCCGCCGACGAGATGATCCTCGATGTCGGCCCCGCCGCGGTCGAGGCGCTGGGCGATGTGCTCAAGAACTGCCGCACCTTGGTGTGGAACGGGCCGATGGGCGCGTTCGAGACGCCGCCCTTCGACACCGCGACGGTCAGCCTCGCGCGCACCGCGGCAGCCTTGACGCAGGACGGCAGTCTGGTCTCGGTGGCGGGCGGCGGCGACACCGTCGCGGCGCTCAACCAGGCCGGCGTCGCGGACGCGTTCAGCTTCGTCTCGACCGCGGGCGGCGCCTTCCTCGAATGGATGGAAGGCAAGACGCTGCCGGGGGTCGCTGCGCTCGAAGGGTGAGGAAAGCCCTCTGCCTCCGGGAGAGGGTTGGGTGAGAGGTTCCAGCCTCGCACGTGGGACGCGACGCTGACGCGTCGCCCCCCCCCCCCCCCCCCCCCCCCCCCTCGGGGGGGGGGGGGCGGCGGGCCTCCCTCACCCCCACCCTCTCCCCAATGGGGAGAGGGGGCCTGCAGGTTCTCCACCGCCAATGCCGGTTTGCGAACTTCGACATACGGCCAACACATCGGATTTGGCGCGGCAGTCTTGACGCAGGACGGCCGCTCGGTGTCGGTGGCGGTCGAGGGCTGAGGAGGCGGCGATGGCGCAGGTCGAGACGGCAACCGACAGCGACGGCATCGCCCGCTTTTCCTATCACCGCAGCGTCGGCCCGATGGTCGGCGTGCTGCTAGGCCTCGCGATCGTCGAGACGCTCGTCGTCCATCTCGTCGTCTTCGCCGCCTGGGGCTGGAAGGTCGCCGCCGTGCTGGGCGCGATCGACCTCTCGGCGATCGTCACGCTGATCCGGCTGCTGCGCTCGTTCAAGCGGCTCCCGGTGACGATCGAGGGCCGGCGGATCACGCTGCACGCCGGCACTCTGCGCCGCATCGCGATCGACGCCGACAATATCGCGGGGCTGCGCGCCGACTTCGACCGCGCCGCGATCAAGCGCCGCGGCGTCGCCAATCTGGCGCTGATCGCCTGGCCCAATGTCCTGATCGAGCTTCGCGAGCCGATCGAAGTGAGGCGTCGGCGCATCATATCGCATGTTGCGCATCGGCTCGACGATCCAGCGGCTTTCCACGCGGGCGTCGCGCGTCTAGAGCGCGGGCATGGAGATCGACGTCCCACCGGTGGAGCTTGATCCGGGCTTCGCGGCCCGCTTCGGGGAGCATAACCGCCGCCCCGCCTGCCAATTATATCTGATCTCGCCCGCGACGCTGACCGACGGCTTCGCCGACGATCTCGCCGCGGCGCTCGACGCCGGATCGATCGCCGCCTTCCAGCTTCGCCTCAAGGGCATCGACGATCACGCGATCGCGCGCGCCGCCGAGCCGCTGCAGAAGATCTGTGCCGATCGCGAGGTCGCCTTCATCATCAACGACTCGATCGCGCTCGCCAAACGCCTCGGTGCCGACGGCGTCCATCTCGGCCAGGAGGATGGCGACGCGCGCGAGGCGCGCTCGGTCCTCGGGCCTTCGGTGCAGGTCGGGGTGACCTGCCACGACAGCCGCCATCTCGCGATGGAAGCGGGTGAGCATGGCGCCGACTATGTCGCGTTCGGCGCCTTCTTCGAGACCGCTACCAAGGACACGACCCACCGTCCCGATCCGTCGATCCTGTCGTGGTGGACCGCGCTGTTCGAGCTGCCCTGCGTCGCGATCGGCGGGATCACCGCGGCCAATGCCGCGCCGCTGGTCGCCGCCGGCGCGGACTTTCTCGCGGTGTGCGGCGCGATCTGGAATGGCGAGGGGGGCCCTGCCGCCGCGGTCCGGGCGTTCGAGACGGTGCTGGCGTGATCCGCCGCATCGCCCGTATCGCGGCACCGGCCGCGGTGGCGGTCGATTGCCTTGGCGCGTGGCTCGATGGGCGCGACGGCGGCGTGCGGCTGTCGCTCACGCTGGCGGCAATGATCACCGCGGCGGCGCTCGTGCCCTGCGCGCTCGGCTTTCTGGCGGCGATCGGCAAGCGGCTGCGCCAGGCGGCGTCGGTGCGCGGCCCGGTCCGTACGGTCCCGCCGATGCGTCTGCCGCTGGTCGTGCCGCGCGGCTATGTGGGCGCCGCGGTGCTCGGCGGAATCGCGACGCTGGCAGCGATGGGCGAAGGGTTCGGGCTGTACATCTTCCTGGCCGGCGTCGCGCTGATCGCGCTCGCGCTTTCGCAGGCCACGCCCGGGCGCGCCTGACCCTCTATCGTCAGGCCGGGCCGGATCCGGCGTCCGGCACAGCAGGCGGCGGGGTGTGACGCGCTGGATCTCGGGTCGAGCGCGGACGACGGGAGAATACGGCTTCGCCCGGCCGGTCGCGGATATTAGCGCGACCCCGGCGCGTTACCCGACCGTTACGATCACGAAGGGACGTGCATGATCCGGCTTCGATTGCTCACCACCGGCGCGCTGGCGCTGGGCGCGCTCACCGCTGCGGCGCCCGCGCCCAAGCCCGCCGCCGCCGCGCCCAAAGCGGCGGTGCAGCCGGGCAAGCCCGCGCTCGATCCCAAGATCATGCAGGTGCAGGTGATCCTCGACCATCTCGGCTTCTCGCCGGGCGTGATCGACGGACGCGGCGGTGCCGGGCTAAAGCGCGCGATCGCCGGCTTCCAGAAGGCGAACGGCGTCGTCGCGACCGGCGACGTCGATCCGCGCACCGCCGCGATGCTGCAGAAATTTGCCGCGACCCAGCCGACGCGCGACATCACGCTGACCCCCGCCGATCTCGCCGGGGACTTCGTCGGCCCGCTGCCGCACAAGGAGGACGAGCAGGCCAAGCTGCCGTCGCTCGGCTATGCCAATGCGCTCGAGATGCTGTCCGAACGCTATCACACTACCACGCCGGTGCTGATCGAGCTCAACTCGCCCGACACCAAGCTGGCGCCCGGGACCGTGATCAAGGTGCCCAATGTCGTCACCGCCGGGCGTGCCTATCCCGCGGCGCTGCCCGAAGCCTATAAGCAGACGCTGGCCGGGCTCAACGTCGACTCGACCCAGCCGCAGGCCGACCATCTCGTCGTCGACAAGTCTGACAAGACGCTGTCGGTCTACGACGCGCAGGACAAGCTGCTCGCGCAATTCCCGGTGACGACGGGGAGCAGCCACGATCCGCTGCCGATCGGCACGTGGAAGATCCTCGGGCTCGACTACAATCCCAAATTCCACTTCAATCCCAAGCTGTTCTGGGACGCAAAGCCGGGCGAAACGGCGGCGATGCTGCCGCCCGGCCCGAACGGTCCGGTCGGGGTGGTGTGGATGGACCTGTCCAAGCCGCATTACGGCATCCACGGCACGCCGGTGCCTGAGAATATCGGCCGCACCGCCAGCCATGGCTGCGTGCGGATGGCGAATTGGGATGCGGCGCGCGTCTCGCTGATGGTCAAGGCCGGAACCCCGGCCATCTTCCAGCCGTGAGCCGGTTCGGGCTGATCGCGGCCGCGCTGATCGTGCTGCTGCTGATCGGGTTCGCCTCGATCGTGCGCGTCACCGGGCCGGGCTGGAGCGGGTCGGGGGGCGGCACGACGGGGCCGAAGCTCGCTAAGGGCGCACCCTATACGGGGCAATTGCTGATCCCCGTCCAAGGCGTGGCGGCATCGGCGCTGCACGACGATTGGTCCGAGCCGCGCGGCGACGGCACACGCGTGCATCACGCGATCGACATTATGGCGGCGCGCGGCACGCCCGTGCTCGCCGCCGCCGACGGACGCATCGAGAAGCTGTTCCAGAGCAATCTCGGCGGCACGACGATCTACGAGCGATCGGCGGATGGTGGTACGGTCTTCTATTATGCGCATCTCGATCATTATGCGCCGACGCTGGTCGAGGGGCAGGCAGTCAAGGCCGGGCAGGAAATCGCCGCGGTCGGCTCGACCGGCGACGCCGATGCGGGCGCGCCGCATCTGCATTTCGAGATCCATGCGATGACGCCCGGCGAGCGCTGGTGGCAGGGCAGCGAGGTCGATCCCTATCCGGTGCTGGCGAAGCGGTAACGATCGCCGCTTGACCCGTTCCCCGGCGGAGGCCGGGGCCCAGGCCCCACGCGTTTGGCGAACGATCCGCCCACCACAGGCTGCGGGCCTGGGCCCCGGCCTGCGCCGGGGAACCATCAAGATGGCGCTCCCCTTGCCCGAACCCGTCTCCCCCGCTAAGGCGCGCGCCTGCTCTTTCCCATCCTTGAACCTCAGGTGTCGCACATGAAGATCAGCGGCGTGGACATTCGTCCCGGCAACATCATCGAATATGAGGGCGGCATCTGGCGTGCCGTCAAGATCCAGCACACGCAGCCCGGCAAGGGTGGCGCGTACATGCAGGTCGAGCTCAAGAACCTCATCGACGGCCGCAAGAACAATGCCCGCTTCCGTTCGGCGGAGTCGGTCGAGAAGGTCCGGCTCGACACCACCGACTTCCAGTTCCTGTTCCGCGACGGCGAGCAGCTGACCTTCATGGACAAGATCACCTACGACCAGATCACGCTCGACGCCGGAATCCTCGGCGACGCCGCGGCCTTCCTGCAGGACGGCATGGACGTGGTGATGGAGCTCTATGACGAACGCCCGATCTCGGTGCAGCTGCCCGACACGATCGAGGCGATGATCGTCGAAGCCGATGCGGTGGTGAAGGGGCAGACGGCATCGTCGTCGTACAAGCCCGCGATCCTCGACAACGGCGTCCGCGTGATGGTGCCGCCGCATATCGGCGCGGGCACCAAGATCGTCGTCGACGTCTACGAGCAGACCTACGTCCGCCGCGCGGATTGATGTCCAAGGAGAGGGGAGACCCTCTCCGTTCGTGTCGAGCGTAGTCGAGACACATTGGCGCAACGCCTGCCTCACGTCCCTCGGCTTCGCTCGGGACGAACGGAGATATTGAAGTGCCAGCACAATCCGGCCTCATCACGGTCATGCAGAAGGCGGCGCGCAAGGCCGCGCCCAAGCTGCGGCGCGACTTCAACGAGGTCGATGCGCTGCAGGTGTCGCGCAAAGGTCCCGCCGACTTCGTCTCGGCCGCCGACAAGACCGCCGAGCGCACGATCTACGAGGAGCTCAAGCACGCGCGCCCCGACTGGGGTTTCCTGATGGAGGAGGCGGGCGTCGTCGAGGGCGATCCGTCCAAGCCGCGCTGGATCGTCGATCCGCTCGACGGCACCTCCAACTTCCTCCACGGGCTGCCGCACTTCGCGATCTCGATCGCGGTCGAGGAGCCGCGGCCGAGCGGCAAGGGCGAAGTGACGCAGGCGCTGGTCTACCAGCCGCTCACCGACGAAAGCTTCTGGGCCGAAAAGGGCCGTGGCGCGTGGCTGCATGATCGCCGGCTGCGCGTCTCGGCGCGGCGCGACATTTCGGAGGCGCTGCTCGCCACCGGCATGCCGTTCAGCGGGCATGGCGATTTCGACATGTGGAGCCGCATCTTCCGCACCGTCGGACCCGAAGTGGCGGGTGTCCGCCGCTTCGGCGCCGCCGCGCTCGATCTCGCCTGGGTCGCAGCGGGCCGGTTCGACGGCTTCTGGGAGACGCATCTCAGCCGCTGGGACGTGGCGGCGGGCGAGTTGCTGGTGCGCGAGGCGGGCGGTTTCGTCACCGACTTCCGCGGCGGCGACCAGATGCAGGAGCGCAAGCAATGGCTCGCCTCCAACAACGATCTCCAGCCGCGCCTGCTCAAGCTGGTGGCGGCGGCGCTGCGCTAATATCGATAGCCGTCATGGCGAGCGTCGCGAAGCAATCCAGAGCCACGCGGGCCGGCCTGGATTGCTTCATCGCTCCGCGCCGCGCAATGACGGGCCATGTAAAAGTTCAGATCATCGGTACCCCGAAGGTCAGCGCCATCGCGTAGCGATGCGCCTCGCCCAGCTGCAGGGTGATCACGCCCGGCCGGTCGGCGAACTCGCCCGCAAAACCCTCGTCGTCGGCGCGGCTGTGCCAGGGTTCGATGCACAGATAGCCCGCGCCCGGCTTGGTCCAGATGCCGAGCATCGGCATGTCGGGAAAATCGACGCGCACCGAAGGCCCGTCGGGTACGCCGAAATACAGGCCGCGGCTGTTCGGCGCTTCCCACACCAGCGCGTCCTGCTCGAACAGCGAATCGTGGAGCTGGATCTCGGTGTCGTGGACCGGCGTGGCGCGCGGGGCCGGCGCGAACAGGCCGTCGGGGCTGATCTCGCGCAGCGGCTCGGGCTCGTCGGCGTCGAAACGGACGATGTGGTGGAAGCGTGACGCGCTCCCCGTGCGTGGCAGCGGCCAGCGCAGCGCCGGGTGGAAGCCGAAGCCGACCGGCATCGGGACGTCGTCGAGATTGGTGACCTCGGCCGCGAGCGTCAGCGTCGCGCCGTCGAGCCGGTGGGTGACGTCGAGCCGGAAGGCGAAGGGATATTGTTCGCGGCTGTGCGAGTCCGCCTCGAGCCGGAAGGTCGCGTGATCCTCGACCGCCTCGACCACCGCGAAGCGGCTGCCGCGGGCGAAGCCGTGCTTGCCGAGCGGATAGGCCTTGCCGCCGAAGCGCGCGCCGTTCGCGCTGATCCCGACGGTCGGGAACAGGATCGGCGCGCGCCCCGTCCACCAGCGCGGATCGCCGTCCCACAGCCAGTCGTCGCCGCGCGCGTCGGTGACCGATTGCAGTTCGGCGCCCAAGGACGAGACGGTGACGGTGAGGTCGGGCGACGCGATGGTGACGAGTTCGGGCATGGGGGTCAGTCGTCCTGTTCGTTGGCGGTGCCGCCGGTCCCGCCGGTGCCGCCGGGCGAGCCCGGATCCTCCTGCGGCGACTTGCCTGCGCTGGATTGCGCGGCCTCGTCCTCGCCGTCCATAGCCTTGATCGTCTGCTTGTCGGTGTCGGTCAGATATTCGGGTTTCGGGTCGGTCATGACAGCGTCTCCTTGAGCCGGCTTCCCAACGGTTGGAGCGACATGCGGGTCCGCGCTTGCTCTTGTGTGCCCGACTGCTATAGACGCGCGCCGACCGAGGGTTGAGCTCGCGGGCGTGGCGGAACTGGTAGACGCAGCAGGTTTAGGTCCTGCCATCGCAAGATGTGGGGGTTCGAGTCCCTTCGCCCGCACCAG
>NZ_CALMAW010000017.1 GCF_937859915.1 uncultured Sphingomonas sp. | reverse complement strand
GCGCGGCGAGGCGCTGCGCCGCTTCGGCCGGCTCGATCCGGCGCGCCAGCCGGGGGGCGCCGGGCTCGGCCTGGCGCTGGTCGCCGCGGTCGCGCATCTGCACGGCGCGATTCTCGAACTCGGCGACAATGCGCCGGGGCTGTCGGTGCGCTTCGTGCTGCCGGTTGAGGGCGGGGACTGACCTGAACATCCTCCCCGAGCTCGGCTCGGGGAGGGGGACCGCCGGTGCAGCCGGTGGTGGAGGGGCATCCGACACCCGAAACATTCGTCGCCCGTCCGAGGCGTGGTCCACCCCTCCACCACCCTGCGGGTGGTCCCCCTCCCCGAGCAAGCTCGGGGCGGACGAGTTAGCGCCTCACCGCGACGACTTGGCCACGTCCACCCGGCCCGTGCGCGTCTGCTTGCCCCACCCCACCCAGGGCCCCGACAGCGCCGCGGAGACCGCGCGCAGCACCACCGAATACATCAGCTGGCGATAGACGAAGCGTTGCGCGAGCAGCAGCAGCGCCGGATAGCGCTGGCGCCGCGGCTCGAGCCGATAGGCGATCCAGCCGCACAGCAGATCGATCGAGGTGAAGGCGATCCAGTAGATGCCCATGCGCAGCACGTCGCTCTGCGTCTGCGCCCAGCCATGCTGGTGAACGCGGATCGAGGTCGCGATCAGGCTGATCGCCAGCGCAAGGTCGATGATCGGCGAGATCACCGCGAAGGCGATCTGGAACACCCATGCCTGCGGAATGCCGACCAGCGCAAGGCCCGCGGGTTTACGCTCGCGCAGGATGGCGCGGTGCTTCCACAGGCATTGCAGCGTGCCGAACGCCCAGCGGAAGCGCTGCTTGGCGAGCGCGCGGAAGGTCTCGGGCGCCTCGGTCCAGGCGACCGCGTCGACATCATAGGCGACCTCCCAGCCGACGCGCTGGATTGCGATCGTCAGGTCCTGATCCTCGGCGAGCGTATCGACCGGATAGCCGCCGACCGCGTCGAGCGCCGCGCGCCGCCACGCGCCGACCGCGCCGGGCACGACGGTGATGGCGTCGAACCGCGTCAAGGCTCGCCGTTCGAGATTCTGCGCGGTGACATATTCGATCGCCTGCCAGCGCGTGACCAGATTGACCCGGTTGCCGACCTTGGCGTTGCCCGCGACCGCGCCGATCGCCGGATCGGCGAACCAGCGCGACAGCTTCGCGATGGTGTCGACCTCGAACTGCGTGTCGGCGTCGAGCGCGACGATCACCTCGCCCTGCGCGAGCAGCATGCCCTTGTTGAGCGCGACCGCCTTGCCGCCATTCTCCAGCGTCAGCACGCGGACGCGCGCGTCGCCCGCGAACGCCGCCTCGACCAGCGCGCTGGTGCCGTCGGTCGAGCCGTCGTCGATCACGATCACCTCGATCTCGACCTGCTCGCTCGCCAGCACGCGGCGCACCGAGCTCTCGATCACCCGCGACTCGTTGTAGGCGGGGATCAGTACCGAGACGAAGCGCTTGGGGTCGATCTCGGGCACCGGCTCCTTCGACTGTTCGTAGGTCGCGAACAGCGCGAGCACCGCCAGCAGCACCGCGCGGGCAATGCCCAGCCCGATCGCCACGAAGAACAGCCATTTGAGCGTCGCCAGGATTCCGGCAAGGAACAGGAACATGCCGACGTCGGCGCGGACCGCGAGCAGGTCCTTGCCCGAGATCGTCGGCATCACCTGCGCGGGCGACAGCCCGACCAGCTCCGACGCGGTGACGAACTTATAGCCCTTGGCCTTGAGCGTCGCGATGATCGTCGGGAGCGCGTCGAGCGTCTGCTGGCGGTCGCCGCCCGCATCGTGGAGCAGGATGACGTTGCCCGATTTCTCGGCGTCGCCGTCGTACACGCCTTGCAGCGTGTTGCGGATGATCGCGGGCACGCCCGGCCGCGTCCAGTCCTCGCTGTCGACGTGCAGGCCGACGTTGAGATAGCCGTCGTTCTGCGCGCGCAGTGCGGGGACGAGTTCGTCGTCGGTGGTGGGCTCGGCGTCGCCGAAATAGGGCAGCCGCAGCAAGCGTGTGCCGCGCCCGGTATAGGCCTCGATCAGCCGCTGCGTGGCATTGAGCTCGATGCTCGTTCCGCGCTGGCTGGCGAGCGCCATGTTCGGGTGGGTGTAGCTGTGGTTGCCGATCTCGCTGCCTTCCGCGATCTCGCGGTTGAGCAGGCCGGGATGGCTGACCGCATTCTCGCCGATCACGAAGAAGGTGCCGGGCACGCCGTAGCGTTTGAGGATGTCGAGCACCCGCGGCGTCCAATAGCCGTCGGGCCCGTCGTCGAAGGTCAGCGCGACATAGCCGGGGCGATAGCCGACGCGGGTGACGACATAGGGCGTCGGCAAGGTGAGATATTGCTCGCCGCGGATCAACCCGAACTTGTCGCCGGTGATCGTGCGCGAGCCGAGCGTCGGCGTATCGGTGATTCGTAGCAGCTCGCCATTGCCCTCGACATCGACGTCGCCGACCGACTGAAGCACGCTGAGATCGGGGATCTTGCGCGTCTCGAACGCGCCGAGCGCCGCCCAGACCCCCGGGTCCTCGAAGCCGAGCCGCCACAATGCGACGCCGGCCACGCCGATCGCGTCGGCGGCGCGCAGCTGGTTCCAGCCGCTGGCGGCGTCGAGCAGCCAGACGGTGTGGGCGACGCCGTCGTCGTCGGTATAGGCATAGGTCGAATTGCCGCTCGCGGCATCGAAATGGATCTGCGCGTTGCTGTCATGCGCGTTGAGCCACGCCTGCTCGACCGAGGTCGACTCGCCCGGACCCTTGGCGGGCCAGTCGTAGGCATAGCCGCCGATCGCGACGATCGCCTTGGCGGGGCCGATCTGCGCCACCGCCTCGCGCATCCGGTCGATGAACCAGCCTTGCGACGCGATCGGCCCGGGCGCGCCGGTGCTGTCATGCTCGTCATAGTCCATGATGAACAGGCGATCCGCGAAATGCGCATAGGCGCGCAGATTCCAGTCGGAGTCGCCGACCGGCACCGCGAGCGTGACGAGGATGTTCTTGGGCCCGAAGCGCGCCTTGGCCTCGGCGATGAAGCGGATATAGTCGCGCTGTGCGCTGGTCGGCAGTTCCTCGAGATCGAACACCACGCCCGACGCCTTCTCCTGCGCGAGCATCGGCTCGAGCTGGTCGAGGAACGCCTTTCGGGCCCGCGGGTCGTGGAGCAGCGCGGCCATGTTGGGGCCGTCCCAATTGCCCGCCGCGACATTCTGGACGAGCGGAAAGATTTTCGGCCGGTGCGCATCGTTGCGCAGCACCGCGTTGAGCACCCGGTCCTGCACGATCGTCAGATGATGATCCTTGCCGACCACCGATCCCAGCACGGGGACCAGCCAATCGATCTGGCCGATGTGGCGGATCAGCGAAGCCTTGGAACTGTCGTCCCACGGCACGTAGAAGCCGATCACCTGCTGGTGGACGCCCGCGGCGGTCTTGCCGCCGGTCGGTAGCCAACCGGTCAGCGTGCGGCGGAGCACGCGGCCGACATGCGCGATCTGCGCGGGCAGCGGGCGCTGCTGCGGGCGTTCGATGCCGACGTTGAGCGGGCTGGGGGTCGGTACGTTGACGATGGTCAGCGCGAATATGACGACGGCGGCGACCAGTGCCAGGATGATGGCGAACATCGTCCGCTTCGACCAGCGTTTCCGCCGGCCGCTGGGATCGTAGAAAACCGGCGCCTTCATCTCAACCGCACCCGGATACTCCGCATCACGAAAAACGGCGCTCGGCCGGGAGTGGATGACCGAGCGCCGTTCCGTCATGCATCGGCGTGACAGGGTCCAGGCCCGCCGACACCCGATTTCTAGTCTTCCGCCGCGCGCGAAGCCGTTGCGATGGAGTGAAGAAACCGTAATGTCGTCCCCGATGCCCGGCCGGGCGATCGAAGCGCGGGCTTAGCCCGCCGGCGCGCGCAAGGAAAGCGGCGACGCGGTGGTCGCGCCGGCCCAGCCCGTTCCCCGGCAAAAGCCGGGGCCCAGGCCTCACGTCCCTGGTTCAGGCGTCGCGGCCGCCAATGCCTAAGGACATGAACCCGGCCCGCGCCGGGGAACGACGTCTCAGTTGATCGTCTCGCCGGGATCGACGCCCCACAGATGCGTCGCCTCGACATAGCCGCCGCGGCCGTGGACATCGATCCGGCACCAGCCGCCGCCGCATTTGTCGATCCGGCCGACCACGCCGGGTTCGGCGCGCCAGACGATCTTGGCCCCTGGGTTGGGCGAGTCGCGCAGCGCTGCGACGGTGCCCTTGATCATGCCGGCGCGCTGGTCCGAGACGAGATTGCCGATCATCCAGCCCTCGGTGCCTTCGGGATCGCGCACCTTGCGCCAGCCGGGATAGACCTCGATCACCTGCACCGGCAGACCCTGGCGCTGGTACAGCCAATTGGCGGGATAGGTGCGCCCCGGCCCGGTCCGCATCCGCGCCTGGCCCGCCGACAGCGACCCCCAATAGGGTGTCTTACGCTGCGCGCCGGCCGCATCGGCACTGGCTGCCAGCCCGCAAAGCGCGACAATGGCAAGCAATGCCCCGGCGATCGTCTTCATATTGGGTCCCCTGTTGACCATGTCCTGTCGTCTCAGCCGTTCGGAACGCGCGCGCAGGCGAAACGACGCATGACGGCGTCACACACGGCGGGACGGCGCGCGCATCAATCGGCGCGACACCCGGTCCGGCCGTTTCAGCCGCGTCCAGCCGGCAATCCGGCGAGCCAATCGGCGAGCATCCTGCGCCCCGCCGCAACCGCGGCCGGCCCGAGCCGATCATGCGCCGCCCGCAAGAGGGCCACGCTGGTGCCGGCGCCCGCGACATAGTCGTCCGCGCCGTCGCACCAGCGATCGAACGGGTCGTTCGGATCGCCCATCTCGGGATGGCATTGCAGCGCCAATATATCGCCGAGCACGAAGCCCTGCGGTGCGGCCGCGGTCTTCGCCAGCAAGGTGGCGCCCGCCGGCAGGTCGAAGATGTCGCCATGCCAATGCAGCACCGGCACGCCGCCCAGCGCCGCCACCGGCGACGCCCTGCCCGCCTCGGTCAATTCGATCGGCGCGAAGCCGACCTCGCGCACCGGCCCCCGCTCGACCTTGGCGCCCAACGCCGCTGCGATCATCTGCGCGCCCAGACAGACGCCCAGCGTCGGCAGGCCGGCCGCCAACCGCCCGGCGAGCCGGACCAGCTCTCCCGCTATCCACGGGTTCTCCAAGCGCTCATAGACCGCCATCGGGCCGCCCATCAGCACCAGCAGGTCGGGCGCCAGGAAATCGACGTCGCCGAAGCCGGCATCGGCGGCGCCGACGCGCTCGATCGCATAGCCCGCCGCCTCGATCGGCGGCACGAAACCGGCCAGCCCCTCATAAGGGACGTGCCGGACGACGAGCGCGCGCTTCACCCGCTCAGTCGCCGGTCAGGATGCGATCGACGAGCTGCTTCACCGACGGCACGAAACCGTTCGAGTAGAAGGGATCCTGCTTGAAGCGATAGGCGGCGTGGCCGGCGAACATGAGGTTCTGCTCGACGTCGCCGCCATGCGCGATGTCCTGCAGCGTCTTCTGGATGCAGAAGCTGCGCGGATCGGCGAGCCGCCCGGTCGAATTGGTGTCGTTGTCCGCCCAGGACGAGAAACCGCACTGGCTCAGACATCCCATGCAGTCGGCCTGGTCCTTGCGGACGATCTTCATCTCCTCGGGGGTGACGAAGACCAGCGTGTTGTCGGGCGTCTTGAGCCCGGTGGTATAGCCCAGCCCATACCATTCGCGCGCGCGCATCAGGTCGCCGCGCGTCACCCAGAAGCTCTTGCCCTTGACGCCGACGTCGAGCTGGAACTGGTGATCGCCCGCCGCCTCGCCCGAAAAGGCAATCTGCCGCTCGGAGCGCGCCTCGAGATGGCGCAGGAACGGATTGCGCACCGCCGACGAATAGAAGCCGGTCGGCGAGAAGCGGTGGAGCAGGATGTCGCCGTCGTCGAGCGTCATCAGCCGCGCCTTCCAGTCGCCCGGGATCGGGCTCTCCTGGGTGAGCAGCGGGCGCGTACCGAATTGGAAGGCGATGCTGCCCAGCTCGGGATTGTCGATCCAATTGTCCCACTCGCGCAGGAACCAGACATTGCCCGCCATCACGATCGGCGTCGAATCGGGGATGCCGCCCTCGCGCATCGTCTCGCGCAGCGCCTTCACGCGAGGGTACGGATCCTCGGGCCTGAGCGGGTCCTCGGCGTTGGACAGGCCGTTGTGGCCGCCCGCCTTCCAGGGATCCTCATAGACCACCGCCGACAGCCAGTCCGCCGCCTTGGAGTAGGCACGCTTCCACAGCGCGCGGAAGGCGCGTGCCGAGCTGATGATCGGCAGATAGCTGACCTGATGGTGCGCGGCGATCTCGCTGAGCTTGTAGGGCATGCCCGCGCCGCAGGTCACGCCCGAGACGAGCCCCTTGGTACGCTCGAGCACGCCTTCGAGCACGCGCTGCGCGCCGCCCATCTCCCACAGCACGTTGATGTTGATCGCGCCCCTGCCCGAGGCGAGATCATAGGCGCGGCGGACCTGCTCGACCGCGCCGTCGATCGCGTACTGGACGAGCTCCTCGTGCCGCTCGCGGCGCGTCAGCGCGCGATAGATCTGCGGAATGATCTTGCCGGAGGGATCATAGCTGTCGGCATTGACCGCGGACACGGTGCCGATGCCGCCGGCCGCCGCCCAGGCGCCCGAACTCATATGGTTGGTCGCCGAGACGCCCTTGCCACCCTCCACGAGCGGCCACACTTCGCGGCCGCCATAGAGGATCGGCTGCAAACCCTTGAACAACATCTTCCTCCGCCCGGACTTGGACCTGACCCTGTGCATAGCAGGTGCCGATGCGCAAGGCTTCCGAATATTGCTCGGGGTCAATCCGACGTTGGTCCAAGCGCCCCGGGACGCCGCATCGCGCCTTCATACAGGTCGCGATAGGCACTGATCATCGTGTCCTCGCCGTAGCGGTCGCGCGCGACCGCGCGGTTGGCGGCGCCGAGCCGGTGGCGCAGGTCCCGGCTCGCGATCAGCTGACCGAGCGCTGTCGCGAGCGCGTCCTCGTCGTCGATCGGAACGATGAAGCGGCGGTTGATCGGCGCGACCATCGTCGCGACGTCGCCGACGTCGGTCGCGACGATCGGCAGCCCCGCCGCCATCGCCTCGATCATCGCGATCGGGAATTGCTCGCTGTCCGACGACAGCGCGAACAGGTCGAAATGACCGACATAGCGCGCTGCATTGGCCAGGAAGCCGGGCAGCAGCAGCCGGTCGGCGACACCCTCGACGCGCGCGGCGGTGACGATCGCATCGCGCTCGGGGCCGTCGCCGACGATCACCAGCCGACCAACGTTGCCCGATCGCGCGAAGGCGCGCACCAGCCGCGGCAGATTCTTGACGCCGCGCAGGCCGGCCATCGTGCCGACGACGATGTCGCCGGGCGCGCGGTGGAAGCCGGGGATCGCGCGCGGCTCGGGCGAGCGATCATAATGCTCGAGCGCGATGCCGTTGGCGATCCGCCGCACGCGGCGCGCCGGCTGCCTCCAGACCTCGCGCGCGATCGTCTCGAGCTTGGCCGAGGGGACGACCAGCCGCTGCGCCGCGCCCAGCATCAGCTGCCGGAAACGCACGCGTGCGGTCTTCTGGAAGACGAGCTCGTCGGCGTTGAAGCCATCCTCATGATGGACCAGCGGCGGCAGGCGCATCACGTCTCCGTAGAGACGCCGCGCCGCGACCCCGTCCATCGCGCCCCAATTATAGCTGAGCACGAGATCGAACCCCGCCATATAGCGCGCCATCCGCCAATAGCGCCTGGGCCCCGGCTTGCCGATCAGCGAGGGCGCCGCGCCGTCGCACGGAAAGGTCGTGGCTACGTCCGAATCGATCGCATCGCGTGCGCCGAGCGCGCCCGGCACCGCGCTCAGCACGACATGCTCGGCCGCTGCGCCGAACGCGTTCATCAGTCGCACCGCACGCGCTTCCTTGCCGCCGAGCGCGAAGGTCGAATGGAGATGGAGAATGCGGACGGGCATGAGCGCGAGTATCGCACGGAGAGAGTGAACGACTGGTGGATGCCATTCGCCCTCTCGCGCTTGTGGGAGCGGGCTTACGCTACCGCCCTACCCTGACCCGCTGCAGCAGCGTATCGATCGCCGCGATCGCCTCGGGCTCGTCGAGCGCCGGCGCGTGGCCGACATGCGGCACGGTGACCAGATCGAGATCGGGGACACGTCGCGTCATCTCCTGCGCGGTCGCCGCCGACAGCAGGTCGCTGAGCGCGCCGCGCGTCACCGCGACCGGCCGGCCGGCGAGCGCTTCGAACGCCGGCCACAGATCCGCAGGCGGGGCCTCGGTCGGCACCTCGCGGAAGGGTTCGGCGATCCGCATGTCGTAATCGAACACGACGCGCCCCGCCGAGGTCAGCCGGCAGACGCGCTTCGCCATCGCCAGCCAGTCGCCGATCGCATAGCGCGGGAACACCGCCTTCTGCGCGTCGGCCAGCGCGCGGGCGGCGTGCAGCCATGTCGGCCAGCTCGCGCTGCGCCCGACATAGGAGCGGATCCGCGACAGGCCCGCCGGATCGAGCACCGGCCCGACGTCGTTAAGCAGCACGCCCGCCAGCCGCTCGGGCGTGGTCAGCGCCAGCAGCATTGCGATCAACCCGCCGAGCGAGGTGCCGAACAGCACCGCCTTGTCGATCTTGAGCGCGACGAACAGCGCGCCGATGTCGAGCGCATAGGAGGGCGGCGCATAGCTCGCGGGATCGGCCGCCGGGGGGCTCTCGCCTCGTCCGCGCAGATCGACGCAGATCACCCGCCACGCCGGCGACAACCGCTCCGCGACCTCGGCGAAATCGCGCGCGTTGCGGGTCAGCCCCGGGATGCACAGGATCGGCGGCTGACCCGGTTCGCCGCCCGGATAGTCGCGATAATGGAGCCTGAGACCGTCGATCGCGGTCCACCAGCCATCGGCGTAAAGCGGTGCATGATCGTGTCGTTGAGCGGTCATGCTTGTCTCCCGGGGCAGGCGCGCCCCATATCGCGGCATGGACTTCTCCCCGCAAGCGCGCATCCTCGCCCTCGACAACGCCTTCGATCCGGTCGCCGCCGCCGATTTTCCCGACACCATCCTGCGCTTCCGCAACGACCGCGCGGCGGCCGAGGTCGGGCTCGCGACGCTGTCCGACGCCGACTGGATCGCCCGCTTCGGGCGCTTCCAGCCGTTCGAGGGCTCGCTGCCGCAGCCGCTGGCGCTGCGCTATCACGGCCACCAGTTCCGCCACTATAATCCCGATCTCGGCGACGGCCGCGGCTTCTTGTTCGCGCAGATGCGCGACGCGCAGGGCCGGCTGATGGACCTCGGCACCAAGGGATCGGGGACGACGCCGTGGAGCCGGTCCGGCGACGGCCGCCTCACGCTCAAGGGCGGCGTCCGCGAGATACTCGCGACCGAAATGCTCGAGGCGCTCGGCGTCGACACGTCGCGGACCTTCTCGCTGATCGAGACCGGCGAGCATCTCCACCGCGGCGACGAACCCTCGCCGACGCGCTCGGCGGTGATGGTGCGGCTGAGCCACGGCCATATCCGCATCGGCAGCTTCCAGCGGCTCGCCTATCTCAAGGACGAGGCGGCGCTCGACGCGCTGGTCCGCTACTGCCTGACCGAGCTTTATGGCGAGACGCCGGGCGACGCGCCCGCGCTCCAGCTCTACGCGCATGTCGTCGCGCGCACCGCGGACCTCGCCGCCTCCTATATGGCGGCGGGCTTCGTCCACGGCGTGCTCAACAGCGACAATATCAACGTCACCGGCGAGAGCTTCGACTATGGCCCGTGGCGCTTCACCCCGCGCTGGGAGGCGGGCTTCACCGCCGCCTATTTCGACCAGCAGGGGCTGTACGCCTTCGGGCGGCAGGCGCAGGCGATCCATTGGGACGTCGCGCAGCTTGCGATGGCGCTGACCGCGCTCGCGCCCGTCGAGGCGCTGGCGCCGATACTCGATACCTTCGCCGCGCGCTACGAGGCGGCGCTGACCGCCAGGCTGCTGGCGCGGCTCGGCGTGCGGCGACGCGGCGAGGCGGAGGACGTCGCGCTGGCCGACGCGATGACGCGCGCACTGGGCGAAGCCGAGATCGACATCGACCGCTTCTTCTTCGACTGGCGCGGCGGCGCGCTCCGCCGCGACGAGCCCGCCTACGGCGCGCCGATGTTCGCGCCGTTCGTGGCGGCGGTGGCCGACTATGCGCCGGCCGCGCGGCTCGACCACCCCTATTGGTCGGACGCCGCGCCCTGTTCGATGCACATCGAGGAGGTCGAGGCGATCTGGGCGCCGATCGCGGGCGCCGACGACTGGTCGCTGCTCGACGCCAAAGTCCTGGCGATCCGGCGGATGGGCGCCGCGCTTCTCGACGCTTGACCGGTCACCCAAAACGATGCTGATAAAATCCCGAGAGGACGGGCGCCTGTAATGCTGATGTCTACCGAGCCGGCCACCGGCGCCGTGATCTGGGAAGCCCCCGAGGGCGATGTCGACGCCGAGATCGCGCTCGCCCGCGGCGCCTGGGCCGAATGGGCGGCCCGCCCGCTGACTTTCCGCATCGAGACGCTGCGCCGTGTCGCCAATACGGTGCGGGCGCGGGCGGAGGCTTTCGCCGACCTGATCGCGCGCGAGACCGGCAAGCCGCTGTGGGAGGCCCGCACCGAGGTCGAGGCGGTGGTCGCCAAGGTCGATATCTCGGTGTCGAGCTATCTCGAGCGCAGCGCGACGCGCAAGCTCGACGGGCAGATGAACAGCCGCACCGCGCTGCGCCACAAGCCGCACGGCGTGCTCGCAGTGCTGGGTCCGTTCAACTTCCCCGCGCATTTGCCCAATGGCCACATCGTCCCCGCGCTGATCGCCGGCAATGCGGTGGTGTTCAAGCCGTCCGAGAAGACGCCCGCGGTCGGCCGCTTCCTGGTCGAATGTTTCCACGACAGCGGCGTGCCCGAAGGGTGCCTGCGGCTGCTGATCGGCGGCGTCGACACCGGCAAGGCGCTCAGCCGGCACGCGGGGATCGACGGGCTGTTGTTCACCGGCTCGGGCCGCGCCGGGCTCGCGCTTCACCGCCAGTTCGCCGATACGCCCAACAAGATCCTGGCGCTCGAGATGGGCGGCAACAACCCGATCGTGGTGTGGGATTCGCCGACCGTCTCCGATGCCGCGATCCTCTGCGTCCAGTCCGCCTTCACCACCGCCGGCCAGCGCTGCACCGCCGCGCGCCGGCTGATCGTCCGCGACGGCGCGCACGAGCCGCTGCTCGCCGAGATCGCCCGGCTGATCGGCCGGATCATCGTGGGCGACCCGCATGCGACGCCCGCGCCCTTCATGGGCCCGGTGATCGACAACGACGCCGCCGATCGGCTGCAGGAGGGCTGGCTCGATCTGATCATGCGCGGCGGCCGCGCGATCAGCCATCTCCAGCGGCTCGATCCCGACCGGCCCTTCCTCACCCCCGGGCTGATCGACGTCACCGGCATCGACGGCCGCGCCGACGAGGAATTGTTCGGCCCGGTGCTGCAGGTGATCCGCGTTCCCGATTTCGACGCCGCGATCGCCGAGGCCAATGCCACGCGCTACGGCCTCTCCGCCTCGCTGATCTGCGAGCAGCCCGCGCTCTACGATCGCTTCTGGGCCAATATCCGCGCCGGCATCGTCAATTGGAACAAGCCGACCAACGGCGCCTCGTCGAGCGCGCCTTTCGGCGGCGTCGGCCTGAGCGGCAACCATCGGCCCAGCGCCTATTATGCCGCCGACTATTGCGCCTATCCCGTCGCCTCGAGCGAGGCCGAGCAGGCGCGCGCTGCGATCGGGATCGGCCTGCGGGATTCGTGAACCGGGGCTGGGTCCTCGTCGCCGCGCTGCTGCTCGCGGCATGCGGCCGCACCGATTTCTATCACGGGCCGCGCTCGGACCATTTCGACGGCACCCACTTTCACAATCCCGACGGCGAGCAGGGCACCGGCGGCGCGCAACGCGAGGGCTTCTGGCAATATCTCCGCCGCGCCGCGCACGAACGCCACAAATGGCCCACATCGGTGCCGGTCACGCCGAGCACGCCGCCCGCCCGCGTCGAGGGGCAGGCGATGCTGGTCACCTGGATCGGCCACGCCACCGTGCTGGTGCAGACCGAGGGGCTCAACATCCTGACCGACCCGGTGTGGGCCCAGCGCGCCTCGCCGGTGAAGTGGGCCGGCGTCCAGCGCGTCCGCCAGCCGGGGGTCCGGCTCGCCGACCTGCCGCACATCGATCTGATCCTGCTCAGCCACGACCATTATGACCATATGGACCGCCACGCGCTCAGATGGCTGTGGCGGCACGACCGGCCGCTGATCGTCACCGGCTTGGGCAACGACGTCCGCCTCGCCGATCTTGGCATCGCGAGCCAGGCGCGCGACTGGGGCGGCGTCGTGCATGTCCGCCCGGGCATCGACGTCATCCTCGACCGCGCGCACCATTGGAGCGCGCGCAGCGAGACCGACAAGGACCGTACGCTGTGGACCGCGTTCACCGTCACTTTGCCCGGCGGCGACCTCTATTACGCCGGCGACACCGGGCCGGGCGACATGCGGTGGGCGACAGAGGCCGCCGCCCACGGTCCGGTGCGCTTCGCGATCCTGCCGATCGGCGCAATCCACAAGAACGGCGTGGTCACCGGCAACCATATCGGCCCGGCCCAGGCGGTGGACGCCTTCGAACAATTGCACGCCGGCTGGGCGCTCGGCGTCCATTGGGGCACGTTCGAGCTGACCGACGAGCCGATCGACCTGCCGCCGACCTTGCTGCGCGAGGCGCTCGCTGCGCGGCACATCGCACCTGACCGCTTCCGGACGACCGAGGCGGGCGCGCAATGGGTAGTACCGGCGACGAAGGTACCGACAGTTCCCCGGCGGACGCCGGGGCCCTGAGCCGCAAGCGCTGCGATTGGAGCTGCTGGGCCCCGGCTTTCGCCGGGGAGCGGGGTATCCGGACCCCCCGCCCCAAGTTCCGCTACCCCCGGCCCAAGATAGCGTCGGTTGCGATGCAGCGCGTCGTGGTCCATCTCTGCGCCATGGCAAGCTTGCTCGATCCCCATGCGCGCGGACGCGTCGTCCTCGTCGGCGCCGGCCCCGGCGATCCCGATCTGCTGACCGTGCGCGCGGTCGCCGCGCTGCGCGAGGCCGACGTCGTCGTCCATGACGGGCTGATCGACCCGCGCGTGCTCGATTATGCGCCGCCGCATGCGCAGCGCATCTCGGTCGCCAAGCAGCGCGCGCGCCACACGCTGCCGCAGGATGCGATCAACGCGCTGATCATCGCGCACGTCCGCGCCGGCTCGATCGTCGTGCGCCTCAAGGGCGGCGACCCGTTCGTGTTCGGACGCGGCGGCGAGGAGGTCGAGGCGGTGCGCGCGGCGGGGCTTCCGGTCGATGTCGTCCCCGGCGTGTCGGCGGCGCTGGGCTGCGCGGCGGAGGCGATGCTGCCGCTGACGCATCGCGATTGGTCGAGCGCGGTCAGCTTCGTCGCCGGGCAATGCAAGGGCCTGTCCGAGCAGGACTGGTCGGGCCTCGCCGGCAAGAGCCGCACGCTGGTGATCTATATGGGCGTCGCCAATGCCGCCGCGATCGCCGACAAGCTGATGGCCGACGGCGTCGATCCCGGCCTGCCGGTGGCGGTGCTCGAAAAGGGCACGTTGCCGGGCCACCGCGCGGTGCGGACGCTGCTCGCCGATCTTGGCGACATGGTCGCGCGCGAGAAGATCGGCAGCCCGGCGATCATCGTCGCGGGCGAGGTCGTCTTGCTGTCGGACGCCGAGAACCGGCTGAAGGCTTTCGCGCAGCAGGCCGAGGCAATGTCGTGAGGTTTGGACTATGAAGATCGCGACGGGCAGCGACCTGGCAACGGGCGATGTCGTCTGGTGGGACGGCGAGGGCTGGTCGCGCCATATCGAGGCGGCGGTCGACGTCGGCGATGCCGGCACCGGGTTGATCGCGCGCGAGGAGGCGGCGCTCCGCGTCAACGTCCCCTATGTGATCGACGCCGAGCCGAGCCCCGACGGGCCCCGCCCCGCGCACATCAAGGACCGCATCCGCGCCCGCGGGCCGACGGTCGGCGACGATCTCGGCATCAAGCCCGCGAGCGCCGGCGCGGGGAGCTGGGTGATATGACGCGCCACCGACGCCCGTTCGGGCTGAGCGCAGTCGAAGCCTGTCCGGAGCGTAGCCGAAGGGGCCACGCGCCGACGGTGGCTGCACTTCGACTGGGCTCAGTTCGAACGGCTTTTGGCGTGTGGCGCATGTCCCTCGACTGCGCTCGGGACGAACGGATGTCTCTCCATGTATAAATACGACAGTTACGACCAGACGATCGTCGACACGCGCGTCGAGGAGTTTCGCGAGCAGGTCGAGCGTCGCCTGTCGGGCGAGCTCAGTGAGGACCAGTTCAAGCCGCTGCGGCTGATGAACGGGCTCTATCTCCAGCTCCACGCCTATATGCTGCGCGTCGCGATCCCCTATGGCACGCTCGACGCGCGGCAGATGCGGATGCTGGCGCATGTCGCACGCACCTACGACAAGGGCTATGGCCACTTCACCACACGGCAGAACATCCAGTTCAACTGGATCGAGCTCAAGGACACGCCCGACATCCTCGCCGAGCTGGCGACCGTCGAGATGCACGCCATCCAGACCAGCGGCAATTGCATCCGCAATATCTCGTCGGACCAGTTCGCGGGTGCCGCCGCCGACGAGGTCACCGATCCGCGCCCCTGGGCCGAGCTGCTGCGCCAGTGGTCGACCTTCCATCCTGAATTCAGCTACCTGCCCCGGAAATTCAAGATTTGCGTGATCGCCGCCGACGAGGATCGCGCGGCGATGCGGCTGCACGACATCGGCATCCAGCTGACCCGCAACGAAGCGGGCGACGTCGGTGCTGCGGTCTATGTCGGCGGCGGCATGGGCCGCACCCCGATGATCGCGCCGCTGATCAAGGACTTCGTGCCGATCGACGACCTGCTCAGCTACGTCGAGGCGTGTTTGCGGGTCTACAATCGCTACGGCCGGCGCGACAATATCTACAAGGCGCGGATCAAGATTCTGATCCACGAGATCGGCGCGGACAGCTATCGCCAGCAGGTCGAGGACGAGTGGGCGCATGTAAAAACGCTCGGGCTCGATCCGCCGCGCGCCGAGTTCGAGCGTATCGCCGGCTTCTTCGCGCCCCCCGCCTATGACAGCGCCGCGCCCGACACGATCGACCGCAGCGATCCCGATTTCGCTTTGTGGGTCGACCAGAACGTCAAGCCGCACAAGCAGCCCGGCTATGCGATCGCGACGATCAGCCTCAAGCCCGTCGGCGGCATTCCCGGCGACGCGACCGCCGCGCAGATCGACCTGATGGCCGATCTCGCCGAACGCTATTCGTTCGACGAGCTGCGCGTCACCCACGCGCAGAACATCGTGCTGCCCTATGTCCGCAAGGCCGATCTCCATGCGCTGTGGCAGGCGCTCGACGGCGCCGGGCTCGCCACCGCCAATCTCGACCTGATCAGCGACATCATCGCCTGCCCGGGGCTCGACTATTGCAGCCTCGCCAATGCGCGCTCGATCCCGCTCGCGCAGAAGATCGCCAATCGCTTTGCGAGCATGGAGCGGCAGCGCGATCTCGGCGAACTGAAGCTCAAGATCTCGGGGTGCATCAACGCCTGCGGTCACCATCATGCCGGCCACATCGGCATCCTCGGCGTCGACAAGCGCGGTGCCGAAAACTACCAGCTGCTGCTCGGCGGTTCGGGCGCCGAAGACGCCAGCCTCGGCAACATCACCGGCCCCGGCTTCGACGAAGACGGCATCGTCGACGCGATCGAGCGCACCGTCGAGACCTACCGGGCGGTGCGCACCGACGGCGAACGCTTCCTCGATACCTATCGCCGCGTCGGCATCGCGCCATTCAAGGAGGCGATCTATGGATGAGCAAGGCGCTTGGAACCCGTCCTTCGACAGGCTCAGGACGAACGGTGGATATACCATCGACACAATAAATCCGTTCGTGCTGAGCGAAGTCGAAGCACGTGCTGCAGGAGCGGTGGTTCGTGGCTGATCCCCTCCGTTACCGCACCGATGCCGCGCATGAAGAGCCCGCGGTGACGCTCGACGCGTTTCTCGGCCAGACCAACGCAACCGCCGTCCGGCTCGAATCGGATGAGGACGCGCGTGCGCTGATCCCGCATCTCGACCGGCTCGCACTGATCGAGGTGTCGTTCCCCGGCTTCCGCGACGGGCGCGGCTATTCCGCGGGGCGGATCCTGCGCGAAGCCGGCTATACCGGCGAATTGCGTGCGCAGGGCGACGTGCTGGTCGATCAGATCGCGCTGATGCGCCGCTGCGGGTTCGACTCCTTGGTACCGGACAAGCCGCTCGATGCCGCCGCGGTCGCGCGCGCGCTGAGCCGCTACGACGCGGTCTACCAGAAAGCTGCCGATGGAAGGCCGCCCATCTGGGCATTGCGGCATGGCTGAGGCCGCGCGCATCCGCGACGTTATCGATACCGCGCCGCCCTTCACCCAGGCCGACGCGGACGTGTTTGGCGCGCGCTATGCGCACATGTCCACCGAGGCGATGCTGGCGGATCTGCTGGCGGGCGTGCTCAAGGGTCGGACCGCCGCGGTGTCGTCCTTCGGCGCGGAGTCGGCGGTGCTGCTGCACATGATCGCGCAGATCGACCGCGACGTGCCGGTGATCTTCACCAACACGCAGAAGATGTTCGGCGAGACGCTGGCGTACCGCGACACGCTCGCCGAGACGCTGGGGCTGACCGACCTGCGCGTCTATCGTCCCGACCCACGTCTGCTTGCCGCAAAGGACGCGACCGGGCTGCGCTGGTCCTACGATCCCGACGGCTGCTGCGCGATCCGCAAGGTCGAGCCGCTGCAGCGCGCGCTTGCCCCGTTCGATGCGTGGATCTCGGGTCGTAAGGGTTTTCAGGCGAGCACCCGCGCGGCCATCCCGCTGTTCGAGATCGACACCAATCATCCGACCGGCCAAAAGCTCAAGCTCAACCCGCTCGCCGGCTGGGACAAGGCACGGCTCGACGCCTATTTCGAAGACCATAAGCTGCCGCGCCATCCGCTCGAGGCGCAGGGCTATCTGTCGATCGGCTGCTCGCCCTGCACCAGCATCGTCCAGCCCGGCGAGGACGCGCGCTCGGGCCGCTGGCGCGGCTGGGACAAGGTCGAATGCGGCATCCACGCGCCCGTCGACGAGGCCAATCTGCCGAGCTTCTGATCTGCGTTCCCTGACGAAAGCCGGGGTCCAGGCCCGAAGTCCGTGGCGAGCGCGGCGCATCCATAGCGAGATGGGGCGTGGGCCCCGGCGTCCGCCGGGGAACGGCGATGCGCCATCCAACCAATAACGACCGCTCCAACGAATCCTTTACCCTTTTCGGGCAGACCGATCCGGCATTGGGGAATCAGCCGGCATGACCAGTCTATCGAGCATCGTATCGACCGCGAACAGCGTCATCGCCAATCGCCCGGCAACGACCAAGGCGTCGGACGAGCTGCAAGCGCTGTTCGCCAAGCTGCACATGGACGCGATCGCCTCGAGTTCGGCGACGTCGACGGCCACCACAGCGGCCACGACCCCCGCCGCGACCACCACGTCGGCATCGGACGGCGTGACCGGTCTCGTCTCGGGGCTGCGCTCGGTGCTCGACGGTGCGGTCTCCGCGGCCTCGGCGGCGCGCTCGGTCGCCAAGTCGGTGGGCATCTACGCCTCGGGCGCGGGCGTCGCCGGCCTCGCGCTGCATGCGGTCAACAAGCTCGCCTGAGCAGACACCGCCAAACCCGTTCGTGCTGAGCGAAGCCGAAGCACATCTCACGCGCCGCTCCTGCAACACGTCCCCTTCGACTGCCTTGCAGGCGCTCAGGACAGGCTTCGACTTCGCTCAGGACGAACGGTGGATGGGGCGCCAAGCTCATCCGTAAGCGCTACTCCATATCCGGCACGACATAGTTCGAATCGACCAGATCCGAGAAGCGCGTGATCTTGGCGTCGAACTTGACCGGGATCGTCCCCGTCGAACCGTGCCGCGACTTGGCCACCACCACTTCGGCGATGCCGTGGACTCGCTCCATCGAACTCTGCCATTCGCGGAAGGCGACGTTGGTCGGATCGAATTCGGAGGCGTTGGCGTCCGGCTCGGTCGGTTTCTGGAAATTGACGTAATATTCCTCGCGGTACACGAACAGCACGAGATCGGCGTCCTGCTCGATCGAGCCGGATTCGCGCAGATCGGAGAGGATCGGCCGCTTGTTCTCGCGGCTCTCGACCTGCCGGCTGAGCTGCGACAGCGCCATCACCGGCACGTGCAATTCCTTGGCGAGCTGCTTGAGCCCCCGCGAAATCTCCGAAATCTCCTGGACGCGATTGGCTTCGCTCGCCTTGCCCGAGCCCGACAGCAGCTGGAGATAGTCGACGATGATCAGGTCGATCCCGCGCTGGCGTTTCAGGCGACGCGCGCGCGTGCGCAGGCCGGCGATGGTCAGGCCGGGCGTGTCGTCGATATAGAGCGGCAGCGTCTCGAGATCCGCCGCGGCGCGCGCGAGATTGCGGAAATCGTGCTGGCTGATCTTGCCCATGCGCAGGCTTTCGCCGCTGATCCCCGATTGCTCGGCGAGGATACGCGTGGCGAGCTGGTCGGCCGACATTTCGAGGCTGAAGAAGGCGACGCCGGCGCCGAGCGACTTCTCGTCGGGGATGCCGTCTTCCTTGTCGCGCACGCGGCGCATCGCGGCGTTGAACGCGATGTTGGTGGCCAGCGACGTCTTCCCCATGCCGGGGCGCCCCGCCAGGATGATCAGATCGGACCGGTGCATGCCGCCCATCTTGGCGTTCATGCTGTCGAGCCCGGTGGTGATGCCCGAGACATGCCCGCCCGAATTGAGCGCGCGCTCGGCATTCTTGACCGCCTCGGTCGCCGCCTGGAGGAAGCTCTTGACCGAACCCTGTTCGCCGCCCTCCTCCGCCACCCGGTAGAGCGCGACCTCGGCCTGCTCGATCTGGGTCTTGGGATCGACCTCGTCGGACGTGTCCATCGCGCTCTCGACCATGCCGCGCCCGACGCCGACCAGCGCGCGCAGCAGTGCCAGATCGTAGATCTGCGTGGCGAAGTCGCGCGCGCCGATCAGCGCCGCGCCCGAGCCGGTGAGCTGCGCCAGATAGGCGGGGCCGCCGAGCTCCTTCATCGCGTCGTCGGTCTCGAACAGCGGGCGCAGCGTGACCGGGTTTGCGATCATGTTCTTGTCGACGATGCGCAGGATCTGCGCATAGATCCGGCCGTGGAGCGGCTCGAAGAAATGCTCCTCGCGCAGCTTGATCTGGACGTCCTCGCACAGTCGGTTGTCGATCATCATCGCGCCGAGCAGCGCGGCCTCCGCCTCGATATTCTGCGGCAGGGCGGCGACGTCGGGCGCGACCGGCGCGGGCGTGTGGGGGACAGGCTGAAGCATGGCGTCCTTGTCCGCTCTTTTGAGAGGCGGCTCAAGGCGGATGCGGTGATTGATCCACCGTCATCTTCACGCTCTGTGGATAACCCTCGCCTAACCCTCCCCGTTCGTCCTGAGCGCAGTCGAAGGACATGCTCCAACCGCATCACCCGCAACACGCACTTCGACTTCGCTCAGTGCGAACGGTGATGGGGGGTGCGCGACCCCCTCGCCAAGCGCGCACCAACCCGATAAGCGCAAAGACGCATGTCCGATCCGCGCATCATCGACATCTCGCTCGACGAGCGCACCATCCTGTGGCGCAACGCCGACATCGAGCAGGAGCGCCGGGTCGCACTGCTCGACCTGCTCAACGACAATCATTTCCGCCCGTTGCGCGAGACGCCCGACGGCTATGCCGGCCCCTACAAGGTCGCGCTGCACGTCGAGGAGGGGCGGCTCGCGATCGGCATCCAGCGCGCCGACGGCTCGCCGATCGAGACGATCGGGCTCGGCATGATGCGCTTCAGGCGGGCGATCAAAGACTATTTCGCGATCTGCGACAGTTATTATCAAGCCGTCCGCCAGCACTCGCCGCAGCAGATCGAGACGATCGACATGGCGCGCCGCGGCCTGCACAACGACGCCGCCGAACTGCTCAAGGAGCGGCTCGACGGCAAGATCGAGCTCGACTTCGACACCGCGCGGCGGCTGTTCACGCTGATCTGCGTGCTGCACATCCGTGGGTGACACACTCCGCAGTTCCCCGGCGCAGGCCGGGGCCCAGGGCCGCAGCTTGGGGCAGGCGCGACGCTCGTTAGAGGCGTGGGGCCTGGGCCCCGGCTTTCGCCGGGGAACGGCTTTGCGAGGGAGCACGGCATGACCGAAGTCTCGATCGAGGAGGTCGGCGTCGCGGTGCTGGTCGATGCGGCCCGCGCCGCCGCGCGACATGCGCACGCGCCCTATTCGCGCTTCGCGGTGGGAGCGGCGCTGCTGCTCACGGACGGCGCGATCGTCACCGGCACCAATTTCGAGAATGCCAGCTACGGCCTGTCGCTGTGCGCCGAGACGGTGGCGCTGGCCACCGCCAATGCGCAGGGGCGGCTTGCCGACGTGATCGCGATCGCGGTGACCGGCGGGACGATGGGGTCCGACGGGATGCCGACCGGGAGCGCGGTGGTCGGCCCGTGCGGGCGCTGCCGGCAGGTGATCAACGAGGCGGCCGAACTCGGTGGCCGCGACCTGCCGGTCTATTGCGCGGCCGCCGACGGCAGCGCGGTCGAGCGCCACATGCTGTCGGCGCTGCTGCCGCACGCGTTCGGGCCGAAGGACCTGGGGCTGGCGTGAAAAGCCCTCTCCCTTGAGGGAGAGGGTTGGGTGAGGGTGGCCGACATCTGACCTGGGACGCGACGCTGACGCGTCGCTCCCCCTCACCCCAGCCCTCTCCCCTACGGGGAGAGGGAGCTTGTTTAGTCCCGCTCGACCTGGCTGACATCGCGCACCGCACCCCGCGCCGCGTTCGTCGTCAGCGCGGCGTATGCGCGCAACGCCGGCGAGACCGCGCGCTTGCGGCCGAACGGCTTCCACGCCTTCTTGCCGCGCTCGACCATCGCCGCGCGCCGCTCGGCGAGCAGCGCGTCGTCGAGATCGAGCTTGATCACGCGGTTGGGGATGTCGATCACGATCGGATCGCCGGTCTCGACCAGCGCGATCAGCCCGCCTTCCGCTGCCTCGGGCGAGACATGGCCGATCGACAGCCCCGAGGTGCCCCCCGAAAAGCGGCCGTCGGTAATCAGCGCGCAGACCTTCCCCATGCCCTTCGACTTGAGATAGCTGGTCGGGTACAGCATCTCCTGCATACCCGGTCCGCCCTTGGGGCCTTCGTAGCGGATCACGACGACGTCGCCCGCCTTGACCTCGCCGCCGAGGATGCCGACCACCGAGGCGTCCTGGCTTTCGTAGACGCGCGCGGTGCCGTGGAAGGTGAGGATGCTCTCGTCGACGCCCGCGGTCTTCACGATGCAGCCCTCGGGCGCGAGATTGCCGTACAGCACCGCGAGCCCGCCATCCTTCGAGAAGGGATGGTCGGCCGAGCGGATCACGCCATGCTCGCGATCGGTGTCGAGCGCGTCCCAGCGCGCCGCCTGGCTGAACGCGGTCTGCGTCGGCACACCACCGGGCGCGGCGCGGAAGAATTTGCGCACCTCTTCGCTGGTCGTGCGCGACACGTCCCAGCGATCGAGCGCATCCGCCATCGTCGGCGCATGCACCGTCGGCTGCGTCGCATCGACGAGCCCGGCCAGCTCGAGCTGCCCGAGGATCGCCATGATCCCGCCGGCGCGGTGGACGTCCTCCATATGCACGTCGTCCTTGGCCGGCGCGACCTTGCACAGGCACGGCACCCGCCGGCTCAGCCGATCGATGTCGGCCATCGTGAAATCGACTTCCGCCTCATGAGCGGCGGCGAGCAGATGCAGCACGGTGTTGGTCGAGCCACCCATCGCGATGTCGAGGCTCATCGCATTCTCGAAGGCGGCGAAGGTGGCGATGCCGCGCGGCGTCGCGGTGACGTCGTCCTGCTCGTACCAGCGCTTGGCGAGATCGACGATCAGATGGCCCGCCTCGCGGAACAGCTTTTCGCGATCGGCATGCGTCGCCAGCGTCGAGCCGTTGCCCGGCAGCGAGAGGCCCAGCGCCTCGGTCAGGCAGTTCATCGAATTGGCGGTGAACATCCCCGAGCACGACCCGCAGGTCGGGCAGGCCGAGCGCTCGACCGCGGCGACCTCCTCGTCCGAATAGGATTCGTCGGCGGCGACGACCATTGCGTCGACCAGATCGAGCGCCTTGGTGACGCCCTTGATCGTGACCTTGCCCGCCTCCATCGGCCCGCCCGAGACGAACACCGCGGGAATGTTGAGCCGGAGTGCCGCCATCAGCATGCCCGGCGTGATCTTGTCGCAATTGGAGATGCAGACCAGCGCGTCGGCGCAATGCGCATTGGCCATATATTCGACCGAGTCGGCGATCAGCTCGCGGCTGGGCAGCGAATAGAGCATGCCGCCATGCCCCATCGCGATGCCGTCATCGACCGCGATCGTGTTAAACTCCTTGGCGACGCCGCCCGCCGCCTCGATCTCGCGCGCGACCAGCTGCCCCAGGTCCTTGAGGTGGACATGCCCCGGCACGAACTGGGTGAAGCTGTTGCACACCGCGATGATCGGCTTGCCGAAATCGGCGTCGGTCATGCCCGTGGCACGCCACAGCCCGCGCGCGCCCGCCATGTTGCGGCCGTGGGTGGTGGTGCGCGAACGATAGACGGGCATGACGATCCTCTTCGATAAGGCGGCGCCTTTGCGCAACCTTCTATGCGTATGTCAACCGCGCATTGTAACGAAGTTACGCCGCGACCTCGATCGGATCGCAGGGAATGATCACTGGGCGTCCCGTCGCGAGGTCGCGCGCCGCCATGCCGAACGCCTTGAAATGGTCCGAGGCCATATGCGCGTCGACTGCCGCCTGATCGGCATAGAGTTCGTTGAACACGAAGCGCTGCTCGCCCTGCTGCTCGCGCCAGACGTCATACTGGAGCACGCCCGGCTCAGCGCGCGAGGCGGCGACGCAGATCTTGGCGGCGGCAACGAACGCCTCTTCCGAGCCCGGCTTGACGCCGATGAACGCAACGATCTTGATCGACATTATTTCGCTCCTTCGCGGGTGAATACGGGCGCACGCTTCTCGAAGAACGCGCTGAACGCCTCCTTGGCTTCGGCGCCGGCGAGCGCGGTCGCGAAGGCGGTTTCCTCTTCGCGCATCCGCGCTGTGACATCGGACCGGTCGCCGCGCAGCAGCCGGCGCGTCTCGGCGAGCGCGCGCGGCGGCATCGCGGTCAGCGCGACGGCCTTGGCGCGGGCATGCGCCAGCAACTGGTCGCCCGCTACGATCGCGGTGACGAAGCCCGCGCGATCCGCCGCCTCGGCGTCGAGCGGCTCGCCGAGCAGCAGCATCGCCGCCGCCTTGGCATGGCCGATCCGCTGCGGCAGCAAAAGGCTCGACGCCGCCTCGGGGACGAGGCCGAGCTTGGCGAAGGGCACGCTGAAGCGCGCATCGGGCGCGGCGTAGACGAGGTCGCAGTGCAGCAGCATCGTCGTGCCGACGCCGACCGCGAGGCCCCGCACCGCCGCGACGATCGGCTTGTCGAAGTCCGCGATCGCGCGGATGAAGACCATCGCGGCATCGGTGCGGTTGGCGGGCAGGAAGCCGCTGATGTCGTTGCCCGCGCAGAAGGCGTCGCCCTCGCCGCTGATCAGCACCGCCGTGATCGCCGGATCGGCCGAGGCCTCGGCGAGCCCCGCGGTCAGCGCGCCATACATCGCGTTGGTCAGCGCATTCTTCTTGTCGGGCCGCGCGATCCTCAGCTCGAGAATGCCGTCCGCGAGATGCCGCTGGATGTCGTCGCTCATCGTCCCTCTCCATCTTTGCGCCCATGTAGGCGTTCGCCGGCGCCCGCGCACGCAAATCGTCGCTTGGCGGACGACAAGGACAGATGGGCAGACAAAAGCGCCCGTCCGCGCTACAGCGCGCGCATCATGGCCAGCACCCCCGCCCCCCGCACGCTCTACCAGAAGATCTTCGATGCGCATGTCGTCGAGCAGCGCGACGACGGCACCGCGCTGCTCTATATCGACCGCCACCTCGTCCATGAAGTGACCAGTCCGCAGGCCTTCGACGGTCTCGCCGCCGCGGGCCGCAAGGTCCGCCGCCCCGATCTCACGCTCGCCGTGCCCGATCACAACATCCCGACCACGGCGAGGGCCGACGCGCAGGGCAATCGCCTCGCCGTCGCCGATCCGCAGTCGGCCGCGCAACTCGACGCGCTCCGCCGCAACGCGCCGCTGTTCGGGATCGAGCTGATCGACGATCTCGCCGCCGAACAGGGCATCGTCCACGTCGTCGGCCCCGAACAGGGTTTTACGCTGCCCGGCACCACCGTGGTGTGCGGCGACAGCCACACCGCGAGCCATGGTGCATTGGGCGCGCTCGGCTTCGGCATCGGTACCTCGGAGGTCGAGCATGTGCTCGCGACGCAGACGCTGCTGCTCAAGCGCTCGAAATCGCTCGAGGTGCGCGTCGACGGCGAGCTCGGACCGGGCGTCACGCCCAAGGACGTCGCGTTGGCGATCGTCGCGAAGCTGACCGCCGCCGGCGGCGCGGGCTATGTCGCGGAATATACCGGCTCGGTGTTCCGCGACATGTCGATCGAGGGGCGGCTGACCGTCTGCAACATGTCGATCGAGGCGGGCGCGCGCGCCGGCCTGGTCGCGCCCGACGACAAGACCTTCGCTTACCTTCAGGGCAAGCCGCGCAGCCCCAAGGGCGCCGACTGGGATCGCGCCGTCGCCTATTGGCGCACGCTCGCGAGCGACCCGCGCGCGGTCTACGACAAAGTGGTGACGATCGACGCCGCGACGATCGCGCCGCTGGTGACCTGGGGCACCAGCCCCGACGACGTCGTCGCGATCACCGGCATCGTCCCCGATCCCGCCGCGCTCGACGACCCGGCGCGCCGCGCCGCGGCCGAGAAGTCGTTGGCCTATATGGGGCTGACCGCCGGCCAGAGGATGCAGGACGTCACCGTCGACCGCATCTTCATCGGCAGCTGCACCAACAGCCGCATCGAGGATCTGCGCGCCGCCGCCGCCGTCGCGCGCGGCCGCCATGTCGCCGCAGGCGTCAAGCAAGCCCTGGTCGTGCCGGGCTCGGGGCTGGTCAAGCGCCAGGCCGAGGCGGAGGGGCTCGACCGCATCTTCCTCGACGCCGGCTTCGAGTGGCGCGAGCCGGGCTGCTCGATGTGTCTCGCGATGAACCCTGACAAGGTGCCCGCGGGCGAACGCTGTGCCTCGACCTCGAACCGCAATTTCGTCGGCCGCCAGGGCCCGGGATCGCGCACCCACCTGCTGTCGCCCGCAATGGCCGCCGCCGCCGCGGTGACCGGCCGTCTTACCGATGTGAGGGAGTTCGCCTGATGCGCGCGATCGACATCATTGCGGGCAAGGCCTATCCGCTCGGCCGCCCCAATATCGACACCGACGTGATCATCCCCGCGCATCATCTCAAGACGATCACGCGCGAGGGACTCGGCCAGTTCGCCTTCGAGACGCTGCGCGCAGAGCCCGGCAATGTGTTCGACGATCCCGCTTATGCCGGCGCCCCGATCCTGATCGCGGGCGACAATTATGGCTGCGGTTCGAGCCGCGAACATGCCGCCTGGGCGATGGCCGACATGGGCCTACAGGCGGTGATCGCGCCGAGCTTTTCGGACATCCATGCCGGCAACGCGTTCAAGAACGGCATCCTGACCGTCGTGCTGCCGCAGGATCAGGTCGACCGGCTGCTCGCGGTGGCGAAGGACCAGCCGATCACGATCGATCTGGAGAATCAGACCGTGACGACGCCGTATCAGGACCGCTTCCGCTTCGAGATCGATCCGTTCCGCAAGGACTGCCTGCTGCGCGGGCTCGACGAGATCGGGATCACGATGGCGATGGACGATGCGATCGCCACGCACGAGGCGAAGATGCACGCCGAGACGCCGTGGATCGAGGGCGCGGCACGGGCTGCTTAGGCGGCGCTGCTTCGTCGCGGTCCCGAACTTGGCCCGGGATCCGGACGCGCAGCGCTCGACCATCAGTGAAACGCGTCTGAATCCTGACCTTCGTCAGGATGACGTGCATCGGGCAAGCCGTTCCCCGGCGCACGCCGGGGCCCAGGCCACACCCCGCGGCAGGCGCGGCGTTCGTGAAGAAACTTGGGGCCTGGGCCCCGGCCTGCGCCGGGGAACAAGGTATAAGCGCTGGCCTAGGCGGCGTGCCGCCCCAACAGCGCATCCAGTCCCAGCGCGATCGAGCCCAGCGGCCCCGCCCAGTCGCCCAGACCCGGCGCCGCGACATAGCGTTCGATCTGGTCCACGATCGCCGGCGCGACGCCGTAGCCTGCGAGACTGTCGACCAGCATCGTTCGCACCATCGGCAGCAGCTGCGGTCGCTTGGTCGGCAGCCCCCCGCCGAGCAGGATGCGGTCCGGCACCGATCCCATCACCAGATTGTGGCACAGCCCCGCGATCGCGTGTGCGACCATCGCCCACACCGGATCGTCGTCGGCGACGGCGCCGCCCTTGACGCCGAGACGCTTCTCGACCGCCGAGCCCGCCGCCAGCCCTTCGACGCAATCGCCGTGGAACGGGCAGGCGCCAGCCCAGTCGTCGCCTGGAAAGCGACGGACGAGCATATGCCCCGCCTCGGCATGGCCGATGCCCATCACCGCCTTGCCGTCGACGATGATCCCCGCCCCGACCCCGGTACCCACCGTGATGTAGGCGAAGCTCGACAGGCCCTGCGCGTCGCCCCAGCGCGCCTCGGCGAGCGCGGCGCCGGTCACGTCGGTGTCGATCGCGGTCGGCACGCCATAGCGACGCCGCAGCCGCGGCGAGACGTCGGTATGCGCCCAGCCTGGCTTCGGGGTGGCGGTGATGAAGCCGTAATCGGGCGCGTCGTGGCGCAGCTCGAGCGGACCGAAGCAGGCTATGCCGAGCGCGGCGAAACCATGCTCGTTGCGCCAGCCGTCGAGGATGCGCTCGATCGCGCCCAGCGTCTCGGCGGGGGTCGTCGTCGGCACCTGCGCCTCGGCGACGATCCGGTCGGGTCCGGCGGCAAGCGTGCACGCACATTTGGTACCGCCAAGCTCGATGCCGGCGACGAGCGGACGAAGCTCGGTGCTCACGCGATCGGCTCCGCAACCTGCGCGGTCGATCCGCGCACGACCAGCTCATAGGGCATCAGCAGGTGCGGCAGCGGCGCCTCGCCGCCCGGCTTGGCCTCGATCAGCGCGAGCAGCGCGCCGGTCGCCGCGCGCGCCATGTCACGGATCGGCTGATGGATCGTGGTCAGCCGCGGCCACACCACCGACGCGATGTTGCTGTCGTCGAAGCCGACCACCGACAAGGCGGCGGGCACCGCGACGCCGCTCTCGTATGCGGCGTTGAGCACGCCCGCCGCCATGTCGTCATTGCTCGCGAAGATCGCGGTCGGCGGTGCGGCGAGCGCAAGCAGCCGCTCGCCCGCCGCATAGCCCGAGACGAAGGTGTAGGCGCCGGCCACCTCGAGCGCATCGTCTCGGGCCAGTCCATGCGCCGCAAGCCCTTGCCGATAGCCCTCGAGACGAGCCGCCGCCGAGGCGTGGGTCGGATCGCCGCGGACGATGGCGATGCGGCGATGGCCAAGCGCGACGAGATGGTCGACGACCGCCCGCGCCGCGCCGACATCGTCGATCACGACGTCGGGGGCGTCGCTGCCGCCGCTGCTCGGCGCGATCCGCGCATAGGGCAGCCCGCAGGCCTCGAGCTCGGCGACCGTCGCCGCATCGTCGCACAACGGCGGTGCCAGCACGACACCGTCGAGCCCCGACGCGCGCGCGATCGCCTGCATCTTGCCCGACACCGACGCGACATCGGCGAACGGCAGCACCAGCAGGCGGTAGCGCTCGCCCTTCAGCCGATCGAGCGCCCCCGTCTGCAGATCGACGACATAGTTGGGGCTGGGATTTTCATAGACCAGCCCGATCAGGAAGGACCGCCGTCCCGCCAGGCTGCGCGCCGCGACATTGGGATGATAGTCCAGCCCCGCCGCGGCCGCGAGCACGCGCTCGCGCGTCGCGGGCCGGACATTGGGCTCGTCGTTGAACACGCGCGAGACGGTCTTGATCGACACACCCGCGGCATCGGCGACATCGGTGATCGTGCTGTGTCGGGTCGTCTTGCGTTGCGCCACGTATTTCCCGCCTGTCCTGTATCGGTGCAACTAGCGCCGTTGATACAGGGCAGGCAAGCGCCGGGGTCCGCGTGGCTGGGGCACAGGCGTGCCATCCTGGGCCGCCGCGATCAACGCGACCACGTCGCGCGCCTCGATCGCGTCGACCGGCGGCGCGGCGCCGGCACGGATCGCCGCGGCAAGCTGGCGGTAGAAGGCGAGCGGATCGCCGGCCGCCACGGGCTGCGGCACGCGCTCGCCGTCGCGGGTCGCGCGGAAGGCGGGGATCGCCGGCAGCGGCGCGGCGAGCGATCGTCCGGCGCGCAACGTCGCCTCGATCGGGTCGAGCGCCTCGGTCCACCAGCTGCCCGCGGTGCCGTGCAGCGCCATGCGCGGGCGCGTCGCGGCGACCAGCGTCGATGCCGACACGATCGCGCGCGCCGCGCCATATTGCAGCGTCAGCTCGAAATAATCGTCGGCTTGCGCCCCGGCGCGCTGGGTCGCGATGTCGGCGGTCATCGCATCGGGCCAGCCGAACAGGTCGAGCGCCTGGTCGAGCATGTGCGGCCCGAGATCCCACAACAGGCCCGCCCCGGCCCGCGGTGCGTTGCGCCACACCGCGGCGGCCTCGGGCCGGAAGCGGTCCCAGCGCGCCTCGTACAAGGCCGGCGTGCCGATCACGCCGCCGGCAAGCAGCCCGCGCGCAGCAACATGGTCTCCGTCCCAGCGGCGATTGTGATAGACGCTCAGGATCCGGCCGACACCGGCTGCTTGGTCGATCAGCCGATCACAATCGGCGAGGCTGGGCGCCATCGGCTTGTCGATGACGACATGGCGGCCACGGCGGAGGGCGGCCTCGGCATGCGCGGCGTGGCAGTCGTTTGGGGTGACGACGACGACCAGCTCGACCGCATCGATGGCGAGCAGCGCCTCGATGTCGGCGACGACCTGCGGGCGATCGCGGCGTTCGGCCGCCTCGGCTCGCGAGGTGGCGACCCCGACGATGCGGAACGCGTCGAGCGCCTCGATCACCGGCGCATGCAGTACGGCGCCGGCCAGCCCGTAGCCTACCAGCCCGACCCCGATCGGGGTCACGCCAGCCGCTCCGCCTGCGCGTCGGTCGCGCGGATCAGCCGGTCGAGAATGCCGGGCTCGCTATAGGCGTGGCCGGCATCGTCGATGAGGTGGAACTCGGCCTCGGGCCAGGCGCGGTGCAGATCCCACGCGCTGCGCACCGGGGTGGCGGTGTCGTAGCGGCCCTGGACGATGACGCCGGGAATGTCGCGCAATCGGCCGGCATCGCGGAGCAGCTGCCCGTCTTCCATCCAGCCCTTGTGGACGAAATAGTGATTCTCGATCCGCGCGAAGGCGAGCGCGAAATGCGCGTCGCCGAACCCGCCGGCGGTCGCCGGGTCGGGCAGCAGCGTGATCGTCTCGCCTTCCCATTGCGCCCAGGCGCGTGCCGCCGCGATCCGCGCGCGTTCGTCGTCGCCGGTCAGCCGCTTGCGATAGGCCTCGACCAGATCATGGCGCTCGGCCTCGGGGATGGGCGCCAGGAACCGCTCCCACTTGTCGGGGAACAGCCACGCGGCGCCGCCCTGATAATACCAGTCGATCTCGATCTGGCGGAGCAGGAAGATGCCGCGCAGGATCAGCGCCGCGGTCCGCTGGGGATGCGCCTCGGCATAGGCGAGTGCCAGCGTCGAGCCCCAGCTGCCGCCGAACACCAGCCACCGGTCGTGCCCGCACATCGCGCGCAGCCGCTCGATATCGGCGACGAGATGCCAGGTCGTGTTGGCGTTCAGGTCGGCATGTGGCAGCGACCGCCCGCAGCCGCGCTGGTCGAACAGCAGAATGTCGTAGCGCGCCGGATCGAACAGCCGGCGATGCGACGGCCCGCAGCCGCCGCCCGGACCGCCATGCAGGAAGACCGCCGGGATACCGCCCCGCGTGCCGCAGCGTTCCCAATAGACGCGGTGTCCGTCGCCGACGTCGAGCCGTCCCGAGTCATAGGGCTCGATTTCGGGATAGAGCTGGCGCAAGCGGTCGGTCATCGGCGTCCTCCTGCGCCCGCCTTCGCAGAGCAGACGCGGTTCGCCAAGCATGCTTGCGAGCGACGCAAAGGCGGGACTAGCATTCGCGATCACCAGGGGGATGGCGCGATGAGCGACGAACTGATCTTCTACACCAATCCGATGTCGCGCGCGCGGATCGTGCGCTGGATGCTTGAGGAGGTGGGCGCGCCCTACCGCACCGAGCTGCTCGACTATGGCACGACGATGAAGGCCCCGGCCTATCTGGCGATCAACCCGATGGGCAAGGTGCCGGCGATCGCACACCGCGGGAAGGTCGTGACCGAGGGATCGGCGATCTGCGCCTATCTCGCCGACGCGTTTCCGGAGGCCGGCCTGGCGCCGCCGCCGGCCGAGCGCGCCGCCTATTATCGCTGGCTGTTCTTCGTGTCGGGGCCATTCGACTCGGCGGTGGTCGACACGGCACTCGGCCGCGAGATTCCGGCCGAGCGCAAGGCGATGGTCGGCTATTCGAGCCTCGATGCCGTGCTCGACGCGATCGCGGCGGCGCTTGAAGGGCGGGATTATATCGCTTCCGACCGCTTCAGCGCGGCCGATTGCTATGTCGCTGCCTGCCTGTCCTTTTACATGCGCTTCGGGCTCGTCCCGCCGCGGCCGCTGTTCCGCGCCTATGTCGACCGCCTCGAATCCCGTCCCGCGTTTTTGCGCGCGATGGAGATCGATGGCGCCATGCCCACCCCCAAGGGCGGCTGACACGAAGAGGCCCGGCGGATCGCTCCGCCGGGCCTTCCGGTCTCTGGCCGAGGCCTATGCCAATCCTAGTTCCGCGAATTGCCCATGAAGCGCAGCAGGAACAGGAACATGTTGATGAAGTCGAGATAGAGCTGCAGCGCGCCCATCACCGCGGACTTGCCCATCATCGCCGTGCCGCGCACCGCGTAATAGCCGCTCTTGATCTGCTGCGTGTTCCAGGCGGTCAGCCCCGCGAACAGCACCACGCCGACCAACGAGATCAGCAGCTCCATCGCCGAGCTCTGCACGAACATGTTGATCAGCATCGCCGCGATCAGGCCCCAGACGGCCATGACCAGGAAGCTGCCGATCGGGGCGAGGTCGCGCTTGGTGACATAGCCGAACAGGCTCAGCCCGCCGAACGCCACCGCGGTCGCGAAGAAGGTCTGCGCGATCGACGCGCCGGTATAGCGCAGGAACACCGCCGACAGCGACAGGCCCATGGTGAAGGTCAGCAGCCAGTACAGCGCCTTGGCGGTCGATTCTTGCATCCGCACGACACCGAAGCTCATCGCGAGCACGATGCCGAGCGGCGCGAACATCACGACCATGCCGAGGCCGGTGGTGCGACCCAGCGGATCGAACAACATGCCGATATACGGGCTGCGCGCGAACAGCATCGCGACGACGCCGGTAAGCAGCACGCCGGAGGCCATATAATTATAGACCGACAGCATGTAGGACCGCAGTCCTGCATCGAAGGCCGCCTCGCGCGCGCCGGTTGCCGCGCGCGGCACCGCGGTCGTCCGGGGGTCAGACCAGTTCGCCATCGAAAGAATCTCCTCAGCGTCGACGAATATCGCCGACGCTGGCAATATCGGCCTTCGTGAGGGCGCTTTCAAGCGAAACCGGAAAGAGCCGAATGGCTGGTCATCGTCTGTTCGTCGCGGCACGGCCGCCCGCCATGGTGCGCGCCGCCCTGATCGCGGCGATGGGCGGGGTTGCCGGCGCGCGCTGGCAGAGCGACGACCAGTTGCACGTTACGCTGCGCTTCATCGGCGCGGTCGACCGCCACCAGGCCGAGGACATCGCGGTTGCGCTCGCGCGCGTCCGTCATCCGCCGATCGACGCGACGCTGGGCGCATGCGGCACGTTCGCACGCCAGGGCAGGATCGATACGCTGTGGGTCGGCCTGCAGCCGCGGGACCGGCTGACCAACCTGCATGTGCGGGTGGACGCGGCACTGCGGGTCGCGGGGGTGGCCCCCGACGCCCGGGCGTTCCTGCCGCATGTGACGCTGGCTCGATTCAGCCGGACCGCGGCGCCCACCGAGGACGTCGCGATGCGGGTCGCGCCGCTTCCTGTCGGGCCGTTCACGCTCGATCGCTTCGCGCTCTACGAAAGCCGGCTCGGCGCGGACGGCGCGACCTATGAGCCGGTTGCGCACTATCGGCTTGACGCGGTGGTCTGACGGCGCACGGCGCCGTCTGCGTGGGCCTCCAAAAGCCTCTGTCGAACGTCTCTCGACGAAGGATTCTGCGCCGACGCCGCGGCATGCTCGCCAGTGCGTGTCCGTCATGGTGCGTGCCGGCATCGATCTGCAGCGAACAAGAAAAAGGGGGGCCGGCGCGAGCCGACCCCCCGATTTCTGTCTCCCGGGATCCGAAGATCCCAGGGGAGAGCCTTACTGACCCGAACCCGGGCCGAAGGTGATCTCCACGCGACGGTTCTGCGGCTCGCGCACACCGTCTGCGGTCTGCACCAGAAGGTGCGTTTCGCCGAAGGCCTGCGTCGTCATCGCGGCATCGGGAACACCCTTGCCGGCGAGGTACGACTTCACCGAGTCGGCACGACGCTGCGAGAGGCCCATGTTGTACTTGGGCGTGCCCGACGTGTCGGTGTAGCCCGCGAGCATGACCGAAGCCGCACCCGTCTGCGTGTACGCCGAGGCTGCGTTGTCGAGGATCGACGCGGCTTCCGGGGTGATGTCCGACTTGTTCCAGTCGAAGAACACGATGAACGGACCCGGGTTTGCCGGAGGCGGCGGCGGCGGGGGCGGCGGGGG
>NZ_CALMAW010000016.1 GCF_937859915.1 uncultured Sphingomonas sp. | reverse complement strand
CTCGGCGACGGGCGCGCGGGCGCGCAGCGCCTCGGGGGCGACATCGGCGCCGTCGTCGGCGTCGAGATCGGGGGCGGCGCCGCGCAGCAGCCGGTCGACGGGGGCAAGGCCCGACCAGCGATCCTCGGGCGCCTCGCGCGCCATCGCGACGGCGCGGTCGACCAATGTCGACAGCGCGTCGCCCGACAGATCGGAGGAGGAGACGCTCGCCGAGCGGCTGCCGACGAACAGGCGCAGCCCGATCGTCTCGCCCTCGGAACGCTCGACATCCTCGAGCTCGCCGAGCCGCACCGAGACGCTGGTCGACTCGTTGCAGACATAGAGGACGTCGGCGGCATCGGCGCCCGCTTGGCGAGCGGCGGCCACCAAATCGTGGACGCGGGTCTGGGCTTCGGCGACGGTCAACATGTCCGGCACTTAGGGAGCCCGGCACGGAACGTCCACCCTGCGGGGCTCGGCTATCGGTCTACAGGCTGTGGATTCGTCGTGGCGCGGCACTGCGCGCGCCGCAACCACGGTCAAGGCGTCCTATCCCGCCGAGCCGACCGCGAAGGCGGCCATCGCGAGCAGCAGGCCGGTGGTGCGGTTGGCGCGGAAGCGATGCAGCGCGCCCGCCGCGTCGGCGACGTCGAGCGTCGCGACCTGCCAGCCAAGGTGGAGTGCGGCGGGCAGCAGCGCCAGCACCGCGAGCGGATCGGGCCGCCGCAGCCAGAAGGCCGCGCCCCACAGCAGCAGCGCGCCGCCATAGAAGATCGCCACCCCCGGGCGGACATGGCGGCCGAGCGCGCGCGCGGACGACTTGACCCCCGCGAGCGCGTCGTCCTCGATGTCCTGCAGCGCGTAGATCGTGTCGTAGCCGATCACCCAGGCGATCCCGCCCGCATAGAGCAGCAACCCGGGGGCGGAGAGGCCGCCGGTCGCCGCCGCCCAGCCGACCGGCGCGCCCCAGGAGAAGACGATTCCGAGCCACGCCTGCGGCCACCAGGTGATGCGCTTCATGAACGGATAGCAGGCGACCGGCGCGACGCTCGCCACCGCGACGAGCCGCGCCGGCCAGTCGAGCGCGACCAGCACCGCCAGCCCGATGCCGCACAGCGCGAACAGAAAGGTCCAGGCGGCGCGCAGGCTGACCCGCCCGCTGGCCAGCGGGCGGTCGCGGGTGCGGGCGACGCGCGCGTCGAGGTCGCGGTCGACGATGTCGTTGTAGACGCAGCCCGCGCCGCGCATCGCGACCGATCCGATCGCGAACAGCGCGAGCAGGACGAGGCTGCGTTCGGTGGTGCCGCCGGCGAGCAGGATCGCCCAGGCGGCGGGCCAGAACAGCAGCCACGCGCCGATCGGTCGATCGAAGCGGGCGAGCATCGCATAGGGCCGCGCGGCGGCCGGAAGCCGTGCGAGCAGGCCGCGCTGTTCGGTATCGGGGACGATGGTGTCGGCCGGGGTCATCGGGCGTGCGATGCCAGACGTATCGCATATTGGGAAGCGGCGGCGCGTCGCGAAGCCTTATCGTCCGTCACCCCGGGCTCGCCCCGGGGTCCCGCTTCTGTCTTCTGCGCGCAACCGGAAGCAGAAGCGGGACCTTGGTTCAAGGCCGGGGTGACGGAGCGGTGGCGTGTGCGCCGGTGCTTAGAAGCGGTAGCCCAGGCTGAGCTGGAGCACCGGATAATAGGCGTAGTCGTGGACCTTGTCCTGGAGGCGCTGTTCCTCGTTGATCAGGCTGGTCTGTGCGTTCGGGTTCGAGTCGAGTTCGCCGGTCGCGACGAGATCGTCGACATGCGGATGGCCGTGAAACATGACGCCGCCGTCGAGCCCGAACATGATCCCGCTGATCGTGGTGTGCGCATAGCCGACGGTGAGGATCGGCGCGACCGACTTGGTCTTGATATCGCCGCTCAGCGTGCCGGCCTGATCGGGGGTGAACGTTACGCCACCATAGGTCTGGTTGACCCGCGCCTTGCCGGTGAAGCTGATCCGATTGTCCCCGGTCGAACGCGCGCCGGCAGACAGGCGGAAGCCATTGGCGAAGGGGTGGAGGTCGATCGTGCCGCCATAATTGCTGAGATGGGCATGGCCATCGTAGCGATAGTCGGCGACATGGCCGTTCCCGCTGAAGCCGAGGAACGTCGCCGACGCGCGCACCGCGATCAGCGGATTGACCGCGTAGGAGACTTCGGGGCCGACCCCGAGCGTGCCGCCGGTGACCCCGACGGTGATGCCGGCGACCGAGGCCAGAGGCAGCGCGCTTGCAGGCGCAGCCATCATAGGAAGCAGGAAAAGCGACGCGAGACACAGTGTTTTCATGAGACGACACCCTCTGTTGACGCCCCGCTCTCCCACGCCGGGGTTAACGTCCCGTTACGATACAGTCGCAAAGAAAAGCGTGTTAGTGCAATGTGATACCTTGGTCTAACCGAGCCTGCCGACGGATTTCGTTCACCATCAGCCAGATCAGCAACCGGCCCGACAGCGGCGTGCCCGGATCGATTTCGGCGCGCAGGCGGACGGCGGCATCGGCGCCATGCTCGGCCAGCGTATAGGCAGCGCATTCGCGGAACAGCTGACGCGCGGGCGCGAACAGCCAGAATCGGATCAGCCACGTCATCCGCATTGCCCCCTCACGCGCGCCGATCGAAACGACATGCGGGCCGCTTGGCAAGCGCTTAGCGCAAGGGCTTCCGCCCGTCATGTCGCCGCGGCCCGGCGATCGGCATCACCCCGGGCTCGCCCCGGACCCCCGGCTCACGGCCGGGAGACGGACGGGCTAGCGGGCCCGGCCCGCGTCCGCCGGGATCGTCACCCCGCCGCCGACCGCCTGGAACAGCGCGACCGTGTCGCCGAGCCGCGCCGCGCGCGCCTGGACCGCCTGCGACGAGGCGCTTGCCGCCGCCGCATTGGCGTTGAACAGCGCGAGCGTGCCGACCCCGCCCAGTTCGAGCTGGCGCCGCGTGTAGCGCAGCGTCTGCGCCGCCGCCGCGTCGGCGCGCGTCGCCGCGTCGAGCGCGTCGCCATCGGTGCGCAGCCCAGACAAGGCGTCGGCGACGTCGAGGAAGGCCTGCAGCGCGGCGCTGCGATATTGTGCCTTGGCACCGTCGAGCGCGGCCTCGGCCGCACGCTTCTGGTGGAGGAGCTGGCCACCGTGGAAGATCGGTTGCGTCACGCCGCCGATTAGCGCCCAGAACGGGTTGCCGCTGGCGAACATCTCGGTGATCGCGGTCGCCTCGCCGCCGACATTGGCGCTGAGCGTGATGTTGGGCAGGCGCGCGGCGATCGCGGCGCCGAGATCGGCGGCGGCACCTTGCATCTGCGCCTCGGCGGCGCGCACGTCGGGGCGGTTGGCGACAATCTGCGCGGGCAGTGCCACCGGGATCGTCGTCGGCAGCGTCAGCTCGGGAAGCGTGGGCAGCGGCGGCAGCGGCGTGCCCGCCGCGAGCCCGAGCAGCGTCGCGATCAGCCCAAGCTGATGGTCGCGCTGGTGCATCAGCGTCGGCAGCGCGCCCTCGGCGGTCGCCAGCGCGGTCTGCTGCGCCGAGACGTCCGAGGCGCCGATGTCGCCCAGCGCCTGGCGCTGCTGGAGCAGTTTGAGCACATCGCGATTGCTCTGCACCGCCGACTGCGCGGCCAGGATCTGCGCCGAGAGGCCTGCCTGCTGGATCACCGCGCTCACCAGATTGGCGACCACCGTGGTGCGCGCCGCGATCAGCTTGTCGCCGGCGACGGTCGCGGCGGCGCGCGCCGACCGCGTCTTGCTGCGCAGCTGGCCGAACAGGTCGAGCGGATAGGCGACCGAGACCTGCGCGGTGTGCAGCGTGTAGAGATATTCGTCGGGATCGGTCGACAGCGGGTTGGAGAACACCCGCGAGGTGCGGATCCGCTGCGCCTGGTAGGAGGCGTCGACCTGCGGCAGGCTCGCCCCGCCCGCCGCGCGCGCCTGCTCGCGCGCCTGGCGCAGCGTCGCGTCGGCATTGGCGAGGTCGTTGTTGGCGGCGAGCGCGCGGTCGACCAGCGCGTCGAGCGCGGGGCTGCCGAACAGCCGCCACCAGTCGGCCTGCACCGTAGCACCCGGGACGATCGTCTGCGCGGGGCCCGAGGCGGGCGCGATCGTCCCCGCCGCGACCGGCGGCGCCAGCGCGATCGGCGTGGTCGGGTGTTTCGGGCCCATCGTGCAGGCCGACGCCATCAGCCCGGCGAGGATGACGACGCGCTTCATGCCGGCTCTCCCGCGGGCGCGGCCGGCGGCGGCGTCGGATGATGCGGCTCGTGCCCGACATAGCGGCCGTGCGCGCCGCGGTCGTGCGGGCCGACATGCCGCGAGAAGCGCGCGATCAGCACCGGCAGCACGAGCAGGATCAGCACCGGCGCCAGCGTCATCCCGCCGACGACGACCAGCGCGAGCGGCTTCTGCACCTGGCTGCCGATGCCGTTGGAGAGGGCCGCGGGCAGCAGCCCGATCGCGGCGGCAAGGCAGGTCATCACCACCGGGCGCAGGCTCTTCTGGACGGTGACCGCGATCGCGGTGGCGCGGTCGGCGCCCTCGTTGATCGTCTGGTTGAAGGTCGAGACCATCAGAATGCCGTCCATTACCGCGATGCCGAACAGCGCGACGAACCCGATCGCCGCCGAGATGCTGAACGCGGTGCCGGTCAGCGCCAGTGCCAGCACGCCGCCCACGATCGCCATCGGGATCACGCTGAACGCGAGCAGCGTGTCGACCACCGAGGAGAAATTGCCGTAGAGCAGGATCAGGATCAGCACGAGGCTGATCGGCACGACGATCTCGAGCCGGGTGACCGCCCCGGTCAGATTGGCAAGCTCGCCCGCCCATTCGAGATGATAGCCCGCCGGCAGCGTGACATGCTGCGCGATGCGCTGCTGCGCCTCGCCGACCGCACCGCCGAGATCGCGGTCGCGCACCGAGAATTTGATCGGGACGTAGCGCTCCTGATGCTCGCGGTAGATGAACGACGCGCCCGAGGTCAGCCGGACATGCGCCACCTCGGAGAGCGGCACCTGGACGGTGCCCGTGCCCGACGGCGACGGCGCGCCGATCGTGATCCGGCGGATCGCCTCGAGGCTGTCGCGCTGGTCCGCGCTCAGCCGCACGACGATCGGGAAGTGGCGATCGGTGCCGCGCTCGTAGAGATCGCCCGTGCTCTGCCCGCCGATCGCCGCCGAGACGGTCGAATTGATGTCGTCCGGCGTCAGCCCGTAGCGCGCCGCGGCGCCGCGATCGATGTCGATCTGCACGGTCGGCTGGCCGAGCGAATTGGACACGCCGAGGTCGGCGATGCCGCGCACCTTGGCCATCTCGGCCTGCATCTTCGCCGCGATCGTCTGCAGCATCTGCAGGTCGGGGCCGAAGATCTTGACCGAATTCGCGCCCTTCACGCCCGACGAGGCCTCCTCGACATTGTCCTCGATATATTGCGAGAATTCGAAGTCGACGCCGGGATAGCGCGCCTGCAGCCGGGCCTGGATCTCGGCGGTGAGCTTGTCCTTGGTCATCCCCGAGGGCCATTCGTCGGCGGGTTTGAGCGGGGTATAATATTCGGCGTTGAAGAAGCCGGTGGCGTCGGTGCCGTCGTCGGGACGGCCGTGGGTCGAGATCACTCGCTCGACCTCGGGATAGGTCGCGATGATGTCGCGGATGCCGTTGACCGTCGGCTGCCCCGCCTCGAGCGAGATCGAGCCGGGCAGAGTCGCGCGGATATAGAGATTGCCCTCCTCGAGATGCGGCAGGAACTCGACGCCGAGCGAGCGCACCGCGACCAGCGCCGAGACCAGCAGCAGCGCGGCGATGCCGATCGTCAGCAGCCGGTTGGCGAGCGCGAAGGCGGCGGCGGGCTCGTAGAGCCGGCGCAGCTTGCGCACGATCCAGGTCTCGACCTCGCTGATCTGATCGGGGAGCAGCAGCATCGCCAGCATCGGCGAGATGGTGAAGGTCGCGATCAGCCCACCGCCGATCGCATAGGCATAGGTCTTCGCCATCGGGCCGAAGATATGGCCCTCGACCCCGGTCAGCGTGAACAGCGGCAGGAAGCTCGCGATGATGATCGCGGCGGCGAAGAAGATTCCGCGCGAGACCTCATGGCTGCCGTGGAGGATCGCCGAGAAGCGGTTCGAATGGCTGAAATGGCCATGGCCCGCGCCGATATGCTCGGAACGCTCGACCATGTGCCGGTAGATGTTCTCGACCATGATCACGCTGGCGTCGACCACCAGCCCGAAATCGAGCGCGCCCACCGACAGGAGATTGGCGGATTCGCCCTGCAGCGTCAGGATCAGCACCGCGAACGCCAGCGCGAACGGGATGGTGACCGCGACGATGATCGCGCTGCGCAGGTCGCCGAGGAAGATCCACTGCAGCAGGAAGATCAGCAGCACGCCCTCGACGAGATTGTGCATCACCGTGTGCGTGGTCAGCCCGATCAGCGTCGAGCGGTCGTAGATCGGCACGAGCTGGACGCCGGGAGGCAGCACGCCGGTCGTATTGATCGTGTCGACCTCCTGCTTGACCAGCTTGATCGTCGGCATCGACTGCGCGCCGCGCTGCATCAGCACGATGCCCATCACGATGTCGTCGTCATGCCCCTCGCCGGCGATGCCGAGCCGCGGCAGATTGCCGATGCGCAGGCTCGAGACGTCCTGGAGCAGCACCGGATTGCCGGCGTTGGTGGTGACCAGCACCTTGCCGATCTGGTCGGTCGACTGGATCAGGCCGATGCCGCGGACGATCGCCGCCTGCGGGCCGAAATTGACCGTCTGGCCGCCGACGTTTCCGTCGCTCTTGCCGATCGCGGCGAGCACCTGCGGCATGGTGGCGCCGTGCGCGACGAGCCGGTCGTTGTCGACCACCACCTCGTAGGAACGCAGCTTGCCGCCCCAGCCGGTGACGTCGGCGACGCCGGGGATGCGCTTGAAGCGGCGCTGGAGCACCCAGTCCTGCAGCGTCTTCAGGTCCATCACCGAATAGCCGGACGGCGCGGCGATGCGGTAGCGGTAGATCTCGCCGATCGGGCTGGTCGGCGAGATCGTCGGCTGCGCATTGCCCGGCAGCGTGCCGAGCTGGGTCAGCCGGCCGAGCACGAGCTGCTGCGCCTCCTCGAAGCTGACGTCGTAGCTGAACTGGATTTTTACGTCGCTCAGCCCGAACAGCGAGATCGAACGCACCGTGGTGACGTGCGGGATGCCCGCGATCTGGACCTCGATCGGGGTGGTGATGTTGCGCTCGATCTCCTCGGCGGAGATGCCGTTCGACTGGGTCACCACCTCGACCATCGGCGGCACCGGATCGGGATAGGCCTCGATGTTGAGGTGCGCGAAGGCGACGCCGCCGGCGGCGATCAGGCCGACCAGCACCATCATCATCAGGATGCGCTGGCGCAGCGCGAACTCGACCAGCTTGTTCAACTGCCGAGACCCGCCTCGTTGACGAAGATCGCCCCCGCGGTGACGACGCGGTCACCCCGCTGCAGCCCCGCACTGATCTTCTCGAGCCCGGCGGCGCTGTCCGCCACGGTCACGTCGCGCGCGTAGAGCAGCCCGTCCTTGCCCTCGACCCACACGCGCGCGCTGTCGCCCTCGTGGATCACCGCGCCGGCCGGCACGAGGATGCCGTCGGCGCCCGAGCGGCGCTGGATCGCGAAGCTCGCGAACATCTGCGGCTTGAGCGCCAGATCGGGATTGGCGACGGTCGCGCGCACCGGCAGGCGGTGCGTCGCGGGATCGAGCGCGGCGCCGATATTGTCGATCACCGCATGGAAGGTCCGCCCGGGATAGGCGGGCGTCGTCACCTCGACGCTGTCGCCGATGTGGACGCTGGCGGCATCGCTCTCGGCGAGCTGGGCGACCAGCCAGACATGGCCGAGATCGGCGATCGTCATGATCGGCTTGTCGCCGCCCGCGCTGACATATTGGCCGGGCGCCACGTCGCGGCTGGCGACGACGCCGTCGACCGGGGCATGATAGGTCGTCTCCGAATAGATGCCCGCGACCTCGCCCGCCGCCTCGAGCTTGGAGACCTCGGCGGGGGTCTTGCCGAGCAGCGACAGCTTGTCGCGCGCCGCACCCAGCGCCGCATCCGCGCTGCGCAGCGCCGACTGCGCGGTGACCAGATCGCTCTGCGCTTGGCGATAGTCCTTCTGCGCGCCGCCCGCGGTCGCGAAGATCGCCTGCTGGCGCGTCGCGGTCTCCTGCGCGGTCTTGAGCTGGGCTGCGGCGGTGTTGCGCTGCGCCGCGGCCGAGAACAGCGCGTTGCGCGCCTCGACGAAGTCCGACGAGGCGATCTTGAGCAGCGGCTGGCCCTTGACGACATGCTGCCCGGCCTGGACGAACACCTCGCCGACCTGCCCGGTATAGGGCAGCACCACCGGGGTCGAATGATCCTCGTCGACCGAGATCGTGCCGGTCGCATCGATCTGCCCCGGATCGGCGCCGTAGCCGACGCGCTCGATCTTGAGCTGCTTGAGTTGGTCGGGGGTCGGCTTGAACGCGCCCGGCGGCAGCGGCTGCGGCGCCACCGTCACCGGCGCGGCGATCCAGTGGATCAGCGCCGAGAGCAGGAACAGCAGCAGCAGCGCGAGCGCGACCAGCGCGACGATGCGCCCCTGTCGGCCGGCGGTGAGGCTGGGGGCGGGCGGCAAATGTGACGAAAGATGATCTGACATGAGCCCCCGGAGCGCCTGGCCTCTCCGGCTTGGCGCCGCCCGCCTTAGAGGCGGGGTTTTACGCCCAGCTTACGCTCACCTTACATTCTGGAAGGGTTGGCGCAATCGCCCGAGGTGGCGCGGCGATCCGGGCGACGGCGCATCGGCACACGCAGAGCCTGCGGCCGCGGCGCGACAGCCACGGGCGTGCCGCCGACCCGGAGCCCGTGGCGGGGCACGGTGGGTCCGCGTCGCGAGCCCCCGCGGGACGAG
>NZ_CALMAW010000015.1 GCF_937859915.1 uncultured Sphingomonas sp. | reverse complement strand
ACCAAGGACCCGCTGATTAAGAGTCAGCTGCTCTACCAACTGAGCTATGCGTCCACACCGCGGCGGTCGATCACTCGATCGCGTCGGGAGGCGGCCGGTTAGCAGGGGGTTTTGCGGATGTAAACAGCGCGCGCGCAGAAAGTCGCGAAATCAGGAGAAACTCGTGTGCGATCCACGCTGGCCGCGATCGATCGCCATCAGCAACCCCAGGATGATCAGCACCGTCATCACCGCCGATCCGCCATAGGAGACCAGCGGCAGCGGGATGCCGACGACGGGGGCCAAGCCCATCACCATCATCAGATTGACCGCGACGTAGAAGAAGATCGTCGTCGAAAGACCGGCGGCGGCCAGCTTGCCGAAGCGGGTCTCGGCGCGCATCGCGACGCCCAGCCCCCACCAGACCACGGACAGGAAGGCGCAGATCAGCAGCACGCCGCCGACCAGACCCCATTCCTCCGCCATCGTCGCGAACACGAAATCGGTCTGGCCCTCGGGCAGATAGTCGAGATGGCTCTGCGTGCCGTTGAGGAACCCCTTGCCGAACAGACCGCCCGATCCGATCGCGATCTTCGACTGGCTGATATGATAGCCCTTGCCGAGCGGATCGCTCTCGGGGTCCAGGAAGATCAGCACGCGGTTGCGCTGGTAGGCGTGCATCATCGACCAGGCGCCCGCGCCCAGCGGGATGATCGACAGCACGCCGCCGATGAACAGCCTGAGCGGCAGGCCGGCGAGGAACATGACGATGATCCCGCCCGCGACCACCATCGTCGCGGTGCCGAGATCGGGCTGGATCAGGATCAGGGCCGCGGGTACGCCGATCAGCCCGAGCGCGGGCCAGATCGCGTTCCAGCGCCGGATCTCGCCGGCAGGCAGCATGTCGTAGAAGCGCGCTAGCATCAGCACGATCAGCGGCTTCATCAGCTCGGAGGGCTGCAGCCGGATGATGCCGAGGTTGAGCCAGCGCTGGCCGCCTCCCGCTACCTTGCCGATCAGTTCGGTGAACACCAGCGCGATCACCAGGATGACATAGGCGGGCACGACCGCCGAACGGATCTGCGCCTCGCGCAGCCGCGACAGCAGGATCGCGCCGACCAGGAACAGGCAGAAGCGCGCACCCTGGCCAAGCGCCCAGGGCTGCAGATGCCCGCCCGCGGCCGAATAGAGCACGACGAGCCCAAAGCCGGTGATCGCAACGACGGTCAGCAGGATCCGCCAGGGCAGCTGCGCGAGCGGGGCGGGGACGAGCGAGTTGCGGATCATCAGTCGATCGCTCCATTGGCGGGCGCCTGCGCGTTCTCGGGCACTTCGGAGGGCGGCGCGACCGCGGTGGCGGCGGCGACCGGCGGCGGCGTCGCGGCCTTCTCCTGCGCGCTGGTGTCGCCTTCCTCGGTGGTCGGCGGGGGCGCGGCCGCCTTGGCCTGCTCGGCCTGCCAGCGCGCGCGCTCGGCGGTCATCCGCGTCGCGATGTCGCCGCCCCAGCTCGGCTGCATCTTGGCAAGCGTGTCGAGCGCGCGCTGCTTGTCGTAGAGGAATGTGAAGGCGTCGCGCGTCACCCCCGCCGCGAACGTGCCGTGGCCGGCATGTTCCATGATGAAGCCCGCGGCATAGCGCGGCTGCTCGACGGGCGCGAAGGCGATGAACAGGCCGTGGTCGCGCAGCTTCCAGTCGCCGGTGGTGCCGCTGGTGCGGCCGGCGCGGCGATCGGCCTCGCTGATATGGTGGACCTGCGCCGAGCCGGTCTTGCCGCCCATGTCGACGCCGGGCAGCTGGATCCGGGCCGCCGCCGCGGTGCCGCCGGGGCCGACCACCGCGCCCATCGCCTCGTGGACGAAGCGGAGATGCGCGGGATCGATGCCGAGCGGCTCGGGCGGCAGATCGCTCTTGCGGTGGACGAGGCGGGGCACCAGCGCCATCCCGCTGGCGATGCGTGCGGCCATCACCGCGATCTGGAGCGGATTGACCAGCGTATAGCCCTGGCCGATCGCCGAGTTGAGCGTGTCGCTGACCGACCAGGGCTTGTGGTAGCGTTTGAGCTTCCAGGCGGGGTCGGGGACGGTGCCGAAGCGCTGCGACGAGACCGGCAGCGGGAATTTCTCGCCCAGGCCCAGCCGCTTGGCCATCGCGGCGAGCGTGGCGGTGCCGACCCTGCGCGCCATGGTGTAGAAATAGATGTCGCAGCTCTGCTGGATCGCGCGGTGCATGTCGATCGAGCCGTGCCCGCTGTGCTTGTAGCAGTGGAAGGCGCTGTTGCCGACCTTGTAGGTGCCGGTGCACAGGACATGGTCGTCGGGCGAGACGCCGGCCTCGAGCAGCGCCAGTGCGTTCATCGGCTTGACCGTCGAGCCGGCCGGATAGAGGCCCTGCAGCGCCTTGTTGACCAGCGGCAGATGGTCGTCGGCGGCGAGCATGTTCCACTCGTCGTGGGTCACCCCGCGCGAGAAGCTGTTGGGGTCGTAGGCGGGCATCGAGACCATCGCGAGGATGTCGCCGTTGGTCGTGTCGATCACCACGCCCGAGCCCGACTGGTCGCCCATCCGCTCGGCGACATAATCCTGCAGGCCGGCATCGATGGTGAGCTGAAGCGTGCGGCCCGGCGTCTCGGGCTGGGTGGTGAGGTCGCGGACCAGCTTGCCGCGCGCGGTCACTTCGGCGCGCTTGGCGCCGGGCGTGCCGCGCATGTAGAGATCGAAGGTCTTTTCAAGCCCCTGCTTGCCAATCTTGAACCCCGGCGTGATCAGCAGCGGGTTCTTGTCCTTCTTATAGTCGTCGACCGAGGCCGATCCGACATAGCCGACCAGATGCGCGACCGCGGCGCCGGCCGGATAGAGGCGGGAGAAGCCGCGCGCGGGCACGACGCCGGGAAGATCGGGAAGCCGCAAATTGATTGCCGCGAAGCGCTCGTAATCGAGATCCTCGGCGACCTGGACCGGCTGGAAGCCTGCCGCCTTGATCAGATTTTCGCGCAGCTGCTGGACGGCGTCGGGATCGAGGCCGAGGATCTGCTGGAGCAGCGCGATCTCGGCGTCCTTGTCCTGCAGCAGGTCGGGGATGAGATCGACGCGGAAGTCCGAGCGGTTGATCGCGATCGGCTGCCCGTGGCGGTCGACCATCCAGCCGCGGCGCGGCGGGATCATCGTCGAGCGTGCGCGGTTGCTCTCGGCGAGCGCGGCATAGCGGTCCTTCTCGACGACCGTCAGCCACGCCATGCGCCCGGCGAGCATCAGGCCGACGCCGCCCTGCATTGCGCCGAGCGCAAGCGTGCGTCGCGTGAAGGAAAAATTCTGATGCGCCTCGGTGACGAGGCGGGCAGGGCGTTTGGGGCCGCCGAACTTCATGGGCGCGGGCTCAGTCGGAGGCGCGGATCTTGCCGGTCGCCAGCCGCCAGCGATCGAGCAGCGCGCAGAGCCGGCCGATGATCGGGAAGCACAGGATGCTGGTCAGCATCTGCGGCACCACCAGCCGCAGCGGCGCGGCGCCGCCGGTCCAGGTCGCGATCGCCCAGGCGCACAGGATCGCGCCCGCGATCGCGAGCGCGGCGATCAGCCATTCCTGCACATAGTCCCGCCAGAGCAACCTCACTTCGACCAGATCGGCGAGCATCAGGCACGCCGTCCATGTCACCATCCCCGTGCCAAGCGTCTGCCCGGTCAGCAGATCATCGGCAAGGCCGAGCGGCAGGCCGACCCAGGCCGGCCACATCTCCGGCCGGAGCAGACGCCAGCCGAGCAGCATCAGCAGCCCGAACGGCGGCCAGTTGGGCGCCAGCGCGACCGTCGGCAACAGCGCGACCGCCGAGCCGCCCAGCGTCGAGAGCACCGGCACCAGCCGCGCGCGCAGCTCGATCGCACGAGTCGGCGGGGCGGAGCTGCGCGGCGGCGGCATCAGCGCTTGCCAGGGGGCGGCGCGGCCGGGGGGGGCGGCAATCCGGCAAAGGCGGGCTCGACCATCGCGTAATCGAGCTGCGCGGGGTTGGCGAGCGGCCAGGCGACCGCGACGTCGCCCTCCTTGCGCACCACCACTGCGACCGGGACGTCGGGCGGATAGAGGCCGCCGGTCCCCGAGGTCAGCACGATGTCGCCGCGGTCGAACGGATTGCCGCCGGCACCGAGCGGCCGGATCTCGACCGAGCCGTCGCCGCGCCCGGCGGCGAGCGCCGGCATGCCGCCGCGTGCCATCCGCACCGGCACGACGCTGGCATTGTCGGTGATCAGCAACACCCGCGACGCGGTCATCCCGGCCTCGACGACATGGCCGATCAGCCCCTCAGCCGACCGCACCGGCTGGCCCGGCCGCACGCCTTCGTTCGATCCGGCGTTGAGCGTCGCATAGCGACGGCTGCTGACCCCGGTCGAGCCGACGATGCGCGCGACCGCGACCGCAGCGGGGCGGTTGTCGACCAGCTTGAGCATCCGGCGCAGCCGCGCATTTTCGAGCGAGAGGATTCGCGCGGCGACCAGCGCGCGGCGATCGGCATCGAGTTCGCGCGCCATCGCGGCGTTCTTGGATCCCGCGGCGATATAGTTGGTCGTGCCGTCGACCGCGTCGCCGACCCCGCGCACAAGCCCGCGCTCAAGCGAGGAGATCGGCGTCGTGACGTCGAGCGCGGCACCCCACACCATGCCGAACCCCTGCGGGTCGACACGCGCGATGACGATCAGTCCCAGCCCGACGAGGATCCCGGTCACCGCCACCACATAGGAGGCGAACAGCCCGTATTGCGCGCGTCGCGAGAAGCCGGGGCGCCGGTTTCGGGTCGGCGCCTTCATGGCCGAGACGCCCCGCTCAGGCGGTCAGCAACACGCCGCGGTAGATCGGGTCCTCCAGCGCGCGCCCGGTGCCGAGCGCGACGCAGGTGAGCGGATCGTCCGCGATCGTAACGGGGAGGCCGGTCTCGTCGCGCAGCACCTCGTCGATGCCCTGCAGCAGCGCGCCGCCGCCGGTCAGCACGATGCCCTGGTCGACGATGTCCGCGGCGAGTTCGGGGGCGGTGTTCTCGAGCGCGATGCGCACGCCCTCGACGATCGACCCGACCGGCTCGGAGAGCGCGTCGGCGATCTGGCCCTGGTTGATCGTGATCTCCTTGGGCACGCCGTTGACGAGGTCGCGGCCCTTGACGTGGATCGTCTCGCCGATGCCGTCGGCGGGCATCTTGGCGCAGCCGACCTCTTTCTTGATCCGCTCGGCGGTGGCCTCGCCGATCAGCAAATTGTGGTTGCGGCGGACGTAGGAGGCGATCGCCTCGTCCATCTTGTCGCCGCCGACGCGCACCGAGGTGGTGTAGGCGAGCCCGCGCAGCGAGAGCACCGCGACCTCGGTGGTGCCGCCGCCGATGTCGACGACCATCGAGCCGACCGGCTCGGTGACGGGCATGTCGGCGCCGATCGCGGCGGCCATCGGCTCCTCGATCAGGAAGACCTGCGACGCGCCCGCATTGGAGGCGGCGTCGCGGATCGCGCGGCGCTCGACCGAGGTCGAACCCGACGGCACGCAGATCACGATCTCGGGCCAGCGCGGGAAGCGGCGCTGCCCGTGGACCTTGTGGATGAAGTGCTTGATCATCTGCTCGGCGACGTCGATGTCGGCGATGACGCCGTCACGCAAGGGGCGGATCGCCTCGATCGAGCCCGAGGTCTTGCCCATCATCAGCTTGGCGTCGACGCCGACCGCGCGGACCTTGCGCACGCCCTGGATCGTCTCGATCGCGACCACCGACGGCTCGTTGAGCACGATGCCCTTGCCGCGCAGATAGACCAGCGTGTTGGCCGTACCCAGATCGATCGCCATGTCGTGCGACATGAACTTGAAGAATCGCGAAAAGATCATTCGTGCCCGCTCTCGCCGCTTGCCGGACGTCGCCCCACGTTCCGGCGCCCAATATTCGCATTCGCCGCGCCCACCGCCCCCGATAAAGCGGTAGAACCATATCGTTGTGGTCGCGGGATGCCGTCGCTTGGGCTAGGGAGGTTGCTATGTCAATACGCCGCCTGCCAGAGCATCTGATCAACCGCATCGCCGCCGGCGAGGTGGTCGAACGCCCCGCCAGTGCGCTCAAGGAACTGGTCGAGAATGCGATCGACGCAGGGGCGCTGAGGATCGCGGTCGCCTTGCGCGAGGGCGGTCTGGCGGGGATCGAGGTGGCGGACGACGGCTGCGGGATGCGCCCCGCCGAGATCGCGCTCGCGCTTGAACGACACGCCACCTCCAAGCTGCCCGACGATGCGATCGAAGCGGTCGAAACGCTCGGTTTTCGCGGCGAAGCGCTGCCCTCGATCGCGAGCGTCGCGCGGTTGTCGATCGAGAGCCGGGTGCGCGGCGCCGACGGCTGGCGGCGAATCGTCGACAATGGCGTGCTGGTCGAGGAGGGCCCGGCCGCTTTGCCGCCGGGGACGCGGGTCAGGATGGAGGCGCTGTTCGAGCGCGTCCCGGCCCGGCGCAAATTCCTGCGCTCGGCGCGCTCCGAACAGGCCGCCTGCGTCGACGTGGTCAAGCGGCTGGCGATGGCGCGGCCCGATGTCGGCTTCACGATCGAGCATGACGGCCGGCGCGTGCTGTCGGTGCCGCCGGGCGAGAGCCAGCCGGCGCGCGTCGCCGCGCTCACCGACCGCGAGCTTGGCGCCAACAGCATCGTCGTCGATCATCTGCGCGGTGAGGTGCGGCTCGAGGGCGTGGCGGGGCTGCCGACCTTCCACCGCGGCGTCGCCGATCATCAGTTCCTGTTCGTCAACGGCCGCCCGGTGCGCGACCGCGTGCTGGTCGGCGCGGTGCGCGCGGCCTATCAGGATCTGCTCGCGCGCGACCGGCATCCGGTGGTGGCGCTGTTCATCACGCTTCCCGGCAGCGAGGTCGACGTCAACGTCCACCCCGCCAAGACCGAGGTGCGCTTCCGCGAGCCGTCGCTGGTGCGCGGGCTGATCGTCGGCGGCCTGCGCGCCGCGCTCGACGGCGCCGGGCATCGCAGCGTCCAGCGCCCGTCGGCGGCGGCGCTCGGCCAGTGGCAGAGCGAGCCGATGGGGATGGGCGACGCCGGTGTCGCGACGCTGCCGCTGCCCGTTGCGGACCGTGACTATGGGGCGCGCCAATATGGCGTGTGGGATGCGCGCCCGTCCTGGCGTCCCGAGGCGCCCGCGCCGCAGGGCCGCGCCGAGGTCGCCGCGCTCGCGACACCGTCGGCGGTGGCGCATCCGCTCGGCATCGCGCGCGGGCAGGTCGCCGCCACCTATATCGTGGCGGAAGCCGAGGACGGGCTGGTGCTGGTCGACCAGCACGCCGCGCACGAACGGCTGGTGCTCGAACGCATGCGGCGCGCGATGGCGCTGGGGGGTGTCGCGGCGCAGGCGCTCCTGCTCCCCGAGGTGGTCGAGCTCGACGAGAGCGGCTGCGACCGGCTCGAGCCGCGCATCGACGAGCTCGCCGCGATGGGGCTCGAGCTCGAGCGCTTCGGCCGCCAAGCGATGCTGGTCCGCGCGGTCCCGGCGATGCTCGGGCGCACCGACGTGCGCGGGCTGGTGATCGACCTCGCCGACGAGATCGCTGCCTATGACGAGGCGCTCAGTCTCAAGGAGAAATTGGACGCGGTGGCGGGGACGATGGCGTGCCACGGCTCGGTGCGCGCGGGGCGGGTGCTGTCGGTCGCCGAGATGAACGCGCTGCTCCGCGAGATGGAGGTGACCCCCCATTCGGGCCAGTGCAACCATGGCCGGCCGACCTGGGTGAAGCTCGGGCATGGCGACATCGAGAAACTGTTCGGGCGGAAGTGAGCGGGGGCGGCCGTCGCGGCGGACGGCCGCTTGACGAAGTTGACAGCGTGACGGGAAAAATGGCCTGTTTCCCGACGCTGCCGAGGGGGCGCCTCGATCGTCGCGTCGAGGTGGATCGGCAATGAGAATCAGCCGCCGGCCGCGCCGACCGTCCCTGCCTGCCAAAGAAAATCCTACAAGGGAAGAGGTCTTGTTCGCTTTTTGTTCGAACGGGTTTGCGATTCCGCGATATAGGGCGCAACACAGGCGGACGCGGACGCGGGCGCTCGGGTCGGGTCGGACGGTGAGGCGGCGACGATCAAAGCTGTGCTTTACCCATGCTCTACCCGGCCTGACGGATGCAGAAGCGGATCGTAGGGGATCGCCCATGTGACGTCATTGCGCGCGTAGCGAAGCAACCAGCTGCGGGATCTGGATTGCCCTGGCGCGCCACGCCTCGCCATGACGGCTGTGGTACGGCAGGATTCGCCCATACGCGGACATTGGATTTTATCGTCACCCCGGCCTTGAGCCGGGGGCCAGCTGCCCTGATCAAAGGGGTGAAGAAGCGGGACCCCGGGTCGAGCCCGGGGTGACGGGATCAGAGAATGTCCGCTTCCCACCACAACCCGTCATTCCCGCGAAGGCGGGAATTCAGAGGCGCAGCGCCTCAATGGCGAATGACGCGTCTATGGATCCCGGATCAAGTCCGGGATGACGAACAAGAGGAATGGCGGCTCTCCACCACACGCCGTCATTCCCGCGAAGGCGGGAATCCATACTCGCAGCGCCTCAATAGCGGATGCCGCGTCTATGGATCCCGGATCACGTCCGGGATGACGAAGAAGAGGAATGGCGGCTCGCCACTCAAATTCCGTCATCCTGACGAAGGTCAGGATCCAGATACGCGGCGCCCGATATGGCAACGCCGCGCGTCTGGATCCCGAACCGGGTTCGGGATGACGAAAGAAGCGACCGGGCGCCGACCTGCGAACACCGACGTGCCGCAGGTCCCGCTAGGGTCACGGCGTCTGGGGACCGCGCCTGGTCTGGCTCAGCCTGCCATCGCGTCGGGCGCGCGTCGGCCGCGCTTGACCATCAGCTTGTTGAGCGCGTTCACATAGGCGCGCACGCTTGCCACCATCGTGTCGTGATGCGCGCCCGTCCCGCGCGTGGTGCGGCCATCCTCGGCGAGCACCACCGAGACCTCGGCCTGCGCGTCGGTGCCGCCGGTGACGGCATGGACCTCGTAGCGCTCCATCGCCGAGGCGTCGTGCGGCACGAGCTCGCGGATTGCGTTGAACAGCGCGTCGACGGGGCCGTTGCCGCGCGTGGCCGCGGTCTTCTCGACGCCGTCGATCTCGAGCGTGAGGATCGCGCGCGCAGGACCCGTGCCGCAATGGATCTCGACGTCGCGGACCTGGATGCTGTCGTGGCCGCGCACCACTTCGTCGTCGACCAGCGCGACGATATCCTCGTCGAACACCGCCTTCTTGGCGTCGGCGAGCGCCTTGAAGCGCACGAACGCGTCCTGGAAGGCGTTGTCGCCGAGCTCATAGCCCAGCGTCTCGAGCTTGGCGCGAAAGGCGGCGCGGCCCGAATGCTTGCCCATGACGAGGTTGGAGGTCGATACGCCGACGCTCTCGGGGGTCATGATCTCGTAGGTCGACGAGTCCTTGAGCATGCCGTCCTGGTGGATGCCGCTTTCATGCGCGAAGGCGTTGGCGCCGACGATCGCCTTGTTGGGCTGGACCTGGAAGCCGGTCACCGCCGAGACGAGGCGCGACGAGCGCGTGATCTCGGTCGAGACGATGTTGGTGCGATAGGGCATGACGTCGCCGCGCACCTTGATCGCCATCGCAATCTCCTCGACCGCGGCGTTGCCGGCGCGCTCGCCGATGCCGTTGATCGTCGATTCGACCTGGCGCGCGCCCGCCATCACCGCCGCCAGCGTGTTGGCGACGCCGAGTCCCAGGTCGTTGTGGCAATGCGTCGAGAACAGCGCCTTGTCGGCATTGGGGACGCGCGCGATCATGTCGCGGAACAGCGCGCCATAGGTTTCCGGCGTGGCATAGCCGACAGTGTCGGGCAGGTTGATCGTCGTCGCGCCCGCGTCGATCGCGGTCTCGATCGCGCGCGCCAGGAAATCGGGCTCGGAGCGCGTCGCGTCCTCGGCGGACCATTCGACGTCCTCGCACAGATTGCGCGCGCGGCCGACGGTGCGCGCGATCGCGGCCATCACCTCGTCGGGGGTCTTGTTGAGCTTGACGCGCATGTGCAGCGGCGATGTCGCGATGAAGGTGTGGATGCGCGGGCGGCGGGCGTGCTTGACCGCTTCCCAGGCGCGATCGATGTCGCCGTCGCTGGCGCGCGCGAGGCTGGCGATGATCGCGCGGTCGGCATGGCGCGCGACCTCGCGCACCGCCTCGAAATCGCCCTCCGAGGCGATCGCGAAGCCGGCCTCGATCACGTCGACGCCCATCGCTTCCAGCTGCGCGGCGATCTTGAGCTTCTCCTCGAGATTCATCGAGCAGCCGGGCGATTGCTCGCCGTCGCGCAAGGTGGTGTCGAAGATCAGGATGGTGGTGTCGGTCATGGTGGCACTCCGCGCCCGAGCGCGCTTGAAGCTGGTCGGGCAGATTCCGGTTCGTCTTGAAGCCCGTCTGCCGGGCGGCGATCATCCCTTAGGCGGCGGCGCGGACCGTGGCCCACGCGCAAGCGACGCGCCTAAGGGCGCGTAAGTCGAAGCAGGGGAAGGCGAAGCGCCGGCGTCATCTGCGCAACGATGCGATAGTCGCCGTGCGAAGTCCAGCAATTTCCTGTGGACGATCGCCGTTAACAGCGTGGCAATCGATTCGGCCTACGACGAGCATATTGTTTTGCTTGGAGTCTTTTCGGCGATGATCCGGCTAACCTACATCAGTACGGCACGCGGAAATCTCGACGCTGTCGCCACGTCCGATCTGCTGGCGGCGTCGCAGCGCAACAACCGCCGCGTCGGGCTGACCGGCCTGCTGCTGTTCGACGGCGTGCGCTTCTTGCAGGCGCTCGAGGGCGATGAGGCGCCGCTGCTCGCCACCTTCGCGCGGATCAAGGCCGATCCGCGCCACCGCGCCTGCGTCGAGCTCGGCCGCGCCGAGGTCGAGACCCGCGGCTTCGGCGACTGGGATATGGCGTGGCAGCGCGTCGATGCCGGCGTTTCGCGCGAGACGCTGGTCGAGACCGTCGACCGGCTCGTGGCGCAGGTGCCCGATGCGAACACCCGCGCCCTGTTCATGAGCTTCGCGCGGATCGATCGCCACGCGGCCTGATCGGGTCTTCGCGCCCGATCACTTCTTCTCGAAGGCGGCGGCGATCGTCACTTCGACGCGGTCCGAGACGACGGGCACATATTTGGTCACGCCGAACTGGCTGCGCGCGATCGAGAGCCGGCCGTCGAAGCCAATGGTCGTCGCCTTGTTCATGGGATTGGCGCCCGCGCCGTGGAAATGGACGTGCAGCTGCGCCGGCCGGGTGACGCCATGCAGCGTCAGATTGCCGTCGACCATCGCGAGGCCGTTCGGGCCGGGCGTCACCTTGGTCGAGACGAAGGTCGCGGTCGGGTAGCGGCTCGAGTCGAGCCAGTCGGCCGAATTGAGCTCCTCGTCGAGCTTGGCGCTGGTGGTGTGGATCGAGGCGATCGGCAGCGTCACTGACAGCTGCGTCGCGGTCAGCTTGGCGGGATCGAGCGTCAGCGTGCCCGACGCCTGCGACAGGAAGCCCCGGAAGATCGAGAAGCCGAAATGATCGACCGCGAAGATCACCTGCGTGTGGTTGGGCTCGATCGCATAATTGCCGGCGACGACCTTGCTGGTGTCGGGCGCGGGCATCGGCATCGGCCCCTGCGCGACAGCGCTGGTGGCGAGAAGGGCGGCGGCGAGGAAGGGCAGGGGACGCATCGACAAAGCTCCATGATCGTGTCGCGGCATCCCTAGCGGGGGAGGCGGCGCGCAGGATAGCGGGAATATGCCGATGCGACTGTTCGAGGAAGTTGGGAAGATAGGAGCGGCGTCGGCGCTGATGACGGCTCCCCACCTTCCGTCATTCCCGCGAAGGCGGGAATCCATAGACGCTGCGCCTGACCGTCAGGCGTCGCGTCTATGTATCCCGGATCAGGTCCGGGATGACGACAGGGGGTTAGCGGACGGTCCTTCCTAACGAAGGTAAGGACGAAGCCTCAGTTCTTGTCCTTGTCGACCAGCTTGCCCGCGCCGATCCACGGCATCATCGCGCGCAGCTTGGTGCCGACCTGCTCGATCGGGTGGGCGGCGGCCTGCTTGCGCGCGGCCTTGAGCTCGGGCTGGCCGGCGCGGTTGTCGAGCACGAAATTCTTGACGAAGCGGCCGCCCTGGATGTCGGCGAGCACGCGCTTCATCTCCGCCTTGGTCTCGCTCGTGATGATCCGCGGACCGGTGGTGATGTCGCCATATTCGGCGGTGTTCGAGATCGAATAGCGCATGTTGGCGATGCCGCCCTCATACATCAGGTCGACGATCAGCTTCACCTCGTGGAGGCATTCGAAATAGGCCATTTCCGGCGCATAGCCCGCCTCGGTCAGCGTCTCGAAGCCCGCCTGGATGAGGTGGGTGAGGCCGCCGCAGAGCACCGCCTGCTCGCCGAACAGATCGGTCTCGCATTCCTCGCGGAAGCTCGTCTCGATCACGCCCGAGCGTCCGCCGCCGATCGCCGAGGCGTAGGAAAGCGCGACGTCATGCGCATTGCCGCTGGCGTCCTGATGGATCGCGATCAGGCAGGGCACGCCGCCGCCGCGGACATATTCGGAGCGCACGGTGTGGCCGGGGCCCTTGGGCGCGATCATGAACACGTCGATGTCGGCCTTGGGCTCGATCAGCCCGAAATGGACGTTGAGGCCATGCGCAAAAGCGATCGCGGTGCCGGGGCGGATATTGGGGGCGATGTCGTCGGCGTAGATCCCGGCCTGCAGTTCGTCGGGCGCGAGGATCATGATGATGTCGGCCCAGGCCGCGGCCTCGGCGGTGGTCATCACCTTGAAGCCGGCGCCTTCGGCCTTCTGGGCGGTCGCCGAACCGGCGCGCAGCGCGATCACGACCTCGCCGACGCCGCTGTCGCGCAGATTCTGGGCATGGGCATGGCCCTGGCTGCCATAGCCGACGATCGCGACCTTCTTGGACTTGATCAGCCCGGCATCGGCATCGGAATCATAATAGACGCGCATTCTTGTGTCCCTTTCTCGAATCTTCTGGCCGTCATGCTGAACTTGTTTCAGCATCCCGCCTGCCCGATGCGATCAGGCTTGGGGCGGGCGAGACCCTGAAACAAGTTCAGGGTGACGAGGTTTGCTAGGATGTCTCAGGCGGCCTCTCGTCCGCGCGACAGCGCCGCGATGCCGGTGCGCGCGACCTCGACCAGGCCGACCTCGCGCATCAGCTCGCAGAATTTGTCGATCTTCTCCGGGTTTCCCGTGACTTCGAACACGAAGCTCGCAATCGTCGAGTCCACCACGCGGGCGCGATAGACCTCGGCGAGGCGCAGCGCCTCGATGCGGTGATCGCCCGTGCCCGCGACCTTGACCAAAGCCAGCTCGCGCTCGACATGCGGCCCGAGATCGGTGAGGTCGGTGACGCGGTGCACCGGGATCAGCCGGTCGAGCTGCGCGATGATCTGGTCGATCACCGCGGGCGGCCCGTAGGTCACGATCGTGATCCGGCTGACCGCATGGTCCTCGGTGATGTCGGCGACGGTCAGCGACGAGATGTTGTAGCCGCGCGCGGTGAACATGCCCGCGATCCGCGCGAGGATGCCCGCCTCATTGTCGACGACGATCGACAGCGTGTGGCGCTCGGCGGCCTGTTCGGTCATCTGCATATGTCTCAACCCTTGTCGTGCGCGAGCAGGACGTTGCCGACCATGCCGAAATGCCAATAGGCGCGGCCGTCCGGCTCGTGCCGCGGATAGCTGATGTTGACCGCCGTGAAACCGAAGCCTTCGAGCACCTTGGACACCGTTTCTCCCGCATAGCGCGAGGATATCTTGATCTTGTCGAAGTCCTCGTCGCCGATCGTGGCGACGTGGTCGAGATGGACCACCCAGTCGGAGAAGGCGGGCGAGTCCTGCGCGGTCCAGCCCTCGAGGTCGGCGACGCCGCCGTTGCGCCGCTCGAAGTCGAACGGCTCGGCGATGTGGACGACCAGACGCGTGCGCGGCACGTTAGTTCGCCCGTTCGTCATTCCCGCGAAGGCGGGAATCCATACGCCGCGAGCTTGCTCCAGAAGTAGCGACGGCCGCGTCTATGGATCCCCGCCTGCGCGGGGATGACGGGGTGGGTGGGGCAAGGATGCGCATCAGACCAGCGCCTTCGCCTCGTCGCTCGCCTCGCCGATCACTTCCTCCGCGTGGAGGATCATCTCGGTGTGCGCGGCGCCGCTCGGGATCATCGGGAAGCAGTTGGCAAGCTGGGCGACGCGGCAGTCGACCATCACCGGCCCTTCTGCGGCGAGCATCGCGGCGATGCCGTCGTCGAGGTCCCCGGGCTGCTCGATCCGCATTCCTGTCCAGCCATAGGCCTCGGCCAGCTTGACGAAATCGGGCAGCGCCTCGCTATAGCTCTCCGAATAGCGGGATGCGTAGATCAGCTCCTGCCACTGCCGCACCATCCCCATATATTGATTGTTGAGGATGAAGATCTTGATCGGCAGGCGATATTGCGTCGCGGTCGACATCTCCTGGATGTTCATCATCACCGAGGCGTCGCCCGAGATGCCGATCACCAGGCGCCCCGGATAGGCGACCTGCGCGCCGATCGAGGCGGGCAGGCCGTAGCCCATCGTGCCGAGACCGCCCGAGGTCAGCCAGCGATTGGGCGCGTCGAAGCCGAAATGCTGCGCGGCCCACATCTGATGCTGGCCGACTTCCGTCGTGATCACCGGATCGAGATGGCGGGTCAGCTCGTACAGCCGCTTGACCGCCTGCTGCGGCATGATCTCATGGTCCGAGGCGGGGAAGGACAGCGACTTGCGCGCGCGCCAGCCGGCGATCCGGCTCTGCCATTCGGCGGTGTCCGCGGCCCGATGGCCACAGGCCTTCCACGCGGTGATCATGTCGGTGATCGCCGAGCCGACGTCGGCGACGATGCCGAGATCGACGCGGACATTCTTGTTGATCGACGAGCGATCGATGTCGACATGCACCTTCTTCGACAGCGGCGAGAAGGCGTCGAGCCGCCCGGTCACGCGATCGTCGAAGCGTGCGCCCAGGCAGAGGATCAGGTCGGCCTGGTTCATCGCCATATTGGCTTCGTAGGTGCCGTGCATCCCGAGCATGCCGAGCCACGCGTCGCCGGTTGCCGGATAGGCGCCGAGCCCCATCAGCGTCGAGGTGACCGGCGCGCCGGTCAGCGCCTGCAATTCGCGCAAGGCTTCGGAGGCCGCCGGCCCGGCATTGATGATGCCGCCGCCGGTGTAGAGGATCGGGCGCTCGGCGGCCGCCAGCATCGCCACCGCCTCTGCGATCTGCGCGGCGTCCGCCTTGGTCTGCGGGCGATAGGTTTTGTGCTGGAGCGGTGCGGTCGGCTTCTCGTAGCGCGCCGAGGCGATCTGCACGTCCTTGGGCAGATCGATCACGACCGGGCCGGGGCGGCCCGAGGTCGCGATGTGGAACGCCTCGTGGACGATCGCACCCAGCCGCGCCGGATCCTGCACCAGATAATTATGCTTGGTGCAATGACGCGTGATGCCGACCGTGTCCGCCTCCTGGAAGGCATCGGTGCCGATCAGCTGGGTGGGGACCTGGCCGGTTATGACGACGATCGGGATCGAATCCATCAGCGCGTCGGCGAGGCCGGTGACGACGTTGGTGGCGCCCGGCCCCGAGGTGACGAGCACCACGCCGGGCTTGCCGGTCGAGCGCGCATAGCCCTCGGCGGCGTGCGCCGCGCCGCCTTCCTGGCGGACGAGGATGTGGCGGATCTTACCCTGCTTGAAGATCGCGTCGTAGATCGGGAGCACCGCGCCGCCGGGATAGCCGAACACGACCTCAACGCCGAGATCGGTCAGGGCTTCCACCAATATGTCCGCGCCGCTCTTTTCGCTGGTCATCACGCTCGCCTTCGTTCCGATTCCGCGCGCCTAGCAGCTTCTGCGGAGCGGCGCAGCTAGTCGTAACAAACTAGCGTGTCAATCCTGTTCCCAGCAATAAACTATCAACTATGCCACCGAAATCGTCATAAGGTTGCGAAAGTCGGGGCCAATCCGCCGGTGGCTGGTGCCGGAACCAGGTGCGCTGCCGCTTGGCATAGCGTCGGCTGGCCGCCTGCGCGCGCGTGATCATGGCGTCGCGTGCCAGCGTGCCCGCACGCCACGCGGCAATCTCGGCGACGCCGATCGCGCGCATCGCGGGAAGTGCTGGGTCGAGGCCGCGCGCGACGAGCGCGTCGACCTCCTCGACCGCACCCTGGTCGAGCATCGCCGTGAAGCGCGCGTCGATCCGCGCGGCGAGCCAGGCGGCATCGGGGATCAGCAGCGCCGGCGTCAGGCGCACCGTATCGGCGATCCCGCCGACGCATTCGGTCTGCCAGTCGGCGAGCGGGCGGCCGGTCGCGCGGACCACCTCGAGCGCGCGCAGGATGCGGCTGGTGTCGCTCGCGCGCAGGCGCCGTGCGGCGGCGGGATCGGCCCGTTCGAGCGCCGCATAGGCATGGTCGGTCGGAAGGCTGCGGACGTCGGCGCGAACCGCAGGGTCGATCTCGGGGACGGGCGCGATGCCGTCGAGCAGCGTGCGAATGTAGAGGCCGGTGCCGCCGACCAGGATCGGCGTGCCGCCCGCCGCGTGGACCGCGGCGATCGCTGTCTTGGCCTCCGCCGCCCAGGCCGCGGCATTGTGCGCGACCGCGGCGTCGACATGGCCGAACAGCCGGTGCGGCGCGCGCGCCTCCTCGGGGGGCGAGGGACGGGCGCTGAGCACGCGCAGGTCGGCATAGACCTGGCTGGCATCGGCGTTGACGATCGTCCCGCCGATCCGCTCTGCGAGCAACAGGGCGAGCGCGCTCTTGCCGCTCGCGGTCGGCCCTGCGATGAGCGCGAGCGGCGGAAGATCGGGAGTTCTCATGTTCACAGCGACGCTGATAGCAGCGGGACGGCTAGCGCGCGGCGATATTTCGCGCGCGATCGATGCGCTCGCTGAGGCCGGCTGCCGCCCCGCGCAGGGCGCGTGGCTCGACGAGGGCGACGCTGCCGACATCGTCTTTGCGGCAGAGCCCGAGGCCGCGCGTGCAGCGCTCGGAGGGGCTGCGGGGATCGACGTGGTCGTCCAGCCCTCGCTCGACCGCGCGAAAAAGCTGCTCGTCGCCGACATGGATTCGACGATGATCACGGTCGAATGCATCGACGAGCTCGCCGACTATGCCGGGATCAAGGCCGAGATCGCCGCGGTCACCGAGGCGGCGATGCGCGGCGAGCTCGATTTCGCGGCGGCGCTCGACGCGCGCGTCGCGCTGCTGCGCGATCTCGCCGCGTCGGCGATCGATCGCTGCCGCGCGGAGCGGGTACGGCTGATGCCGGGGGCCAGGCTGCTGGTCCGCACGATGACGGCGCATGGCGCACGCGCGGTGCTGGTGTCGGGCGGCTTCACCGTCTTCGCCGAGCCGGTCGCCGCCGAGATCGGCTTCGACGTCGCGATCGCCAATAGTCTGGGGATCGTCGGCGGCAGGCTCGACGGCACCGTCGGCCGGCCGATCGTCGACGCCGCGACCAAGCTCCGGACGATCGACGCCGAGCGGATCGCGCTCGGGCTCGAGGTCGCGGAGACGCTGGCGGTGGGCGACGGCGCCAACGACATTCCGATGATCCAGGCGGCGGGGCTGGGCGTCGCCTACCACGCCAAGCCCAAGACCGCGGCGGCGGCGGCGGCGCGGATCGACCATAGCGACCTCACCGCCTTGCTGTGGGCGCAGGGCTATGCGCGGGCGAGCTGGGTCGACGCTTAGGATCCGTCCGCTGTTCGATATGCCGGTATCGCGAAGGGTGCTGCGGGTCAGTCCGCCTGGCTCATGTCCGCGGTGATCGCGGCCAGCGCGAAGGCGACTGCGGTTTCGCTGCGGTCGAAGGCGAGGCGCAGGCCTTCGCGGTCCTCGCCGATCACCTCGCCCGCGATCGTGCCGGCCTGCGGATGGCGTAGCTGCACCCTCGTGCCCGCGGCGAGCCGCACCGACGTCTCGATCCAGGCGCCGGCTCCCGACACCTCGCGCAGCGCGACCGGCATCGGCCGGTCGGCGAGCAGCAGGCACAGCGGCCGCCGTCCGGCGGGACGCACCCCCTCGGTCCTGGCGAGCCATAGTCGCGATGCCATTCTACCCCCCTGGTATGTCGGGGTGCGATCCTAGCGCGGCAAGCGCGAAGGAAGCGTTAAGCGCGGGCAAGGGTATCGGTACGACCTGAAATCGGGCGCACGACGCAGGGTTGCGCGGCGCGCGATCCCCCTATGACGCGAAACCCCGGATCACGTCCGGGGTGGCGGGCGTGCGCTCGGCTAGGGGGCGACCGGGAAGCAGGCGGCGCCCGCCGACTTGGCCGCCGCGCATGCCTTTTCGGCCGCCGCCTTGTCGCCCAGCGGGCCGGCGCGCAGACGGACGACGGCGCCCGCCTTCTGGTAGCTCGGCGCGAGGCCACCGAGCTTGGCCGACAGCTTGTGCCAGGCGGTAGCGGCACCGTCCTGCGAGCCATAGGCGCCGAGCTGAACCTGCCATCGGCCGCCGGACGTCGCCGCGATCCTGGGCTCGGCCTTGGCAGGTGCGGAGCTGTCCGCGATCACCGGCTTGGCCGCCGCCGGCTTCGGGCCTGGCTTGGCGATCGCGACGGGCGCGGGGGCGTGGCTCTTGAGCGGCTTGCTGGGCAATGCGGACAGGTCGCTCGGCGCATCGGCGGCGGGGCCGACCGCGACGTCATTGCCCGCGGTCACGATGTGCCGGCCGGTCGGCGGCACCGGCTGGCTCGCCATCTGCGTCGCCATCTGCATCCCCTTCTGGCGATCGTCGGCGCTCATATATTGGTCCATCTGCGACAGGCTCGTCGTCGCCTGCGGCAGGCCGGCCGCCGCCGCGCGCGTCATCAGCGCATAGGCCTTGGGCCAGTCGCGCGGCGCGAGGTCGCCGTTGAACAGCGCGGTGCCGTAGACATATTGCGCGCGCGGGTCGCCCGCCGCACTCGCCTTGGCGATCCACGGCATCGCCGATTTGCGGTCGCCGTCCTGGAACAGCAGCAGGCCGTAATTGGCGGCGCCCTGGATATGGCCGGCCTGCGCGGCCTTGCCGTACCAGCTCTTGGCCTGGCCGAGGTCGGACGGCACGCCGCGGCCGAGCTTATACGCCTGGGCGAGATTGAACGCGGCGTCGCCGTCGCCGGCCTGCGCCAGCGGACGCCAGATCGCGACCGCGGTCGCATAGTCGCCACGCTGCCAGGCATCGACGCCGTCCTTGACCACCGACGCCGCCGCCGGCGCCACGATCGCGACCGTCATCACCGCCCAACCCAAACCGCTCCGCATTCCTGTCCTCCGCCGCAAATCACCTGCGCGCGCCGAGCGATAGCACGCGACTATCGACGACGTTAACTCGATCTTAGCCACCGCCATGGGATTTGGTGATCGATTATCGGGGGCAAAGGGCACAGCATGCGCGTACTGGCATTGGCATCGCAGAAAGGCGGATCCGGCAAGACCACGCTGTCGGGTCATCTCGCCGTCCAGGCACAGCGTGCCGGGGCAGGACCCGTCGTGCTGATCGACATCGATCCGCAGGGCTCGCTCGCCGACTGGTGGAACGAGCGCGAGGCGGAGATGCCGTCGTTCGCGCAGACCACGGTCGCCAGGCTCGCCGCCGATCTCGAGGTGCTCCGCCAGCAGGGCTTCAAGCTTGCGATCATCGACACGCCGCCGGCGATCACGATGGCGATCCAGAGCGTCATCCAGGTTGCCGAGCTGATCGTCATCCCGACGCGCCCGTCCCCGCACGATCTGCGCGCGGTCGGCGCCACCGTCGACCTGTGCGAGCGCTCGGGGAAGCCTTTGCTGTTCGTCGTCAACGGCGCCACCCCCAAGGCGCGGATCACGCACGAGGCGGCGATCGCGCTGTCGCAGCACGGCACCGTCGCGCCGATCACGATCCACCACCGCACCGACTTCGCCGCCTCGATGATCGACGGCCGCACGGTGATGGAGGTCGACCCCAAGGGCCGCTCCGCCAACGAGGTCGTCGAGCTGTGGACCTATATCTGGGACCGGCTCGAGAAGAATTTCCGCCGTACCATCTTCACCGCGCCGGCCGCCGGCCCCGCGATGGTCGCACCCCGTGCCTCCGGCAGCTTCGGCCGCCGGGTCGTCCAGTAAGGATCGGGTGATGCGCGACAACAAGGCTTTTGCTTCGCTTTCCTCGGGCTTGCTCGCGCGCAAGGGACAGGCCCGTCCCGCGATGCGTCCGCAGGGTTTTTCGCCGAACCCGGTGCCGACCGACGATCTCGGCTGGAACGACATGGGGCATGACGTGCCCCGGATCGCCGGCGCGACGCTGCCCGCCGGGCTCGCCGACGGCACCGCGCCGCCCCGCGCCGTCCTGCCCGAGGTGCTGCGCCAGCAGGACGAGATCGCCCGCGAGTTCGAGCTGGCGCCAGCGCCCGACGAGGCCGCGCCGATCGTGCCCGCTCCGGCCGATGTCGTGCCCGATGCGCCGTCGGCGGACGCGCCGCCGATCGTGACCCATCTGGTCGCGCCCGCACCGGCCGAGGCGCCCGTCGCCGACACGGCCGACGCCGCGCCCGCGCCCAAGGTACGGGTCCGCAAGCCGTCCGGCCGCACGGCGGCGCTCGCAGCAATCCGCACCGACCAGCGCAAGGCGGCCTTCACGCTGCGGCTCGACGCCGACCGTCACCTCCTCCTTCGCCTCGCCTGCGTGGTCCAGAACCGCTCCGCGCAGCAGATCGTCACCGAGGCCCTCGATCGCCTGCTCGCCGACATGCCCGACCTGACAAAATTGGCGGCGAGTCTGCCGCCGCACCGCTGAACCGTAGGACATCGCCATGAAGCACAGCACGCTCAGCCGGATCGCGACCTTGTCGCTGGCGCTCGGCCTCTCGACGGTCGCCTGCACCCCGGGCGGGCAGGGCGGCCATCCCGCATCGCTCGCCGACCAGTCGCCCAAGACGGCGGACAAGCTCGCGCAGCGCGCCGCCGCGCAGGCGCGGGT
>NZ_CALMAW010000014.1 GCF_937859915.1 uncultured Sphingomonas sp. | reverse complement strand
CGAAACGGTGCCTGAGTTCGCCGCCCTGTTCTTCGGCGCGGTCTATGCCGGCGCGTGGCCCGTGCCCTTGCCGCTGCCCACCTCGTTCGGCGGCCGCGACTCGTACATCGACCAGCTGCGCGCCCAGCTGGCCAGTTGCGAGCCCGCACTGCTGATCTATCCGCCCGACCTCGCGCCGATGGCGGCGGAGGCGGCATCGCTGGCCGGGGTGCCGGGCGAGGACTGGGACCGGTTCGCGACCCGCGCCGCCGATCCCGCGCCGCTGCCGGCCGCGGACCCCGACAGCATCGCCTATCTGCAATATTCCAGCGGATCGACGCGCTTCCCGCACGGCGTCGCGATCACCCATGCCGCGCTGCTCAACAATCTGGCGGCGCACAGCCACGGCATGGAGGTGCGCGCCGGCGACCGCTGCATATCGTGGCTGCCCTGGTATCACGACATGGGCCTCGTCGGCTGCATGCTGTCGCCGGTCGCCAACCAGGTGTCGACCGATTACCTGAAGACCGAGGATTTCGCGCGCCGCCCGCTGGCCTGGCTCGACATGATCAGCCGCCATCCGGGCACCACCCTCTCCTACTCCCCCACCTTCGGCTACGACATCTGCGCGCGCCGCATCGGCAGCCAGAGCCGGGTCGAGGATCGGCTCGACCTGTCGCGCTGGCGCATCGCGGGCAACGGCGCGGACATGATCCGCCCGGACGTGATGCAGAGCTTCGTCGACGCGTTCGCCCCCGCAGGGTTCCAGGCGTCCGCGTTCCTGCCGAGCTACGGCCTGGCCGAGGCGACGCTGGCGGTGTCGATCATGCCGCCGGGCGAGGGCATCCGCGCCGAGCTGGTCGAGGAGACGCAGCTGTCGGGCGGTGACCTCGCCGACGGCGCCGGCGACGGCGGCCGGAAGGGCGGCCTGCGCCGCCCGCAGCGGTATCGCGCGATCGTCAATTGCGGCCGTCCGGTGCGCGACATGGCGATCGCGATCCGCGAGGAGGACGGCGCGGACCTGCCCGAACGCGCGATCGGCAAGGTCTGGTGCCGCGGGCCGTCGGTCATGGCCGGCTATTTCCGCGATCCTGACGCCACCGCCGCCTGCCTGATCGACGGCTGGCTCGACACCGGCGACATGGGCTACATGAGCGACGGCTATCTCTACATCGTCGGCCGCGCCAAGGACATGATCATCGTCAACGGCCGCAACCACTGGCCGCAGGACATCGAATGGGCGGTCGAGCAGCTGCCCGGCTTCAAGGCCGGCGACATCGCCGCCTTCGCGATCACCACGCCAGGCGGCGAGGAAACTCCCGCGGTGCTCGTCCAGTGCCGCACGTCGGACCAGGCCGAGCGTACCCGGCTGCGCGACCTGATCCGCGAGAAGGTCCGCGCGATCACCGGCATGAACTGCGTGATCGAGCTTGTCCCGCCGCGTACGTTGCCGCGCACGAGTTCGGGCAAACTCAGCCGCGCCAAGGCGCGAACGCTGTACCTCTCTGGCGAAATTCAGCCATACGATATCGCCGCCTGAGCGAGGACTTTCGGGCGGCGTCTCGCAGGAACGGCTGCTAACCGCCGTTTTTCCGGCTTGGACCGCGGATTTTGCTTGCCGACGCTTACGTGACGGTAAGGTATCTCCGCTACCGTTCGCGGGTGCCAAATTCGCCAACATTCCGTTCGGAGCGCATAACGCCCTCCTGGGTCTACACGCTCGGCTTTTCCGGCGGGCGCAACGATGCCCATCCGGCGCTGGCGCCGCAGCGCGCGGCTGCGCTCAGTATGCGCCGTCCGCTGTGGATAGCCGTCAATCTGCTTGCGGCGCTGAGCGTGCTCGCGCTGCGCGGCGGCACGCTGGGCCCCCGCATAGTGCTGCCGTGGATCGCGGCAATCATCGGTGTCGCCATATTGATCGGGCTCGGCGCAAATCGGTCAGCGCGGGCGCGGGCGACCTGGAACGATCCGGATCTTGTCGGCGCGCTATTGCTCGGACATGGCTGGGCGGTCGCTATGGCGCTGTTCACCGGCCCGGCGAACACGCCGCATAATTTCACGCTGCTGGCGACGGGCGGCGTGCTGGTCATGGCCGCGACCGCGCTGCTCACGCCAAGCCCGATCGGCGGAATCGGCTTTATCCTTGTCGTCGGCACCGCCGCCGCGGCCGCGATGGCCGCGGACGGGCGGTTCATGCTTGCCGGCGTCGCGACCGTGTTCACGCTGGGGGCCGTTGCCACCTTCGCCGCCAATGCGCGGCTGCTGCTCGGTCGCATCAGCGCCGAACAGACATTAAGCAGCAAGGAGGAGGTGATCAGCCTGTTGCTCCGAGAGCATGAGGATTCGGGCGCGGATTGGCTGTGGCGGACGGACACCGCGAAATGCCTCGTCGACGTGTCGCCGCGACTGGCCCGCCTGTTCGGACTGGACCATGCACAGATCGAGGGCAGGCCGCTGCTCGCCCTGCTTGCCGGCGACGCGTGGGATAATGATGGCGAGGTCGCGCCCGGAATCCGCATCCTCGCTGAAAAGCTGCGGCTGCGGGAAAGCTTCCGCGATCTGATCGTGCCCGTGATGATCGACGGCGAACACCGCTGGTGGGCGCTGTCCGCGGCGCCTCGCCGCGACGAACGTGGTGCGATGGTCGGGTTCTGGGGGGTCGGCACCGACGCGACCGATCGCCACCGTTCGGCCGAGAGGATCGATCGAATGGCACGGTTCGACGGGCTGACCGGCCTCGCCAACCGCGCGCATGTCATCGACAAGCTCGGTACGGCGCTGCGTGACGGCCATCACAACGGCCGACGCTCGACCCTGATGCTGATCGATCTCGACAGGTTCAAGCAGGTCAACGACACGCTTGGCCACCCCGTCGGCGACAAGCTGCTGATCGAAGTATCCAACCGGCTGTCGGCGCTGCTGACGCATGGCGATCTCTGCGGCCGACTTGGCGGCGACGAGTTCGCAGTCGTGGTCACCGACGCGACCGACCGCGATCGTGTCGACCGGCTCGCCACGCGGATCGTCGAGACGCTGAGCGCACCCTTCGCGATCGACGACCATCAACTTCACATCGGCGGCAGCGTCGGCTCGGCGACCGCCCCGCGCGACGGACGCGCAGTCGAGACATTGCTGCGTAACGCCGATCTCGCGCTCTACCGCGCCAAGGATGACGGTCGCGGCGTCCACCGCCGTTACGAGCCGCAGCTCCACGCCCAGGCCGAGGAGCGCCGCCGCATCGAAGTCGCGCTCCGCGATGCCCTCGAACGCGGCGAACTCAGCCTGGTCTACCAGCCGATCGTCGAGGCGGCGGGCGGCAAGCTCGCGGGCTTCGAGGCCTTCCTGCGCTGGGTCCATCCCGAACTCGGCAACGTCTCTCCCGAAGTATTCATCCCGGTCGCCGAGGACGCGCGACTGATCGGCCGGATCGGCGACTGGGTGATGCACTCGGCGTGCCGCGATGCCGCGACCTGGCCCGAGCATGTCCGCGTCTCGGTCAACATGGCGCAAGCGCAGCTTCGCGACCCGCAGTTGCTGGCGACGATCGTCTCGGCGCTATCGCACTCCGGCCTGTCGCCCGACCGGCTCGAGCTCGAGATCGCCGAGGAAGTGTTCGTGCGCGACGGCGGCATCACCGACATCGTCGATCGGGTCATGGCGCTGGGCGTCCGCATCGCGCTCGACGATTTCGGCACCGGCGCGTCGTCGCTGGGCTATTTGCGCAAGGGGCGCTTCTCGACGATCAAGATCGACCGCAGCTTCGTCCGCGGCGCGACCGGCAACGCCGCCGAGAGCATTGCGATCGTCCGCGCGATCGTCGCCATGGCGGATTCGCTCGGCATGACCACGATCGCCGAGGGAGCCGAGACCCGCAGCGAATATGACCGCATGCGCGGACTCGGCTGCAGCCAGGTACAGGGCTGGCTGGTCGGCCAGCCGGTCGATCCCAGCGCCGCCTCCGCGCTGGCGCATGCCAAGGCCGATGGCCGGGTGCTGCGGGCGATCTGAGGCGCACGCTATCCGCAACACACCGTTCGTGCCGAGCGAAGCCGAGGCATTCGGCGGCGAGCGCCGCGCTCGACATCGGTCCCTCCACTTCGCTTGGGACGAACGGGGCGCGGAAGCTACCCGAGCCACTCCCCAACCCCTTGCACCCCGCCCCTGCTCTCGCTATGGGCTGCATCCGCTCCCGACCTGGAGGAGCGTAGCTCAGTTGGTAGAGCATCGGTCTCCAAAACCGAGGGTCGTGGGTTCGAGTCCCCCCGCTCCTGCCATCCTCGGATGGTGGACCAAAAGGTCGGGTAAGCAGATGAGCGAGGCCAGGGCGCCGCTCCCCACGTCAAAGTGGGATGGCGCCTGCGGCCTCTTGTGTCGTTTTCGGAAGGTGGACGTACGTGGCAAGGACGACCCAGAAGGACGGCGGGATTGGCGGTTTCGTCCAGTCCGTGCCCGAGTTCATCCAGCAGGTGCGCACCGAGACCAACAAGGTCTCCTGGCCGACCCGCAAGGAAACCACGATGACCGCCGTGATGGTGGTCCTCATGACGACGTTGCTCGCCTTGTTCTTCCTCGGCGTCGACCAGGCCTTCAACGCGCTCGCCCAGGCGCTGCTCAAGCTCGTCGCTTGAGCGCCGGCTCAAAGGTATAGGATAAGCATGTCGCGCTGGTACATCATCCACGCCTATTCGGGCTTCGAGAACAAGGTGAAGGAGCAGATCCTCGCCGACGCCGGCCGCATGGGGCTCGAGCAGCTCGTCGAGGCCGTCGAGGTCCCCACCGAGAAGGTCACCGAGGTCCGTCGCGGCAAGAAGGTCACGTCGGACCGCAAATTCTTCCCCGGCTATGTGCTGGCCAAGCTGCACATGAACGACGACGTCTATCACCTCGTGCGCAATACGCCGAAGGTGACGGGCTTCCTCGGCAATAATGGCAAGCCGCAGCCGATCAGCGAGTCCGAGGCGGCGCGCATCCTCAACACCAAGGAGGAGCAGGCGGTCGCCGCCCCCAAGGCCAAGCTCAAGGTCGATTTCGACATCGGCGATCAGGTCAAGGTGCTCGACGGTCCGTTCGCCTCGTTCAACGGCCTGGTCGAGGAGCTCGATTTCGATCGCGCCCGCGTCAAGGTGTCGGTGTCGATCTTCGGGCGCGCGACGCCTGTCGAGCTCGAGTTCGAGCAGGTGGAACGCGTCAAATAATGGCCGGGGCGTAAGCCCCGATCGTCATCCCGGACGTGCTCCGGGATCCAGAGCGGCAAGCGCTGCCGCCTGGGGCTCTGGATCCTGACGATCGTCAGGATGACGGGTCAGGAGCGTGAGTTGAGTACATAGTCCGCGGGAGGCCGACCTTCGGGGACGCCGCCACCACCGCTAAGCCATAGGAGATCATCATGGCGAAGAAGATTACCGGGTACATCAAGTTGCAAGTGAAGGCCGGCGCCGCCAATCCGTCGCCGCCGATCGGTCCCGCGCTCGGCCAGCGCGGCGTCAACATCATGGAATTCTGCAAGGCGTTCAACGCGTCGACGAGCGAGCTCGAGAAGGGCATGCCGATCCCGACGGTGATCACCGTCTACGCGGATCGCAGCTTCTCGTTCATCACCAAGACGCCGCCGGCCTCGTTCCTGCTCAAGAAGGCCGCTGGCCTGACCTCAGGTTCGAAGGAGCCGGGCAAGGCGATCGCGGGCAAGATCAAGCGCTCGCAGCTAGCCGAGATCGCGGCGATGAAGATGAAGGACCTGAACGCGATGGACGTCGATGCGGCGACCAAGACGATCGAGGGTTCGGCACGGGCCATGGGCCTCGAAGTGGTGGAGGGCTGAACATGGCCAAGCTGACCAAGAAGGCGAAGACGCTGGGCACCGCGATTGATCGCGAGAAGCTGCACGGCATCGACGAGGCGATCGGCCTCGCACGCACTCACGCGACCTCGAAGTTCGACGAGACGATCGAAGTCGCGGTCAACCTCGGCGTCGATCCGCGCCATGCCGATCAGATGGTCCGTGGCGTCGTGACGCTGCCCAAGGGTACCGGCAAGACGGTCCGCGTCGGCGTGTTCGCGCGCGGCGCCAAGGCCGAGGAAGCCACCGCGGCCGGCGCTGACGTCGTCGGTGCCGAAGACCTGCTCGAGCTCGTCCAGGGTGGCACGATCGACTTCGATCGCTGCATCGCGACCCCGGACATGATGGGCCTCGTCGGCCGTCTCGGTAAGGTGCTGGGCCCCAAGGGCCTGATGCCCAACCCCAAGCTCGGCACCGTGACGATGAACGTCGCCGCCGCCGTGCAGGCAGCCAAGGGCGGCCAGATCGAATATCGCGTCGAAAAGGCGGGGATCATCCATTCGGGCATCGGCAAGGCGTCGTTCCCGGCGGAGGACCTGCGCGCCAATTTCGACGCGCTGCTCGACGCGCTGGTCAAGGCCAAGCCGGCCGGCGCCAAGGGCAAGTACGTCAAGAAGGTCGCGATCAGCTCGACGATGGGCGCCGGCGTCAAGGTCGACCCGGCCGCGCTCGACGCGTAAACAACGGTCTCGCTATCGGGCGTGGGAGAGGTGGGCGGCCGCTCACCTCTCTCACGCCCTTTGTGCGACTTAGGTCAGCATCAACGCGGCATCACCGAAGCTGTCGGTCGTCGCCAAATTGCGGTCGATGTCGATGCCGAACGGGCTGTCCCCCGCCACGATCCGCTGCACCAGCTGATAGCCGCGATGGGGGATGTCGGGCACGCGGCTGCCCGATTTCCAATAATGTTTGAGCTGTAGCCGCCAATAGAGCTGGTCGCCGCTCAGGATCGCGTCGGCACCGACATATACGCCCGGCACAAAGCCGGCCTGGACGACCTCGGCGCACCATGCGTTACAATAGGCGATCACATCTTCGGCGGGCGTGGTGTGATTGATCCCCTCCAGATCCACCCAGAGATTGATGCCCGGCGGCAGCGTGGCGCTTGCCGCGTGCGCCGCCGCATTTTGGCCGTTGGCCTGACCCGACGCTGCGCTTGGTGTCCACCCCGGCTTGGCGACATGCTGGACGGGCATCAGCCCGAGACCCGAGCTGACGATCGCCTTCACTTCTGACGCGGAGAGATTGCCGCTGCCTGGCGATGTCCCCAATGCTACATAGCGGACCGCGAAGACGAACCCCATTGCGCGCGCCTGTTGGCAGCGCGGCACCGACAAAACCGAATTGGCATCGAAACCATGCGCGCCGTTCGGCACCGTCTGGACAGGCATAGCGAACTCCTCGCCATCATGTGAGACACGCAAGCGGAGCGACATTCGGCTACGGTTCCGGCGACGCGACGGAGGCTTGCTCGGTGACGGTCGAGGGCAAGGAATGGATATTCCCGCTAAAGGTGCGCGCCAAGTATATCGCACCAATCTGCACCCGATGACGCGCCGAGACAGGATCCTGTAGATCGCGCGTGACGCCGGTGCCCTACCACGCTATAGGCGCCCCTCGAATCACCCGCCTTCTCGGAAGCGGGTGACGTACCGTCCGAGACTGCAGCTGGGGATCGCCCCTTAATCAGGCTGCATAGGCGGGGAAGAGTTTGACCGGATCTTTCGCGCGTTTGCCGCGCGATGATCATCCGGGTCTGCCATGCTCACGTCTTTCGGGACGAGACGCGGCCAGGCGACGATTTCCCACGGACGGGCCGTGAAGCGGCGTATCGGCTTCATGGCTCTCGCTGGCCCGCACTGTCGCGGGCCGGCACACGAAGTGGAGATTGGCATGGATCGCGCTCAGAAGTCCGCGGCTGTCGCCGAGTTGAATCGCACTTTCACCGAGAGCGGCGTGGTGGTTGTCACCCGCAATCTCGGTCTCACCGTCGCACAGTCCACTGTGCTGCGCGTGAAGATGCGTGAAGCCGGCGCCAGCTACAAGGTTGCCAAGAACCGCCTCGCCCGCATCGCTGCCGAAGGCACGGCCTACACCTCGCTCAGCTCGCTGCTGACCGGGCCGACCGCGCTTTCGACCTCCGTCGATCCGGTGGCGGCCGCCAAGGCCGTCGTCGATTACGCGAAGACCAACGACAAGTTGGAAATCGTCGGCGGCGCGATGGGGGATACGCTCCTCGACGTGAACGGTGTGAAGGCGCTCGCCGAGCTGCCTTCGCTGGACGAACTGCGCGCCAAGATCGTGGGCCTGGTACAGGCACCCGCGACCAAGATCGTTCAGATCGTGCAGGCGCCCGCAGGCCAGCTGGCCCGCGTGTTCGCCGCTTACGCGACCAAGGACGAGGCCGAGGCGGCCTGACCTTACTTGCATACCTGAAGACATTTTGGGGCCCATTCGCCCCGCATATGGAGATATATCATGGCTGACCTGCAGAAGATCGTCGACGACCTGTCGGCTCTCACCGTTCTCGAAGCCGCCGAGCTCTCGAAGCTGCTCGAAGAGAAGTGGGGCGTTTCGGCTGCCGCGGCTGTCGCCGCTGCACCCGCCGGTGGTGGCGCCGCTGCCGCCGCCGTCGAAGAGAAGACCGAGTTCGACGTGATCCTCACCGGCGACGGTGGCAAGAAGATCAACGTCATCAAGGAAGTCCGCGCGATCACCGGCCTCGGCCTGACGGAGGCCAAGACCCTCGTTGAGTCGGCCCCCAAGGCGATCAAGGAAGGCGTGAGCAAGGACGAGGCCGAGAAGGTCAAGAAGCAGCTCGAAGACGCCGGCGCGACCGTCGAGGTCAAGTAAGCGACTGGCTTGGCCTCGCCTTCGGGCTTGGCCGGCTATGCGAGGGGCGGCCCGGTGACGGGTCGCCCCTTTTCTTTTCCGGCATCACCGGTGTTGGACAGGGCCGGCGGATCGCCATGTTCGCGATCTCTCGCGCATTCCCCCTTCCCTTCCCGGAACGAGACGCTATATAGCCCTCTTCCGACATAGCAGGCCGTCCGTTCGTCGTATCGACGCATGGCTGGCCGCCCGCCCCGCCTCCGGGACACGACCCGCCTTGCGCACCGGGTCGCGACGAATGGGAGACGAGAGCGGGAACGTAGAGTGCAACAGTGTGGTCCCGAATGCCCGGGTCCGCACTTTTTTTCGTGGGGTAAAACCTGCGGTCAGGCTTCCGGGGTGCTGCGAGGCACGCCAACGACGTGAAACGATCGAGGACGGACCCGTATATGGCCACCCAGCCCATCCCCCCCCACTTCATCGCGGGCGCCAAGAAGCGCATCCGCAAGGTGTTCGGCAACATCCACGAAGTCGTGCAGATGCCGAACCTGATCGAAGTGCAGCGGGAGAGCTATGAGCAGTTCCTGCGGTCCGATCCGTCGATCGGCTATGTCTCGGGGCTCGAGAAGACGCTGCGCAGCGTCTTCCCGATCCGCGACTTCGCCGGCACCGCCGAGCTCGATTTCGTCAATTACGAGCTGGAAGACCCGAAGTACGACACCGAGGAATGCCGCCAGCGCGGCATGACCTACGCCGCGCCGATGCGCGTGACGCTCCGCCTGATCGTGTTCGAGGTCGATCCCGATACCGAGACCCGCTCGGTGCTCGATATCAAGGAGCAGGACGTCTACATGGGCGACATGCCGCTGATGACGTGGAACGGCACGTTCATCGTCAACGGCACCGAGCGCGTGATCGTCAGCCAGATGCACCGGTCGCCGGGCGTCCTCTTCGACCATGATCGCGGCAAGACCCACGCCTCGGGTAAATATTTGTTCGCGGCGCGCGTGATCCCGTATCGCGGTTCGTGGCTCGATTTCGAGTTCGACGCCAAGGACATCGTCAACGTCCGCATCGATCGCAAGCGCAAGCTGCCGGTGACGACGCTGCTCTATGCTCTCGGCCTGTCGGGCGAGCAGATCCTCAACGAATTCTACAAGACCGCGACCTATGTCCGCGGGCCCAACGGCTGGAAGGTCCCCTTCCTGTCCGAGAATTGGCGCGGCCAGAAGCCGATGTACGACGTCGTCAACGGCGACACCGGCGAGGTCGTCTTCCCCGCCGGCACCAAGATCAGCCCGCGTGCCGCCAACAAGGCCGGCAAGGACGGTCTCGTCACGCTGCTGATCCCGACCGAGGAAATCTTCGGCCGGTTCAGTGCCTATGACCTGATCAATGAGTCGACCGGCGAGATCTACATCGAGGCGGGCGACGAGGTCTCCGAGGAGAACCTTGCCAAGCTCGACGCCGCCGGCATCGAGAATCTCGAGCTGCTCGACATCGATCACGTCTCGACCGGCGCATGGATCCGCAACACGCTCAAGGCCGACAAGGTCGAGGAGCGCGATCATGCGCTTTCCGAGATCTACCGCGTCATGCGCCCCGGCGAGCCGCCGACGAAGGAGACCGCTGAGGCCCTCTTCGCCGGGCTGTTCTTCGATCCCGAGCGCTACGACCTTTCGGCGGTCGGCCGCGTCAAGCTCAACATGCGCCTCGACCTCGACGTCGAGGACACGGTGACGACGCTGCGCACCGAGGACATCCTTGAGGTGGTCAAGACGCTGGTCGGCCTCAAGGACGGCAAGGGCGAGATCGACGACATCGACAATCTCGGCAACCGCCGCGTGCGGTCGGTCGGCGAACTGCTCGAGAACCAGTACCGCGTCGGCCTGCTCCGCATGGAGCGCGCCGTGAAGGAGCGGATGTCGTCGGTGGATGTCTCCACCGTGATGCCCAACGACCTGATCAACGCCAAGCCTGCGGTTGCCGCGGTGCGCGAGTTCTTCGGCTCGTCGCAGCTGTCGCAGTTCATGGATCAGACCAACCCGCTCTCCGAAGTGACGCACAAGCGTCGCGTCTCGGCGCTCGGGCCGGGCGGCCTCACCCGCGAGCGCGCGGGCTTCGAGGTCCGCGACGTCCATCCGACGCATTATGGCCGCATCTGCCCGATCGAGACGCCGGAAGGCCCGAACATCGGCCTGATCAACTCGCTCGCCAGCTTCTCGCGGGTGAACAAGTACGGCTTCATCGAGACGCCGTATCGCAAGGTCATCGACCACAAGGTCACCGACGAGGTCGTGTACCTGTCGGCGATGGAAGAGGCCAAGCACACGATCGCGCAGGCCAACGCCGAAGTCTCGGCGGACGGCACCTTCGTCGAGGAGCTGATCTCGGCGCGCGAGGCCGGCGAGTTCCTGATGGCGATGCGCGATCAGATCACGCTGATGGACGTCAGCCCCAAGCAGCTCGTCTCAGTCGCGGCATCGCTCATTCCCTTCCTGGAAAACGATGACGCCAACCGCGCGCTGATGGGCTCGAACATGCAGCGCCAGGCGGTGCCGCTCGTCCGCGCCGAGGCCCCGTTCGTGGGCACCGGCATGGAAGAGACGGTGGCGCGGGACTCGGGTGCCGCGATCGGCGCCAAGCGGTCGGGTATCGTCGACCAGGTCGACGCCGCCCGCATCGTGATCCGGGCGACCGACGAGGTCGAGCCGGGCAAGTCGGGCGTCGACATCTACACGCTGATGAAGTTCCAGCGCTCGAACCAGTCGACCTGCATCAACCAGCGTCCGCTGGTGAAGGTGGGCGAGCGGGTCAGCAAGGGCGACATCATCGCCGATGGTCCCTCGACCGAGTTCGGCGAGCTCGCGCTCGGCCGCAACGTCCTCGTCGCGTTCATGCCGTGGAACGGCTACAACTACGAGGATTCCATCCTGATCTCCGAGCGGATCGTGAAGGACGACGTCTTCACCTCGATCCACATCGAGGAGTTCGAGGTGATGGCCCGCGACACCAAGCTCGGTCCCGAGGACATCACCCGCGACATCCCCAATGTCGGCGAGGAAGCGCTCCGCAACCTCGACGAGGCGGGCATCGTCTACATCGGTGCCGAGATTGAGCCGGGCGACATCCTCGCCGGCAAGATCACCCCCAAGGGTGAATCGCCGATGACGCCGGAGGAGAAGCTTCTCCGCGCGATCTTCGGCGAGAAGGCCTCGGACGTTCGCGACACCTCGCTGCGGTTGCCCCCGGGCGTCACCGGCACCGTCGTCGACGTGCGCGTGTTCAACCGCCACGGCGTCGATAAGGACGAGCGCGCGCTCGCGATCGAACGCGAGGAGATCGATCGCCTCGCCAAGGATCGCGAGGACGAGCGCGCGATCCTCAACCGTGCGACGTTCGGCCGCTTGCAGCCGATGCTGATCGGGCAGGTCATCGCGGCCGCGCCCAAGGGCATCAAGAAGGGCACCGAGATCACCGCCGAGCTGCTCGCCGACGTCGAGAAGCGCGAATGGTGGAGGTTCGCGGTCGCCGACGATGCGCGGCAGGCCGATCTTGAGGCGGTCAAGGCGCAGTATGACGACGCCGCCAGCGTCTTCCAGAAGCGCTACGAGGATCGCGTCGAGAAGCTGCAGCGCGGTGACGAACTGCCGCCGGGCGTGCTCAAGATGGTCAAGGTGTTCGTCGCGGTGAAGCGCAAGCTGCAGCCGGGCGACAAGATGGCCGGCCGTCACGGCAACAAGGGCGTCATCTCGCGCATCCTGCCGAACGAGGACATGCCGTTCCTCGCCGACGGGACGCCGGTCGACATCGTCTTGAACCCGCTGGGCGTGCCGTCGCGCATGAACGTCGGGCAGATCTTCGAGACGCATCTCGGCTGGGCCTCGCGAGGTCTCGGCAAGCAGATCACCGCGGCGCTCGAAGAATGGCGTGAGGCCAATCCCGGCGTCACCGGCGGCAAGCCGCCCGAGGCGGTCGTCGAGCAGATGAAGATCGCCTATGGCGAGCAATATCATGCCGAGATCGACAGCCGCTCGGGCGACGAGATCGTCGAGATGGCGGGCCTGCTCAAGAACGGCGTGCCGATGGCGACACCGGTGTTCGACGGCGCGCGCGAGGCTGACGTCTCGCACATGCTGACGCTCGCCAACCTCGACACGTCGGGCCAGAGCGATCTGTTCGACGGGCGGACCGGCGACATGTTCGATCGCAAGGTGACGGTTGGGTATATCTACATGCTCAAGCTGCACCATCTCGTGGACGACAAGATCCACGCGCGGTCGATCGGGCCCTACTCGCTTGTTACCCAGCAGCCGCTGGGTGGTAAGGCGCAGTTCGGCGGGCAGCGCTTCGGTGAGATGGAGGTGTGGGCGCTCCAGGCGTACGGCGCCGCCTACACGCTGCAGGAGATGCTGACGGTCAAGTCCGACGACGTCGTCGGCCGCACCAAGGTCTATGAGGCGATCGTCAAGGGCGACGATACGTTCGAGGCCGGCATCCCCGAGAGCTTCAACGTGCTCGTCAAGGAGATGCGCTCGCTGGGCCTCAACGTCGAACTTCTCAACGACGAGAATGTCGACGAGGACGGGCTGGCGAAGGCCGCGGAGTAACGACCCAATATACCGTTCGTCCTGAGTAGCCGCTGAGCTTGTCGAAGCGGCGTATCGAAGGACCGGAGCGCGAGGCCCCTTCGATACGGGCCTTCGACAAGCTCAGTCCCTACTCAGGGCGAACGGATAGATTTCACCCAAGCCAACGGCTTAGGAGTTGCACATGAACGAGATGACCAATTTCGCCAATCCGCTCGCGAAGCCGGAGACGTTCGACCAGATCAAGATCGGGATCGCCTCCCCGGAGCGCATCCGCTCCTGGTCGTTCGGCGAGATCAAGAAGCCCGAGACCATCAACTACCGCACGTTCAAGCCCGAGCGCGACGGCCTGTTCTGCGCGCGCATCTTCGGTCCGATCAAGGATTACGAGTGCCTGTGCGGCAAGTACAAGCGGATGAAGTATAAGGGCATCGTCTGCGAGAAGTGCGGCGTCGAGGTCACCGTCTCGAAGGTCCGCCGCGAGCGGATGGGCCATATCGAGCTCGCCGCTCCCGTCGCGCACATCTGGTTCTTGAAGTCGCTGCCGTCGCGCATCGGCCTGCTGCTCGACATGCAGCTCAAGCAGCTCGAGCGCATCCTCTACTTCGAGGCCTATGTCGTGATCGAGCCGGGCCTGACCCCGCTCGAGAAGTATCAGCTGCTCACCGAGGACGAGATCCTCTCCGCGCAGGACGAATATGGCGAGGACGCCTTCTCCGCCGGGATCGGCGCCGAGGCGGTCAAGCAGATGCTCATCGACCTCGACCTCGAGGGCGAGCGCAAGGAGCTCCTGGATGAGCTCGCCGTCACCAAGTCCGAGCTCAAGCCCAAGAAGATCATCAAGCGCTTGAAGGTCGTCGAGAGCTTCATCGATTCGGGCAACCGCCCCGAGTGGATGATCCTCGACGTCGTGCCGGTGATCCCGCCCGAGCTGCGTCCGCTGGTGCCGCTCGATGGCGGCCGCTTCGCGACCTCCGATCTCAACGATCTCTATCGCCGCGTGATCAACCGCAACAACCGGTTGAAGCGCCTGATGGAGCTGCGCGCGCCGGACATCATCGTCCGCAACGAGAAGCGCATGCTGCAGGAGGCCGTCGACGCGCTGTTCGACAACGGCCGCCGCGGCCGCACGATCACGGGCGCCAACAAGCGCCCCCTCAAGTCGCTGTCCGACATGCTCAAGGGCAAGCAGGGCCGCTTCCGCCAGAATCTGCTCGGCAAGCGCGTCGACTATTCGGGCCGGTCGGTGATCGTCACGGGGCCTGAGTTGAAGCTGCATCAATGCGGCCTGCCCAAGAAGATGGCGCTCGAGCTGTTCAAGCCGTTCATCTACGCGCGCCTCGACGCCAAGGGCCTGAGCATGACGCTCAAGCAGGCGAAGAAGTGGGTGGAGAAGGAGCGCAAGGAAGTCTGGGACATCCTGGACGAGGTGATCCGCGAGCATCCCGTGATGCTCAACCGCGCGCCCACGCTGCACCGTCTCGGCATCCAGGCGTTCGAGCCCGTGCTGATCGAGGGCAAGGCGATCCAGCTCCATCCGCTGGTCTGCTCGGCGTTCAACGCCGACTTCGACGGCGATCAGATGGCCGTTCACGTGCCCCTGAGCCTAGAGGCACAGCTGGAAGCGCGCGTGCTGATGATGTCGACCAACAACATCCTCTCGCCCGCCAACGGCAAGCCGATCATCGTCCCCTCGCAGGACATGGTGCTCGGGCTCTATTACCTCTCGCTCTCCAAGGAGAAGGAGCCCGGCGAGGGCATGATGATCTCCGATATGATGGAGGTGCATCAGGCGCTCAACGCCAAGGCGGTGACGCTGCACTCGAAGATCATCAGCCGCGTTCCGCAGACCGACGAGCAGGGCAATCAGTATCTCAAGCGCTATGAGACGACGCCCGGCCGCATGCTGATCGGCGAGTGCCTGCCCAAGTCGTTCAAGGTGCCCTTCGACACGGTCAACCGCGTGCTGACCAAGAAGGACATCGGCGACGTGATCGACGAGGTCTATCGTCACACCGGCCAGAAGGACACGGTGCTGTTCGCCGACGCGATCATGTCGCTCGGCTTCCGCCACGCGTTCCAGGCGGGCATCTCGTTCGGCAAGGACGACATGATCATCCCCGAGGCCAAGGTTCCCCTCGTCGAGGAGACGCGTACGCTCGTGAAGGATTACGAGCAGCAGTATCAGGACGGCCTGATCACGCAGCAGGAGAAGTACAACAAGGTCATCGACGCCTGGTCGCGCTGCGGCGACCGCGTGGCGGCCGAGATGATGAAGGAGATCCAGGCGGTCAAGATCGAGACCGACGGTCCCAACAAGGGTCGCGAGAAGTCGATGAACGCCATCTACATGATGGCGCATTCGGGTGCCCGTGGTTCGGCGGCGCAGATCAAGCAGCTCGCCGGCATGCGCGGCCTGATGGCCAAGCCCTCGGGCGAGATCATCGAGACGCCGATCATCTCGAACTTCAAGGAAGGCCTGACCGTCCTTGAGTACTTCAACTCGACCCACGGCGCCCGTAAGGGTCTCGCGGATACGGCGCTCAAGACCGCCAACTCGGGCTACCTCACCCGCCGTCTGGTCGACGTGTCGCAGGATTGCGTCATCGTCGAGATCGATTGCGGCACCGAGCGCTCGCTGGAGATGAAGGCGATCGTCCAGGGCGGCGCCACCATCGCCTCGCTCGGCGAGCGCATCCTCGGCCGCACCACGGCGGAGGACATCGTCGACAGCAAGACCAACGAGGTGCTGATCCCCGAGGGTACGCTGCTCGACGAGCCCGCGATCGTGCGGATCGAGACGATCGGCACGCAGGCGGTGCAGATCCGCTCGCCGCTGGTCTGCGAGAGCATCGGCGGCGTCTGCGCCACCTGCTACGGCCGCGATCTCGCGCGCGGTACGCCGGTGAACATCGGTGAGGCCGTCGGCGTCATCGCGGCGCAGTCGATCGGCGAGCCGGGCACGCAGCTGACGATGCGGACGTTCCACATCGGCGGGGCGGCGCAGCTCAACGAGACCTCGAACCTCGAGGCCGTCGTCGACGGCACGATCGAATATCGCGAGCTGCCGACGATCGTCGATCCGCGTGGGCGTCGCGTCTCGATGTCGCGCTCGGGCGAGGTCGCGATCATCGACATGGATGGTCGCGAGCGCTCGACGCATCGCATCCCCTACGGTGCGCATCTGCTCTACACCGACGGGCACATCGTCTCGAAGGGCGATCGCCTGGCCGAGTGGGATCCGTTCATGATGCCGGTCATCACCGAGAAGGCCGGTACGGTGAAGTATCAGGATCTCATCGAGAACCAGACGATCAGCGAGCAGACCGACGAAGCGACCGGCATCGCGCAGAAGGTGGTGATCGAATATCGTGCGACCGCACGGAAGGAAGATCTCCGCCCGCGCCTCACCCTGCTCGACGAGAATTCGGGCGAGGCGGCGCGCTACATGCTCGCCCCCGGTGCGAACCTCTCGGTCGAGGACGGCCAGCATGTCGAGGCCGGCGAGGTTCTCGCCCGCGTCTCGCGTGAAGCCGCCAAGACGCGCGACATCACCGGCGGTCTGCCGCGCGTCGCCGAGCTGTTCGAGGCGCGCAAGCCCAAGGAAAACGCGATCATCGCGAAGATCTCGGGCCGCGTCGAATTCGGCAAGGACTATAAGGCCAAGCGCAAGATCATCATCCGTCCGGAAGATGGGTCGGAGCCGGTCGAGTATCTGGTGCCCAAGTCGAAGGTGATCGACGTCCAGGAAGGCGACCACGTCAAGCGTGGCGACAATCTGATCGGCGGCTCGCCCGATCCGCACGACATTCTCGAGGTGCTCGGCATCGAGCCGCTCGCCGAATATCTCGTGTCGGAAATCCAGGAGGTCTATCGTCTCCAGGGCGTGAAGATCAACGACAAGCACATCGAGACGATCGTTCGCCAGATGCTGCTCAAGGTCGAGATCACGGTCGCGGGCGACTCCACCTTCCTGGTCGGCGAACAGGTCGAGAAGGAAGACATGGAGGCGGACAACCGCAAGCTGGCGCTCGAGGGCAAGCAGCCCGCCGAGGGCAAGCCGATCCTGCTGGGCATCACCAAGGCCTCGCTGCAGACGCGCAGCTTCATCTCCGCCGCCTCCTTCCAGGAGACGACGCGGGTGCTCACCGAAGCGTCGGTGCAGGGCAAGGTCGACCAGCTCAACGGGCTCAAGGAGAACGTCATCGTCGGGCGTCTCATCCCGGCGGGCACCGGCGCGGGCTTGTCCCGTCTCCGGGTGGCGGCGACCAGCCGCGACGCGGCGCTCCGTGCGCAGCAGCGCTCGTTCGAGGCGGCGATCGCCGCGCCGAACAGCGCAGCGGAGGAGCATAATGCGGAGCTCGCCCGCTCGGCGCGGGGCTCGACGGGTACCGGTGACGATGCGCTCGCCGAGGTCGTGCCCTCGGGCCACGGCACCGATGCGGACGCGGGTGACTATCTGAACACGTGATCCGCGCCGGCCGGTGACGGTCTGACACTGCAAAACCCCTCCCGCATCCTGGTGCGGGAGGGGTTTTGTTTGTCTGCGCGGCGTGGCTGCCCTTCGATGGGCGGGCTTCGACTGCGCTCAGCCCTGCTCAGGGCGAACGGGGACTATAGCCGTTCCCCTCTTCCGTTCGTGCTGAACGAAGTCGAAGCACAGCCCTAACGCCCGTTCGGCCTGAGGCAGTCGAAGGCCATCGCCCCATTGGCCTTTCCTCCGCGCGCCCCTATGAGCGACCGCGATGGACGTTACCGATCTCCGCGTGGCGCTGTTCAGCGGCAACTATAATTATGTCCGTGACGGCGCGAACCAGGCGCTCAACCGGCTCGTGGAATATCTGCTCCGCCACGGCGCGGCGGTGCGCATCTACAGCCCCAAGGTGAAGCTCCCCGCCTTCGATCATGTCGGCGACCTGATCGGCGTGCCGGCGATCCCCCTGCCCGGCCGCGCCGAATATCGGCTGCCGGTGCTACTCACGCCCGGGGTCAAGAAAGACATCCACCGCTTCGCGCCCAACATGATCCACTGCGCCTCGCCGGAGGTGCTCGGACACGCCGCGGTCCGTTTCGCGCGCAAGAACAAGCTGCCGGTGGTCGCCTCGGTCCACACGCGCTTCGAGACCTATCCGCGTTACTATGGCTTCGCCTTCACCGAGCCGCTGGTGCTCGCAGGGTTGCGCCGCTTCTACCGGCGCTGCGACGCGATCTTCGCGCCGTCCGACTCGATGGCGCAGGTGCTGCGCGACCAGCGGATGAATTTCGACGTCGGCATCTGGTCGCGCGGCGTCGAGCGCGACGTCTTCTCGCCCGCCCGTCGCGACATGGCGTGGCGCCGCAGCCTCGGCATCGCAGACGATGAGGTCGCGATCGGATTCATTGGCCGGCTGGTGATGGAAAAAGGCCTCGACGTGTTCGCCGACACGGTCGACGAACTGGCGCGGCGCGGCGTGAAGCACCGCGTGCTCGTCGTCGGCAACGGGCCGGCGCGCGACTGGTTCGAAAAGCGCTTGCCCGAAGATGCGGTGTTCGCGGGCTTCCAGGGCGGCGCCGATCTCGGCCGTGCCGCCGCCTCGATGGACGTGCTGTTCAACCCCTCGGTCACCGAGACCTTCGGCAATGTCACGCTCGAGGCGATGGCGGCGGGCATCCCGGTGGTCGCCGCCGACGCGACCGGCAGCCGCAGCCTCGTCGTCCCGCACGTCACGGGCGAGTTGGTCCGGCCCGGCGCGATCATCTCGTTTGCCGACGCGATCGCGCGCTATTGTCGCGAACCTGCGGTGCGGGCGGGAGCGGGCGAGGCCGGTCGTTCCGCGAGTGCGGCCTATGAGTGGGACAAGGTCAACGAGGCGCTGGTCGAAAGCTATCTGCGCATCGAGCGCCAGCGCGAGCGGGGCAGCTTGGGCACGCCGCCGCTGGTCCGCGTGCCGTGGCCGGGAAGCCGGCGGGAGCGGTAGTATTGTTCCATCCTCCCCTCTCAGGGGAGGGGGACCGCCGGCGTAGCCGGTGGTGGAGGGGTGTCCGACAGCTGATACGCGCGGCACGCGTCAGAGGCGTGGTCCACCCTTCCACCACCCTGCGGGTGGTCCCCCTCCCCTTGCAGGGGAGGATATGTGAACCCCAGGCTGGGCGACGCGCGCACAAGCCGGTAAGGCGCATGCCATGATCCTACGCCGCCTGCTCCTCCTCGCCCTGCTGCTCGCCACACCCGTCGCGGCACAGGACGTCGATCCGATCCTCGCCGCGACCCAGGCGCTCGACAAGGCCTCGACCGAGTTCAAGGCGGTCGATGCCGCGTTCAACGAGCGCACCGACGCCAGCCAGCGCGATGCGCTGCGCGACCGGGCCGCCGCGGTCAAGACGACGACCACCGCGCAGGTCGCGGTGCTGACCGCGCAGGAGCAGCTGATCGACGCGCGCGTCGTCCAGCTCGGACCGGTGACCCCCGGTGTGACCGAGGCGCCCGACATCCGCGCACAGCGCAAGCTGCTCGCGCAGCAGCGCTCGACGGTCGATTCCGGGATCAAGCGCGGCAAGCTGCTCGGCGTCGAGGCGGACCAACTCGCCGGGGAGATCGGCGCGAGCCAAGCCGATGCGTTCAGCGAGCGGATGTCCGAACGCATCGGCTCGCCACTGACCACGGCCTTCTGGCGGCCGGTGCTGCTGTCGGCCCCGCGTGACATCCGCCGCACCGGGCTATTCGTCGAAGTCGAGTTCGGCGCGGCACGCCACGGCCTCGCTAGCGGTGGCCTGCTGCCGCTGCTGCTTGGCGTGCTCGGTGCGCTGGTGCTCGCCTGGCCGGTGCGGATGGCGCTGCGCCGTGCCGGTCGCGCCTATGTGATCGCGCGCGTGCCCGGCAACCGCATCCGCCGCTCGGGGCTCGCGCTGTGGCTGCTCGCGGTCGGCGCGCTGGTGCCGGCGCTGTCGGCGACCGTGTTCGTCGCCGGCCTGCGCAGCGCCGCCATGCTCGCGCCCAGTTGGGACGGGCTCGGCGACAGTCTCGAGAAGGCGGCATTCATCGCGGCATTCGTCTCGGCGCTCGGCGGCGCGCTGCTCCAGCGGCGACAGTCGTCGTGGAGGCTGATCCCGATCCGCGACGAGACCGCCAATGGCCTCAGACCCTGGACCTTCGCCGCCGCCGGTGTCGGCGTGGTGAGCCTGCTGCTCGTCGACTTCGTCGATGCGATGGGCGCGCTCGGACCAACCAAGGAGGCAGCCTATGTCTTCGTCGCGATCCTCCATATCGGGCTGCTGTTCGGCATTCTCGTCACGGGGGCCAGGCTGCGCGCGCGTGCCGCCGCCGAGCGCGATGCCGATGCCGAAGAGCAGGCCGACCGCACCGGGGCCGCCTTCGTCTCGCTCGCGACCTGGGCGCTGCTCGTCGTCTCGATCGGCGCGCTGGCGACGGGTTATCTCAGCCTCGCCTTCTTCCTCTCGCGCTTCATCGTCTGGATCGGCGTGGTCGCCGGTGGCCTTTATCTCGCGCTGGTCGCGACCGACGATATCTGCTCGAGCCTGTTCGCGCACGACGGTCGCGTCGCGGACGCCTTCCATCACGGCTTCGGCATCCGCCGCAGCCTGATCGACCAGTTCGGCGTCGCGCTCTCGGCATTGCTGCGGCTGGCGCTGATGGCGATTGCCGCCAGTCTGATATTCGCGCCGTTCGGATCGGACTTCGGGACGCTGGTCGGCCAGATCGGGCGGGTTTCGCAAGGCGTGACCGTCGGCCAGATCACGATCGCGCCCGGCGCCATCCTGCGCGCGTGCGCGGTGCTGGCGGTCGGGCTGTTCGTGGTGCGCGGCATCCAGGGCTGGCTGACCAACCGCTATCTGCCCGCCACCGAGCTCGATGCCGGCGCGCGCAACTCGATCAGCATGGTCGCGCGCTATGCCGGGCTGATCCTCGCAGTATTGTGGGCGCTGGCCTCGCTCGGCATCGGCATCGAGCGGATCGCGCTGCTGCTCTCGGCGCTGTCGGTCGGCATCGGCTTCGGCCTGCAGGCGATCACGCAGAACTTCGTGTCAGGCCTGATCCTGCTTGCCGAGCGGCCGGTCAAGATCGGCGACTGGGTGCGGATCGGCGACCAGGACGGTGACGTGAAGCGCATTTCCGTCCGCGCGACCGAGATCATGATCGCCGATCGCTCGACGCTGATCGTGCCCAATTCGGAGCTGATCACCAAGTCGATCGTCAACAAGACGATGGCCGACCCGCTGGGCCGCATCCAGCTGCAATTCTCGGTGCCGCTCGGCACCGACGTCGGGCAGGTCCGCAACATGCTGGGCACGATGTTCGAGGAGGCACCCGCGGTGCTCGCCGACCCGGCGCCGGTGATCTTCATCGACTCGATCGCGGACGGGCGCGTCAATCTCAACATGTTCGCCTATGTCAGCAGCCCGCGCAGCGTCTATCCGACGCGCAGCGAACTTCTGTTCAAGCTGCTCCAGCGGATGCCGGAGGCGGGGATCGAGCTCGGCACGACGCCGCAGCAGGTCCAGTGGCTCGGCGCGGCCCCGACGGGTGCGCAGGGCGTCATCGACGATGGCGAGAAGGCGTAGGGCCTGCGCGTTCCCCGGCGAAGGCCGGGGCCCAGGCCGCACATCGCCGGTCATGCGCTGCGCCCGCCTCAGGCTCCGGGCCTGGACCCCGGCCTTCGCCGGCGAACAAGATAATTACACCGCCTGCGCCGCAGCCCAGCCGCTCGCCCAGGCCCATTGGAAATTATAGCCGCCCAGCCAGCCGGTGACGTCGACCGCCTCGCCGATCGCGTAAAGGCCGGGCACGGCGCGCGCTTCCATCGTCTGCGACGACAGTCCCGCGGTGGCGATCCCGCCGACGGTGACCTCGGCCTTGGCGAAGCCTTCGGTGCCGTTGGGCGCGAAGCGCCAGTCGGCGAGCCGGCGCTCAGCCGCCTCGAGCGCGCGATCGGACAGGTTGGCGAGTTCGCCCGATAGCGCCAGCCGCTCGGCCAGCGTCTCCGCGAGCCGATCGGGGAGCGCCGCGCCGAGCACCGACCGCAGCCCCGCCCGCGGCCGCGCGCGCTTGGCTTCGCGCAGCCAGCCGGCCCGCTGATCGGGGACGAAGTCGATGCCGACCGTCTCGCCGTGCCGCCAGTAGGACGAGGCTTGCAGAATCGCCGGCCCCGACAGCCCGCGATGCGTGAACAACGCCGCCTCGCGAAACCGCATCTTGTCCGCCGACGCGACCACCTCGCTCGCGACCCCGGAGAGCTGGGTAAACAGCGCACCCTCGCTGCCCAGCGTCAGCGGGACCAGCGCCGGGCGCGGCTCGACCACCTTGAGCCCGAAGCGCCGCGCGATGTCGTAGGCGATCCCCGTCGCGCCCATTTTCGGGATCGAGGGCCCGCCGGTCGCGATCACCAGCGCGGGCGCCTGCGCGACATGGCCGCCGTGCGGGACAGTGAAATGCCCGTCGGCATGGTCGATCGCGCCGAAGCCCGCGCCGCAGCGGATGGTAACGTCGCCGCGGTCGCACTCGTCGCGCAGCATCGCGACGATCTGCTTGGCCGAGCCGTCGCAGAACAATTGCCCGAGCGTCTTCTCGTGCCACGCGATGCCATGGGCGTCGACCATCGCGAGAAAATCCTCGGGGCAATAGCGGCCGAGTGCCGACTTGGCGAAATGCGGGTTCGCCGAGAGATAGCGGTCGGGCGCGGTGTGCAGATTGGTGAAGTTGCAGCGCCCGCCCCCGGAGATCAGGATCTTCTTGCCCGGCTCGTCGGCATGATCGATCACCAGCACGCGGCGTCCGCGCTGGCCGGCGACCGCGGCGCACATCAGCCCCGCCCCGCCCGCGCCGAGGATGATCGCATCATAGAGGTCTGGGGCGCGGCTCATGGTGGCGGCCTTCCCACAGCGGTCGCTCCGGCGGAAGCCCCGCGAGCGAAAGCCGACATCATCCGATGCGCCATAAGGACGGATCGGCGCGCAACCGGTCTCGGACTCCTGCTGGTTCAATCCCGCCGCATACTGTTCTAAAGCCAGCTCATGTCCGACCTCGCCGCCGCCCGCCTCCCCCTGCGCCCCGCAATGCCCCGCCCCTCCCCGCGCGCGTTCGGGGCGTGGCTGCTCGTCGTCGCCGCGCTGGTGCTCGCGATCGTCATCGTCGGCGGGATCACGCGACTGACCGAATCGGGGCTGTCGATCGTCGAATGGGACCCGATCCTGGGCGCGATTCCGCCCCTGAGCCACGCGCAGTGGCAGGCCGCGTTCGACGCCTATAAGGCGATCCCGCAATATCGCGCCTTCAACACCGGCATGACGCTGGAGGGTTTCCAGCACATCTATTTCTGGGAGTTCCTCCACCGGTTGATCGCGCGCGGCATCGGGACGGTGTTGCTGATCGTGCTCGCGGTCTTCTGGTGGCGCCGCGGTATCCCGGCAGGCTACGGCAAGCGAGCGATCCTGATCTTCGCGCTGGGGGGTCTGCAGGGCGTGGTCGGCTGGTGGATGGTCTATTCGGGGCTGCAATATCGCACCGAGGTCAGCCACATCCGGCTCGCGGTGCATCTGCTCACCGCGCTGCTGATCTACGGCACGTTGATCTGGACGGCGCTCGACCTGTTCGCGCTCGCCCGCGACCCGCTTGCCAAACCGGCCCGGCTGACTGGCCTCGCCATTACCGCGATCCTGATCCTCGCCTTCCAGCTCCTGCTCGGCGCCTTCACCGCTGGCCTGCGCGCGGGCTATGCCTTTGCGAGCTGGCCCAAGATGGGCGACGACTGGTTTCCCGCCGGCGGCTGGAACCCGGCGGCGAGCACGCTGCACAATCTCGTTTACAACCCGATCGTGGTTCAATTCCTCCACCGCTGGTGGGCGTGGGTGGCCGCGGTCGCGGTGCTGATGGTCGCGCGCTTCGCCCAGCAGGCCGGCGACCGCCGCGCCGCGGTGGCGATCGCGGTCGCGGTCGCGGTCCAGATCCTGCTCGGCATCGCCACCCTGCTCAGCGGCGTCGCGATCCCAGTCGCGGTCGCGCATCAGGCGACGGGGACGTTGCTGCTCGGCGCCTTGGTGTGGGGCGGCCACGCGATCGGCCGCGTCGAACCCATCGCCTAGACCACGGTACTCAGATACCCTACGCCAAAACCCCCGTTTTGCTTGACTTATCGGGGACGAATCGTCACTAGCCGTCCCCGTAGCGCCGTCCAGCATTGGGCGGCGCGCTGCGTTTCACGCGATATCGGAGACAGACGCCATGAAGGCGCTCATGAAGACCACCAAGTCGGCGACGCCGTTCACGGTGGAAAAGAAATGGCATCTGATCGATGCCGACGGACTGGTGGTCGGGCGTCTCGCCTCGATCGTCGCCAACATCCTGCGCGGCAAGCACAAGCCGAGCTATACCCCGCACATCGATTGTGGTGACAATGTCATCATCATCAATGCCGAGAAGGTGAAGTTCACCGGCAAGAAGACCACCGACAAGGTCTATTACAAGCACACCGGCTATGCCGGCGGCATCAAGGAAACCACCCCCGCGAAAATTCTCGAGGGCCGTTTCCCCGAGCGCGTGCTCGAGAAGGCCGTCGAGCGGATGATCCCGCGCGGGCCGCTGGGCCGCCAGCAGATGCGCAACCTGCGCGTCTTCAAGGGCGCCGAGCACGACCATGTCGCGCAGAACCCCGAAACAATCGATGTCGCGGGCATGAACCGCAAGAACAAGGTGGGCGCCTGATGTCCGACGATCGCCAGTCCCTTTCCGATCTCGCGGCCCTGACCGGCGGCGAGGCCCCCGCGGCGGCCGCTCCTGCGACCCCGATCTACGACGCCGACGGCGAGCAGATCGCTTCGGCGCCCGCGCCGGTCGTCTCGACGATGCCGCTGCGCGAAAAGATCATCGACGCGCAGGGCCGCGCCTATGCGACCGGTCGCCGCAAGGACGCGGTCGCCCGCGTCTGGATCAAGCCCGGCTCGGGCAAGATCACGGTCAACGGCCGCGACCAGGAAATCTACTTCGCACGGCCCACGCTGCGCCTCGTCATCAACCAGCCGTTCGGTGTCGCCGAGCGCGAGGGCCAGTATGACGTCGTGTGCACCGTCACCGGCGGCGGGCTCTCGGGCCAGGCCGGCGCGGTCAAGCACGGCATTTCGCAGGCACTGACCCGCTTCGAGCCGGTGCTGCGTGCGCCGGTCAAGGCAGCAGGCTTCCTCACCCGCGACAGCCGCGCGGTCGAGCGCAAGAAGTACGGCAAGGCGAAGGCCCGCCGGAGCTTCCAGTTCTCGAAGCGCTAAGCTTCTCGACAGACGCTACGCCGAAAGGGCGGTCCCGGGATGCTGGGGCCGCCCTTTTTGATTTTTAGACACCAAAATGGTGGAAAGCTGTGGGTCTGCATTACCATTCTCTCATGCGAGACGGACTATAAACTTGTAATTATACGAATAAAGCCGGCAAATAGATGACTGCGAAACAGCCGACGTCAATGACTCGCGGAGTTCGCAAATACTTGACGTTGGATTACTATAGGCCCGTGAGTCTTTTGATAATGACGACTCATGGGAGGGAGCGAATGGGCACCGTCGTCGCCAGCTATGGCGACAATTTCACCCAAAGGATCAACGCGGTCTTTCCGGACGGCGGATTGAACGAGCTTGCGGGCTATGCCTTGAAGGCGCTCGGCGCGGCTACCGGCAACGCACTGATGAAGCCCGCCATGGACTTCCAGAACGTCGTCATGAAAAAGCTGTGGGGCGGAATGTTCTTTCCCGGGCTGGTCATTGTTTCCGACGACAGCGTCGAATTCAAACCCGCCGCCATCATCAAGATCCCGCTTTATCAGGGCATCGAGCGGATGGTGTTTCCATATGCGGACATTTTGGCGGTCGAGCGCGTCAAGAAGGGCCCGCTTATCAAACTGTCCGGCTTGAGTATCCACACCGAGAAAGGTGAGTTCCTGATAATGGCACCGTTCGATACGACCAAGATCCTCGCGAGCTTGGCACCCTTCGTCAAACTGACATAAGCAGGCGGCCGACCCGAAATCGTCCGTGCGACATCCTGCTCAAGCTTGCGCGAGGGCAGCCCCCCCCGTCAGCTCTCCGCCTTCTTCGCCGCACTGCGCGCCCTGAACCGCGCCGCCCAGCCCGGCTTCTCCTGCTGCGCGGGGCGGACCAGCGCGAGCGCGTCGGCGGCGACGTCCTCGGTGACGGTCGAGCCCGCCGCGACTATCGCGCCGCGTCCGATCGTCACCGGTGCCACCAGCGCGCTGTTCGAGCCGATGAACGCGCCCTCGCCGACCACCGTGCGATTCTTGAAGAAGCCATCGTAATTGCAGAAGATCGTGCCCGCGCCGATGTTCGCCTTGGCGCCGACCTCGCCGTCGCCCAGATAGGCCAGATGGTTGGCCTTGGCCCCCGCCCCCATCGTGACGTTCTTGACTTCGACGAAATTGCCGACATGCGCATCCGCCCCGATCACCGCGCCGGGCCGCAGCCGTGCGAACGGGCCGACCTGCGCGCCGGCCTCGATCCTCGCGCCTTCGAAATGGCTGAACGCCTTGATCGCGACACCGTCGGCGACGGTCACGCCGGGGCCGAAGACGACATTGGGTTCGATCGTGACGTCGCGGCCGATCGCGGTGTCCCAGGCGAACCAGACCGTGTGCGGCGCGACCAGGCTGGCGCCGTCGGCCATCGCCTGCGCGCGGCGCCGCGCCTGCCAGGCCTCCTCGACCTCGGCGAGCTCGGCACGGCTGTTGACGCCGGCGACCTCCCAGGCTTCGGCCTCGACCACCGCCGAGGCGCGGCCATCCGCCAGCGCCAGCATGACGATGTCGGGCAGATACTGCTCGCCCGCGGCATTGTCGCTGCCGACGCGCGCGAGCAGCGGCCACAGGTCGGCGGCGCGCACCGCCATCAGCCCCGAATTGCACAGGTCGACGCCGCGCTCGGCCTCGGTCGCGTCCTTATACTCGACCATGCGCGCGATCATGCCATGCTCGTCGAGCAGGATGCGGCCGTAGGCAAGCGGGTCGGCGGGGCGGAAGCCGAGCACCACGGCGGCAGGCGTGTCCGACTCGTGCAGCCGCGCGAGCAGCCGCGCGCAGGTTTCGGTCCGGACCAGCGGCACGTCGCCATAAAGGATCAGGATGTCGCCATCGAAGCCGTCGAGCGCGGCCTCGGCCTGCGCGACGGCATGGGCGGTGCCGAGTTGCGGCTCCTGCAGCGCAACGCGCGCGCCGCGGTCCTTGACCGCCGCCTCGACCTGCTCGCGCCCGGCACCGACCACCACGACCTCGGCGACTGGGGCCAACGCTTCGATCCCGGCGAGCAGATGCAGCAGCATCGGCCGCCCCGCGATCGGATGAAGCACCTTGTGGCGATCGGACTTCATCCGTGTGCCCTTGCCGGCGGCGAGGACGATGGCGGCGAACGGGCGGGGGGTGGCGATCTCTGTCATGGCGCGGGGAATGGCACGGCGCGCTTGCTTATTCCAGCACCCGCCGCCATCGCCCGGCCATGACCGCCATCCGCTTCAAGACCGTCGTGTTCGATCTCGACGGCACGCTCGCCGACACCGCGCCCGACCTCACTGCCGCGCTCAACCATGCGCTGGGTGAACTCGGCCGGCCGCCGGTACCCGCCGAGGACGTCCGCCACATGGTCGGCCACGGCGCCAAGGCGCTGCTGCGCAAAGGGCTGGTGGCGACGGGCGCGGTCTCCGAAGCGCTGGTGGACGAAGGTTTCCCGATCTTCCTCGCATATTACGAGGCGCATATCGCCGACCATAGTCGGCCCTTCCCCGGCGTCGAGCAGGCGCTCGCCGCACTGGAGGCCGCGGGAATTGCGATCGCGATCTGCACCAACAAGCTCGAGGGTCTGACCCACATCTTCCTGCGTGCGGTCGGCTGGGAGAGCCGGTTCGCCGCGGTGGTCGGCGGCGATACGCTGTCGGTGCGCAAGCCCGATCCCGCGCCGCTGCTCGAGGCGATCGCGCGCGCGGGCGGCGGCCCGGCCGCGTTCGTCGGCGACTCGATCACGGACACGGATACGGCGAAGGCAGCGGGCGTGCCGTGCGTCGCGCTCAGCTTCGGCTTCGCGGATCGTCCGGTAGGCGACCTCGGCGCCGACCGCGTGATCGACCATTGGGACGAGCTGCTCCAGACGCTGGAAGCCATGTAGTTCCCCGGCGAAAGCCGGGGCCCAGGTCCGGAGCCGGTGGCGGGTGGTGCGCTGTCGCAGCGATCTCGGGCCTGGGCCCCGGCCTGCGCCGGGGAACCGCTAGCGCGCCCGCCGCGCCTTGACCCAGAGATGCCGCGCCAGCATCGCCGGCGGCATGCGCAGCCAGTGCGAGCGGACGTAGAAGCCAAGCCGCGTGAACGGATACGGCTGGCGTCCCCAGCCGTCGCGGGCGACGAGGCGGCGGCGGTAGAGCGCATCTGCGCCACGGCGCACACGCCAGTTCGGCGGGATGGGCGTAGCATAGAGATCGTGAGCGAGCCGGACTGCGCGGCCGACTTCCCGCCGCAGCTGGTGGTGGCCCGCGCGCGCGGCCAGCGCCGCCCAGAAATCGGTACCGTCATATTCGCGCAGAAGCCGGTCGATATCCCATAGATTGCGCAGCCCGCCGGCAAGATCGCCGTCGCCGAACAGATGTACGGCAGCGTGGACGATCATGTCGGCGGGCGACAGTATCGACAGACCGTTGCCCAGCGGCACCGCGTCGGCGAGCAGCGCGGCGGCATCCGGCGTCGGTCGCGCGGTCGGCGGCAGGATGGTGTGGTGGACGTCGATCATCCGGTCGCGGTCGCGGTGGATCAGCGGCGGCAGCTCGTGCATCCAGCGGCGATAATAGGCGTCGTCATAGGCGTCGTCTTTCACCCATTCCCAGCCCGCGTCGAGCAGCGCCGCCTCGACCGCGGGCAAGTCGGCGCGGGGCACGAGGATGTCGAGGTCGCCGATCGACCGTCCCTGCCCCGCATCCAGCCCCGCCGCGACGAAGGCGGTGCCCTTCAGCAGCACGACCGGCACGCCCAGAGGGGCGAGCGCCCGGCGCGCCATCTCGGCCTCCCACAGCGCGGCACGGCGTTCCTGCGCGGCGCCCTCGGCGGCGTCGGCAAGGATGCGCGCGACCCCAGGCGGCACGGCGCGCGTATCCAGCCGGTGCGCGAGCGTCCCGATCAGCCGCTCGGCGCGCGCCGCGGTGAGCAGCGCGGTCCAGTCGTCGGCGCCGAGCGTCGCGACGCTGGTCGGATCGCGCAGCGCGGCGACAAGCAGGCGGGCGGCGTGGCTCATCGGGCGGCGACCAGATACCAGCGGTTCCCCGGCAAACGCCGCGGGCGAGAGATGCGAACGCCGCGCCCGAAGCCCCTGGGCCCCGGCTTTCGCCGGTAAACAGGCGTGTCCTGCCTCACGCCGCGCTCCACAGCCGCTCGACCAACGCCAGCCCCGCGGCGCTGTCCGGATAGCCGATCGCCAGCGCCGGCACGGTCTGCACCAGACGGGTCAGCGCCGAGAAGCCCGTCTGGCCCAGCGTCACATAGTTGGTCGAGGCCTGGGTCAGCCGCACGAAGGTTTCGCTCGGCGCCATAGTCTCGACCCGCTCGGGCTCGCCGAAGCGCGGGAACAGCAGCAATTTGGGCGGTGCGGCGTCCGTCATCCGCGAGATCGCGGTCTCGGGCGGGCGCCAATAGCCGATAGTCCCCTTGGGCGTGCCCGCGAGCACCGGCCCGACCATCCCGCCCGCCGCGCGCACCGCCGCCACCGCCTCGTTCTTCAAGCTGGCGGCACGCGGGAACGGATGGATCGCACCATCGTCCAGCGCCACGAACGCAAATTCATCACCGAGAAAGCGCCAGCCCGCCAGCGCCAGCAAGGTCGCCAGCGTCGACTTGCCCGAACCGCTGGCGCCCGACATCAGCAGCACGCGCCCGTCTCGCTCGACCGCCGAGCAATGCAGCAGCAGATGCCGCCGCCAGCCCAGTGCGACCTGCAGGTTCATCCCCATCTCGGCGGCGAGCAGGCCTTGCGCGAGCGGCAGCGGCGCGGCGTCGGGCAGCCAGAAATCGCCGCCGATCGCGACCGACGGTCGCAGCCAGCGTCGCCACGGCCGCTCTGGATAGAGCCGTACGGTCAGGTCGGGCACCTCGGCCTTCAGCGTCGGATAGCCGGCATATAGGCCGCGCAAAGCCGTAATCGGGGCGCGCCAGGTCGACCCGACGCGGAAACCGACCGGTCCGATCCGCAGCGCGTGGCTATGCCTCATGCCCGCCAGGCGAGCCCCGCAGCGACGAGTTCCTCCATCCGCGCGGCGATCGCGCCAACCGCGTCATCCTCGCCATTCAGATCATAGTGCGCGGCGAGACGATCACGGAGCGACGCCGCATCGGCCGGGCCGTCCGCGAGCGCGTCGAGCAGTTCGGGCGATGGCGCCGCCAACAAATGCGTTGCCCCCGACGGCCGATGATAGACCGCGATGAGCGCATCGAGCGGCACCGCGAGCCGCACGCTGGGCGGATCGACGGCATATACGGGGTCGGTCATGTCCGCGCCCCGGTCAGGGCCGCGGCGCCTGCAGCGAGGCGTAGCAGGTGAAGCCGCTGGTGCCGTGCTGCAGCCGCCGGATATAATTGACATAGGCCTCGCGCGCCGACGGGTCGATGCCCGCGGGAGTCTGGCCGCCGATCATCTTGCGCGCCTCGTCGCCGGTCAGCGGGCGCGGCGGCGGCGCGAACGCACCCTGCGTGCCGGGCGCGACGAGCTTGCCGTCGCTCGCGACATATTGCCCGTTGTGGGCCGGATCGGGGATCGGGATCTTGCAGTTGAGGACCGACGCGGCGGTCGACGCCAATGCCGGCCGGATCGTGACGACGGTGCTTGCCGCCGCCGCGCCGAGCATCAGCACGCCGCGCCGGCCGCGGGTCGCGGGGCGATCCGACGCGGCGCCGACCAGGCTTTTCTCCGGCCTGTCATAATCTTGCGCCATCACACCCCCATTGCGTCTACGGGCCTTCCATAACGACATTTGGAGCGCATCATAAGGGGCTGCGCGCGTCGCGCTCGACGAGGCGACACAAAGCGGGACGGAGCGACCACGGAATGGAGCGGATCGGGTTTACGGCGGTCATGGGGGTGCTGGCGCTGTCGTCGGGGCTGGCGCTGGCGATCGCCGCGGGCAGCGAACCGCTTGGTATCACCGCGGGTGTGCTTGGCGGCGTCGGCCTGACGTTGCTGCTATGGCTCGCACGGATGTGGGCCAGCACCGAGATCGGTCCGGCACGCGACGCCGTTCCTGCGGCATCGCCCTCCCCCTCCGAACCTCGCGTCGAAGACGTGCTGGGCGCGGTCGACGATCCGCTGCTGCTCGTCGAGGGTCGACAGGTCGTTCGCGCCAATGCGGCGGCGATCGCGGCGCTCGGCGAGCATGTCGTCGATGACGATATCCGCCTTGCGATCCGCCACCCGGCCGCGACCGAATTGCTCACCCGCGACGGCCATGCGGGCGGCAGCGTCGAGCTAATCGGGCTCGGCGACGCCGACCGCGTGTGGACGCTGTCGGTGCTCCCGCTCGGGCCGACGACGCGACTGGTGCGGTTGAGCGATCATAGCGCGACACGCGCGACCGAGCGGATGCGCGTCGATTTCGTCGCAAACGCCAGCCATGAGCTGCGCACCCCGCTCGCCAGCCTGATCGGCTTCATCGAGACGCTCGAAGATGCCAACGGCCCCGACGACGCGACGATCCGGATCCGCTTTCTCGCTATCATGGCAGGCGAGGCGCGACGGATGCAGCGGCTGGTCGACGACCTGATCTCGCTCTCGCGGATCGAGGCCGACAAGCACCGTGCCCCCGCCGACGCCGTGCCGCTCGGCGCGCTCGCACGGGAAACCGCCGACACGCTGCGCGGCAGCCGCAGCGATGCGGCGCGGATCACATTGGCGATCGAGGACGGACTCCCGCCGGTTTCGGGCGACCGCGCGCAGCTGTCGCAGCTGCTCCACAATCTGATCGGCAACGCGCTCAAATATGGCGATGCCGCCAAGCCGGTGCGCGTCTCGGTCGCGCGGGATGCCGGCGGCATGGTGCGGCTCGCGGTGGCCGACGAGGGCGACGGCATCCCGCCGCGTCACCTGCCCCGGCTGACCGAACGCTTCTACCGCGTCGACCCGGGCCGCAGCCGCGCGGCGGGGGGCACCGGGCTCGGTCTCGCGATCGTCAAGCACATCGTCGAACGCCATCGCGGCCGGCTCGATATAGCGAGCACGCAGGGCGTCGGCACGACCGTCACGGTGCTGCTGCCAGCGCTGGTCGAAGCGCGAAACGCGGCGGCGGCCGAGTAATCCATCGCGGTTGCCCCGGTGACGAGCGACGGTGGGCCGCGTGCCGGCTTTCCCGAGGCTGACGCCCCGCACTTGTGCGCCCCGCCTGTCGCGCTAGGCAGGGGCCATGCGTCGAACCGTCTTCCTAGCCCTGCTGAGTGCGCTCGCCGCGTGCGGCAAGTCGCCGCCGCGCGCCCCGCATCAAATCCACATCGTCGGGTCGAGCGCGGGCTTCCCCTTCTCGTCCAGCGCGGCCGAGCGATTGATGCGGGAGGATGCCGAGGCGATCGCGCCGCTGGTCCGCGCCGGAGGGACCGGCGAAGGCATCGCGCGCTTCTGCGACGGTCCGGGGCGCCGCCACCCCGACCTTGTCCTCGCCACGCGCGACATGACGCCCGCCGAAACCCAGCGCTGCGCCGCCAATGGCGTGACGCGCGTTGCACGCGTGCCGATCGGCTTCACCGCGCTAGTGCTCGTCACCGCAAAGCATGGCCCGAACCTGCCGCTCACGCGGTCGGCGCTCACCGCCGCGCTCACGACGAACGCCAAGAGCTGGTCGCAGGTCGACCCTGTTTTGCCCGCGACGCTGATCCGCCTCATCGGTCCCGCCCCCGACCCCGCGATCGCCGACGGCGTGTCTGACCTTCTGCCGCCGACCGATGCGTCACATATTCGTCATGATGGTGCCTATACCGGCTACGGCGCCGATGCGGAGCGGGTCGCGCGCGCCGTGATTGCAGCGCCTGCCGCGGTCGGCCTGCTCCCCTATGCACAGGCATGGCTGCACCGGGATGCGCTACGTTTCCTGACGCTCGACGGCGTTTCGCCGACACCCGCCACGATCGCGACCAACCGCTATCCTGCCAGCGCGCCGCTGTTCCTGCTCGCCAAGCCCGACGAGGCGGCGCACGTGCCTGCATTGCCACGTCTGCTCGGCTATTATGCCGATGGCGTGATGCCGGCTGGTGCCTTTGCCACGCAAGGGCTGGTGCCGCTTGCCAACGCCCGCGAGACACGGCGCGCGTTGCTTCGGATCGGCGGCCGCTGACGACGCTTCTCGATATTGTAACAATCGGCGTGCAGAGCGCCCCACGAACAAGCGCGCCCTTTCGCCTGCCGCATCCGCCGGCTAGTCTCGGGCGGCATCGACTGGGGATTTCACGATGGCGACCACCGGCCACACGGTCAAAGCGTTCGACAGCGATCTCGGGCAGATCCGCGGCCTCGTATCGGAAATGGGCGGCCGCGCCGAAGCCGCGATCGCCGCCAGTATCGAAGCGCTGGCACGGCTCGATCTCGATACCGCGGCGCGGATCGTCGAGGAGGATCGCAAGATCGACGAACTCGAGGCCGAGGTCGAGCGCCAGGTGATCCGCCTGATCGCGCTGCGTGCGCCGATGGCGGACGATCTGCGCGACGCGGTCGCCGCGCTCAAGATCTCGGGCGTGATCGAGCGCATCGGCGATTATGCCAAGAACATCGCCAAGCGTGTGCCGCTGCTGGCCGAGCTGCGCAATTCGGAGCCGATGGCGATCCTGCCGGCGATGGCGCGCTCGGTCAGCGACATGGTCCGCGGCGCGCTCGACGCCTATGCCGCACGCGACGCCAAGGCGGCGGTGCTCGTCCAAGAATCGGACCGGCATGTCGACGATTTCTACAACAGCCTGTTCCGCACGCTGCTGACCTACATGATGGAAAATCCGACCAGCATCACGCAGTCGGCGCATCTCCTCTTCATCGCCAAGAATCTCGAGCGGATTGGCGATCATGCGACCAATATCGCGGAAATGGTCTATTTCGCCGCGACCGGCGACCAGCTCGTCGACCGCCCGCGCGGTCCAGATCCCTATGCCGCGATGGCGGAGCGCACCTGAAATGCCCGGCCGCGTCCTGCTCGTCGAGGACGATGCCGCGCTCGCGGAACTCGTCTCCTTCCATCTCGAACGCGACGGCTTCACGGTCGAGCGCACCCCGGATGGCGAGGAAGCCCTGCTGCTCGCGTCGGAAAACGTGCCCGATCTGGTTCTGCTCGACTGGATGGTCGAAGGCATTTCGGGGATCGAGGTGTGCCGCCGCCTGCGCCGCCGCGCCGAGACCGCCAATGTCCCGATCATCATGCTCACCGCGCGCGGCGAGGAAGAGGATCGGGTGCGCGGTCTCGAGACCGGCGCCGACGACTATGTCACCAAGCCTTTTTCGCCGCGCGAGCTGATCGCGCGCGTCGCGGCGGTGTTGCGTCGGGTGCGCCCGGCCTTGGCCGGCGAGCGGCTCGAATATGGCGGCATCGAGATGGACCTGGTCGGTCATAAGGTCCGCCGCGATGGTTCGGGGATCGCGCTCGGGCCGACCGAATTCCGGCTGCTGCGGCATTTCCTCGAACATCCCGGCCGCGTCTTCTCGCGCGAACGCCTGCTCGATTCGGTCTGGGGTCGCGAGGCCGACATCGAGCCGCGCACCGTCGACGTCCACATCCGCCGCCTGCGCAAGGCGATCAACGACGACGGCGCGATGCCCGACATCATCCGGACGGTGCGCTCGGCAGGCTATGCGCTCGACAGCGAGGCGCAGGGCTGAGCCTTGTTCCCCTCCCTAAAAGGGAGGGGTTGGGGGTGGGTTCGTCTCTGCAGAAGACCTTCCGCCAGCCCCAGACGAATCCACCCCCTACCCCTCCCTTTCAGGGGGGGCCGCATCCGGCAACAAGCGTATTGCCCATCTAACACAGTGCGCTTATCCTCTCGGCAGGAGGACCAGCATGTTCAGCGACGACGATCTCGAGGCGGCGGTGGCCGCGGGCGTGGTGGACCGGCCGACGGTCGAGCGGATGCGCGGCTTCCTCGCCGCGCGCAACCGCACCGCGCTGGTCGACGAAGAACATTTTCGGCTGGTCTCGGGGTTCAACGACATCTTCGTGTCGATCGCGAGCATCCTGCTGCTCGTCGCGGTCGGCTGGATCGGCCTGGCGATCCCGCTCGGTCTTGCCAACACGCCCGGCCCGCTCGGCGGGCTGTTCGTCGCGGCCGTCGCGTGGCCGCTCGCCGAGATGTTCACCGCGCGGCGACGGCTAGCGCTGCCGTCGATCCTGCTGCTGGTTGCGTTCGTCGGCGGATTGTTCGCCGCCGCCATGGCGCTCGCCTTCGCGATCGTCGGAACCAGCAGCAGCGTCACGATGGGCGTCGCGCCCTTCTCGCTGATCGTCGCGGGGGCGGCGTTGATCGCCGCGGTCGGCGCCTATGTCCACTGGCGCCGCTTTCATGTCCCGATCACGATCGCGGCGGGTGCCGCGGCGCTGGTGTCGGTGGTGCTCGGCCTGCTGAGCGCCGCGCTGCCGGCGTTCCGCGAGCATCTGACGCTCCCCGCCGTCCTCGCCGGTCTGTGCGTGTTCGCGCTGGCGATGCGCTGGGACATGAGCGATCCCCAGCGCGAGACGCGGCGCGCCGATGTCGCCTTCTGGCTGCACCTGCTGGCGGCGCCGTTGATCGTCCACCCGGTGTTCGCGATGATGGGGCTGCCCGGCGGCGGCGCGGGGCTCGGCGGTGCCGGTGTGGTGATACTGCTGTACGTACTGCTCGGGCTGGTCGCGCTGGCGATCGACCGGCGTGCGCTGATGGTCTCGGCTCTGGCCTATGTGCTCTACGCGCTGTCGTCGCTGTTCCGCGAATTCGGCGCGCTCAGCCTGAACGTCGCGCTGACCGCGCTCGTACTGGGCTCGGCGCTGCTGCTGCTGTCGGCCTATTGGACGAGCGTGCGCGCGGCGGTGCTGGCGATGCTGCCCGAGGGGGTGCGGGTGCGCCTGCCCGCGGCGTCGGTGGTCGTGGCGCGATCGGCCTGACGCCCGCTCCCCGGCACACGCCGGGGTCCAGGCCTCACCCTGCTGATCGACCGCGACGCCTGCCACCAACAACGGGCCTGGGCCTCAGCCTGCACCGTCGATCCCTCAGTCCTCGACGAGCTTGAGCAGCTTTCGCTCGACCGGCGCCAGCACGGGCCCGAGATCGGCGCCGCGCTTGAGCACGGCACCATGTTCGCCGACCAGCGCCCACATGCCCTGGCGCTGGCGGAGCGCGGGCCGCTTCTCGATGCGGAATTCGGGACGCTCGGCGGTGCGGCGGAAGGCGGAGAAGATCGCCGCGTCGCGACCGAGATCGATCGCATAATCCTTCCAATGCCCCGCCGCGACCATTCGCCCATAGAGATCGAGAATGCGCGCCAGCTCGGCGCGCTCGAAGCCGACCTGGGTCGCCCGCGACGGGCCGCCCGGAAACGGCGTGACGACTGCGCTCACGCACTCTCCCGATCGGGATCGCGCCGCGCCAGCATCGCGCGCGCGTCATCGCGCTCGCCGATCACTTCGTCGACCCGCTTGCGCAACTGCTCGAGTTCGCAGCGCAGCAATTCGAGCTTTTGCGTTGCGGGATCATGCTGCTCGCTGCAGATCGTACCATAAGGGGTGAAGCGCTGCGTCTCGGTCGCATCGACCAGCGTCGACTTGGCCGGGATGCCGACCATCGTGGCGCCCGCCGGCACGTCGCGCGTGACGACCGCATTGGCACCGATGCGCGAGCCTTCGCCGACGGTGATCGGCCCGAGCACCTGCGCGCCCGATCCGATCACCGCGCCGTCGAGGATGGTGGGGTGGCGTTTGCCTGGCCTGCCGTTGACGGGGTTGGTGCCGCCCAGCGTGACATTCTGATAGATCGTCACATCGTCGCCGATCACCGACGTCTCGCCGATCACGCTGAAGCCGTGGTCGATGAAGAAGTTGCGGCCGATCGTGGCGCCCGGATGAATGTCGATCGCGGTCCACAGCCGCGACCAATGGTTGACCAGCCGCGCGAGAAAAAACAGCCGCGCGCCGAACAGCGCGTGCGCGATGCGGTGGTAGCCGAGCGCCCAAACGCCTGGATAGAGGAGCACTTCCCAGCGCGTGCGCGGCGCGGGATCGCGCGCCTTGATGGAATCGAGATAGGCAACCAGCCGGCTCGGCATGGCGAAGCTCCCCTTGGACCGCGCGCTATTTAGGCGATCGGTGCGGGAATTGCGAGGGGGCGCCCGCAAACCTTCCCATCTGCGATGGGGAGGAAGACCGCCGCAGGGCGGTGGAGGGGCCGCCGTCGCAGACGGCGGTGTGCCGCCGCCGCCCCTCCACCACCGGCTTCGCCGGCGGTCACCCTCCCCATGCGATGCTTGGGGAGGATGTCATCGCCTCACAGCGTGGCGTGGATCGTCGCCAGCGCCTTGATCACCGCGGCGACGCGGGCGCCAGCCTGGATCGCATCGGAGGCGACGCCATGCTGTTTGAGCACCTTCTCATGGCTGTCGATGCACATGCCGCAGCCATTCATCGCGGAGACCGCAAGGCTGAACAGCTCGAAGTCGGCCTTGTCGATGCCGGGATTGCCGATCACGTTCATCCGCAGCTTCGCCGGCAGCGTGCCATATTCGGGGTTCGAGGCGAGATGGACGAAGCGATAATAGACGTTGTTCATCGCCATGACCGCCGCCGCCGCGCGCGCCGCATTGGCGGCCTCCGGGGTCAGCTTGCCTTCGCATTCGGCTTCGGCGGCCGCGACGACGGGCTTGTAGCCGGTGCCATGCGCGCAGCTGAGCAGCAGGCCATATTTGCGCTGGTCGCCCAGCGTCTGGTCGGAGAGCAGCGAACCGACGTTGAGCCGGATGTCCTTGGCGTAATCGGGCAGGGCCTCGGCGAGCGTCTTGAGCGACATGGCAATATCCTATTCATGGAAAGGGGCGCGCAAGCCTGAGCCTGCGCGCCCCAGTGGAGCGCGGCCGGTCAAGGAGGGGGGAGCCCGACCGCGCTAGCTGGATTGAAGCGCGCCGATCAGGCGGCGGGCTTCAGAACCTCTTCGCCCGACGACCAGTTGCAGGGGCAGAGCTCGTCGGTCTGCAGCGCGTCGAGGACGCGAAGCGCCTCGGCCGGGTTGCGGCCCTGGTTGAGGCCGTTGACCGTGACATGCTGGATGACATTGTGCGGATCGACGATGAAGGTCGCGCGGAACGCGACGCCCTCGGGCTCGGCGACGATGCCCAGCGCCGATGCGAGCTTCTTCGAATTGTCGGCGATCCACGGGAAGTCGCACTTCTCGAGACGCTCGTCGGACTTGCGCCACGCGAAATGGACGAAGTCGGTGTCGGTCGAGGCGCCGATCAGCACCGCGTCGCGATCCTCGAAGTCGCTCTTGAGGTCGCCATAGCCGATGATCTCGGTCGGGCAGATGAAGGTGAAATCCTTCGGCCAGAAGAACACGACCTTCCACTTGCCACCGGTCTCGCCGGTGTCGATCGTCTCGCCATTGGGAAGCGCTGCGACGCCCTGCTGCACGGGGAGGGTCAGGGCGGGGAACTTATCGCCAACGGTCAGCATGAATTTGGTCTCCTGTGTGCAGATGCGAAAATCACAATGCCGCTTTGCAGCATTGCATATCGTCGAGCAAATCGATTATTCCACGCGCTATGATCGAAAAACTTATTTCATGAGCATCTACGTCCCGACGCTGAAGCAGCTGCAATATCTGATTGCGCTGCAGGAACATGGCCATTTCGGCAACGCGGCCGAGGCATGTTTCGTGACGCAGTCGACGCTGTCGGCGGGTCTTCGCGAGCTCGAATCGCTGCTCGAGTTGACGCTGGTCGAGCGGACGCGTCGCGTCGTGCGATTCACCCCGGTCGGCGAGCTGATCGCCAAGCAGGCGCGGCGCGTGATGGCCGAGGCCGAAAATCTCACGGATCTTGCGCGGACGGCGGGCAAGCCGCTGTCGGGCGAGCTGCGGATGGGGGTGATCCCGACGATCGCGCCGTTCCTGCTGCCGCGCTTGCTGCCCAAGCTGCGCGCCGACTGGCCCGACCTGAAGCTATATCTGCGCGAGGAGGTGACCGCGTCGGCGTGCGATTCGCTCCAGCGGGGGCGGCTCGACTGCGTGCTTCTGGCGCTGCCCTATCGGTGCGGCGAGGTCGACTCGGCCGACCTGTTCGACGACAGGCTGTATCTCGCCTTCCAGAAATCGCGCGAGGATGACTATCCGCTCAGCATCCCGTCGGATGCGATCGATGAGCACTCGCTGCTGCTGCTCGAGGACGGGCACTGCCTCAAGGATCATGCGCTGGCGGCGTGCAACCGGCCGGATCTCGGTGCCGAGGCGACGATGCTCGGCACCTCGCTGCACACGCTGGTGCAGATGGTCGACAATGGCCTGGGGGTGACGCTGCTCCCCGAAATGGCGATCGCGGCGGGCATCCTCAACGGCACCGGCGTGATCACCCGCCCGCTCGACACCGAGAAGCCGTCACGGCGGATCGCGCTGGCGTGGCGCAAGGGCAGCCCGAGGGCGAAGGAATTCGTCCTGCTCGCGGACGCGCTCAGGAATGCGGCCTGACGTTCTGCCAGTTCCCCGGCGCAGGCCCGCACGCCGTCGCTCGCGCAACGCCAGAATAGCGAGCTGAGGCCTGAGCCCCGGCGTGCGCCGGAGAACAGGTCAGGCGCGTCGCGTCAGGGCCGCCCGTGCTCGGCGCTGGCTTCCCACGCCGCCGCGGTGTCGGCATCCGCCGCGGTCGCCTCGACCCAGCGGGCCGTCCCGTCGGCGAAGCGTTCCTGCTTCCAGAACGGGGCCCGCGTCTTCGCCCAGTCGATCAGGAAGGCGCAGGCCGAAAGCGCCGCACCGCGATGCCGCGCCGCGGTCGCCACCAGCACGATGCGGTCGCCCACGCCCAGCGTGCCATGGCGGTGGATCAGGGTCAGCCCGAGCAGCGGCCAGCGCGCCTGGGCATCGGCCGCAATATCCTCGAGTGCGCGCCGGGTCATGCCGGGATAGGCTTCGAGATGCAGCGATTCGAGCCCGCCATGCTCGTCGGCGCCACCGCGCACCACGCCTGTGAAGCTGGCAATCCCGCCGCCGCCCAAGGCCTCGAGCCGCGCCAGCTCGGCGCCGACGTCGAAATCGGCGGTCTCGACCAGGACGCGGGCGCTCATCCGCCCGTCACCGGTGGGAACAGCGCAATCTCGCGGGCGCCGGCGATCGGCGCGTCGAGCGGCGCAAAGGCCTGGTCGACCGCGCAGCGCAGCCGTGCCGGTTCGGCAAAGGCTTGCGCATAGCCCCCGCCCCGCCCGGCGAGCCAATCGACCAACGCCGCGACCGTCCGCACCTCGGCGGGGGGCGAGACCGTCTCGCCATCGCGGCCGATCGCTTCGCGCACCCAGGCGAAATACAGCAACTCGATCGCCATGCTCAATCCATATGCCGCAGGCCGACGCGCAGATAGTCCCACCCCGTCAGCAGCGTCAGCACCGCGGCGAGCCACAGGCAGCCCAGCCCGAGCAGATGCACCCATGGCTGGCCGGGCAACGCGCCGGCGAGGATCAGCGCACCGAGCGAGACCATCTGGAAGGTCGTCTTCCACTTCGCGAGCCGGCTGACCGGGATCGACACCGACAGCTGTGCTAGGAATTCGCGCAACCCCGAGACCGCGATCTCGCGAAGCAGGATGATCAATGCGGCGATGACATGCCAGCCCGCGATCACCGGATGCCCGCCGATCACCTGCTCGGTCGAGACCAGCATGACGACGGTCGCGGCGACCATGATCTTGTCGGCGATCGGATCGAGGAAGATGCCGAGCTTCGACACCGTGCCCTGCGCACGGGCGAGATAACCGTCGAAATAATCGGTGATCCCCGCGATGCAGTAGATCAGGAACGCCAGCGCATAGCCCAGCCAGCCGGGATGCCACAGCAAGGCGACGAGGATCGGCACCGCGAAGATCCGCGACAGCGTGAGCAGGTTGGGGAGCGACAGCATATACCGGCGATACATCCGATCGCGGCGGTGGGCAAAGCCGATCGGATCGGAGACGTTTAGCCTTGTCGTTCCCCGGCGCACGCCGGGGCCTAGACCCACATCGCCTAGTCGAGCGCCGCGCCCACCCCACGGTACGGGCCTGGCCCGGCTTTCGCCGGGAACGCAAGCAGGCGCATCAATTGCTTCTCCGTTCCCCGGCGCACGCCGGGGTCCAGGCCCGACATCGCCCGGTCGAGCCCCGCGCCCCCCCGCAGTGCGGGCCTGGGCCCCGGCTCACCTGGGGAACGGAAGCAGGCGCACCAATTGCTTCTCCGTTCCCCGGCGCACGCCGGGGTCCAGGCCGACATCGCCTGGTCGAGTGCAGCGCCCGCCCCATGGTACGGGCGGGGCCCCGGCCTTCGCCGGGGAACGACGAAGGCCGTCCCGTCCTTTGGCCACGCTACGACCGATCGCGATTTGGCGCATCCGCGCGGCTGCGCTATGGAAGCGGCCAGAGTGGGCAGATCGGGTCGTCACGTTCGTCTATGCAGGCATCACTGAAGCTCCTCACGCGGCGGCGATTCCTGCCGCTGTTCACCACCCAGACGCTGGGCGCGTTCAACGACAATCTCTTCAAGACCGCGATGGTGATGCTTGTCACCTACCGGATTTTCTCGGACGACAAGCTCGAGGCGTCGTTCAACGCCGCGGTCAACGCGCTATTTATCCTGCCTTTTTTCCTGTTCTCCGCCCTCGCCGGCCAACTTGCTGATTGCCGCGACAAGGCCTGGATCATCCGTATCGTCAAGACCTGCGAGATCGGCATCATGGCGGTCGGCGCAGCCGGACTGCTCATCCAGTCGGTTCCGCTCCTGCTCACCGCTTTGTTCGCGATGGGGGTGCATTCGACCTTCTTCGGCCCGATCAAATATGCGCTCCTTCCCCAGCATCTCCACCGCGACGAAGTGCTTGGCGGCACCGGTCTGGTCGAGGCGGGCACCTATGGCGGCGTGCTGCTCGGCATCATCGTCGGCGGGATCATCCCCGCGAACGCGGCGGCGGCGACCGTGCTCGCGGTCGCGCTCGTCGGTCGGATCGCCGGCCAGCAGGTGCCCCCCGCCCCGCCGGTGATCGAGGATCACAGCATCGACTTCCACGTCATACGCTCGTCGATCCGGCTGGTATCCGAGACCATGCATGTGCCGCGGCTGTTCCTCGCGATCCTCGCGATCAGCTGCTTCTGGATGCAGGCGGCGATCCTCGGCACGCTGTTCGTTCCGCTCGTCAAGAACGTGCTGCAGGCCGACCAGCATGTCGCGACGCTGTTCCTGGCGGTGTTCTCGGTCGGCGTAGGCATCGGCTCGATCGCGATCAACCGCCTGCTCGGCGGCACCGTCTCGGCGCGCTACGCGCCCGCCGCGGCGCTCATCATGGGATTGTTCCTGCTCGATCTGCACCATGTCGTCGAACATTGGGACGCGCCCGACGCGGTCGTCGGTTGGCGCGATTTCCTCGAGCTTCACAACGCCCGCCACATTCTGGCCGACCTGTTCGGCGTCGCGGTGTTTGGCGGAATGTTCGTGGTGCCGCTCTACGCGTTCCTCACCACCGCGGTCGACAAGCTCCACACGGCGCGGACGATGGCGGCGAACAACATCGTCAATTCGGGCGCGATGGTGTTGGGCGCGATGCTCTTCGTGGGGCTTGTTCATGCCGGCGTACCGGTCGCCGACACGCTGATCGCGACCGCGCTGGGCAGTGCCGCCGCCGCCGGGATCGCGTGGCGGCTGCACCGGGCCTGCCGCCCGGCGCTCAGCTCAGCATGATCAGGAAGAAGACGAGCCCGGCGACGTAGCAGCCGACGAAGAAGCGCAGGTCGCTCGGCCAGCTGGCGGGCTCGGTCACCGATGCGAGGGACGCCGCACCATGCGCCGACGGCGGCGCCAGCAGCAGCGGACGCGGACGACGACGGCGGATGATCGCCGGGTGGAGCGGTGCCGTCGACGGGGCCGGCGACAGGGCGTGCGATGCGCTATTCATACGCGCATCTTAACCGCGCGTTTACTTTTCCGTCGCGGGTAATCGCACGCCCGCGTCCCTCCTCGGGACAGTGATCAGGCGAAGCGCGTCTTGGCGATATGCGTGATACGGCAGGCGAGATCCGCCTCGCCGCTGGCGACGACATAGGTGTCGCCGGCGTCGACGATGCCGGTGGTGAACACGACCGGAGTCGGCAGATACAGGCGATGCCCGATCGGGTCGGTGAGCGCGGGATCGGCCTCGATCAGCGGCGTCGCATCCTCGATGCGCAGCAGGTTGGACGGATCGTCGCGATCGAGCAGCGCCCAGAAGGTACGATAGCAGCCAACCTTCTCGCGCGGCTCGACGCCGTGATAGAGCATCAGCCAGCCCGCCTCGGTGAGGATCGGCGGGGTACCGCCGCCGACCTTCAACGCCGAGCTCGAGCCGCGTCGCGCGCGCAGACCCGGTGTATCGCATGGCTTCCAGTGCAGAGCGTCGGGCGAGGAGGCGAGCTGGATCACCGGGCCGCCGGCATAATCATCCATCTCGGGATAGGCGAAATAGAGTTCTCCGAGCGGCCGGGTCAGCGCCCAATATTTGCCGCCGACCAGACCCTCGAACAGCAGCATGTCCTTGTTCTGGTGATCGAGCACGAGGCCGTGCAGCGTCCAATCGAAGCCGTCGTCCGAGGTGTAGAGCGCGGTGCCGTGACGCTCGGCCGAGCAGCAGCAGACGGTCATGTGATAGCGGCCGTCGATCAGGCTGATCCGCGGGTCCTCGAGGCCGTATGCCTGATAGGAGGCGCTGGGCGCGATCGCGCGATCGTAATGGACCGCGACGACCGCGCGGCCGTCGGGAGTGAGCTCGACCGGGAGCAGCCAGGACAGCGAGGTTAGCCCCATTTGCGGATAGCCGCCGCCGCGCACGACGAAGAAGCGCGGGTCGGTCCGGTCGCTCGCCTCGACGCGGTGCGGATCGAGGACGTAGCCGGTAGGCGTCCAGCGCACCGCGCGGACGAGGCCGTCGCGCACGGGCGTTGCCAAGCCCTCGGCGACGCGGACGAGCAGCAACAGATTGCCGCTCGGCAGCCGGGTCAGCGCGGGGTTGAACGCGCCGAGCACGAAGGTCGGCTCGGCGATGGAGCCGCGCAGCGGCGAGCGCGACAGGTCGACGTCGTCAGGGCCGAAGATCAGATAGTCGTCGGTCTGGTGCATGGCAGCGCTCCTTGGCTTGGGAACGCCGTCGCCGCGCCGCCCGTTCCTGTCCCCGAAGGAGACACGCGATGGCGGACGTGAAGACCGGCGACAAGGTGACGTGGCAATCGCATGGCGGCACCGCCGAGGGCAAGGTCGTCAAGAAGGTGACCGCCAAGACGCACATCAAGGGCCACACCGTGGCCGCGACCAAGGACGATCCGCAGTTCATCGTCGAGACGGACGAGGGCAAGAAGGCCGCGCACAAGCCGACCGCGCTCAAGAAGAAGTAGGGCGCGTCTTCTTCGTCATCCCGGACCTGGTCCGGGATCCATTGACGCGGCGCCTGACCATCGAGCGCCGCGTTGATGGATTCGCGCCTTTGCGGGAATGACGGGCTTGGTACCTAGGAGCCGGGGATTGCGTCCAATCCCGCCAGCCACGGCGCCGCGGTGCCGTCGGAAGGGGCGCGCCAGTCGCCACGCGGCGACAAGGCACCCGCGGTCGAGACCTTCGGACCATTGGGGATCGCCGAGCGCTTGAACTGGCTAGTCTGGAAGAAGCGCTTCAGGAACAGCGCGAGCCAGTGGCGGATCATCGGCAGATCGTAGGCGACGCGCTGCGCCTCCGGCACGCCGAGCGGCCACGCCCCTGCCCCGGCATCGCCCCAGGCGTGGGTTGCCAGAAAGGCGATCTTGGCGGGGTCCATACCCCAGCGCACGATATGGTGGAGGAAGAAGTCGTTGAGCGCATAGGGCCCGATCTTCGCCTCGGTCGACTGGATCGCGCCGTCCGCACCCGCCGGCACCAGCTCGGGCGAGATTTCGGTGGCGAGGATGCGGGTCAGCACCGCGTCCGTCTCGGCATCATATTGGCCATCGCGGATGCACCAGCGGATCAGGAACTGAATCAGCGTCTTGGGGACGCCGGCATTGACCGCATAATGGCTCATCTGGTCGCCGACGCCGTAGGTGCACCAGCCCAGCGCCAGTTCGGACAGGTCGCCGGTGCCGAGCACCAGCCCCTCGCGCTGGTTGGCGAGCCGGAACAGATAATCGGTGCGCAGTCCGGCCTGCACATTCTCGAAGGTGACGTCATAGGCGGGTTTACCGTCCGCGAACGGGTGGCCGATATCCTCGAGTATCCGCGTTGCCGCCGGGCGGATGTCGATCTCGGCGGCGCTGACGCCGAGCGCCGTCATCAGCGCCCAGGCATTGGCCTTGGTGTCCGCCCCGGTCGCGAAGCCCGGCATGGTGAAGCCGAGGATCTCGGAGCGCGGCCGGCCGAGCCGGTCGAACGCCTTGGCGGCGACGATCAGTGCATGCGTCGAATCGAGCCCGCCCGAGACGCCGACGACCAGCCGCTTGGCGCCGGCATTGGCGACGCGGCGCTGGAGCCCCTCGACCTGGATGTTGAACGCCTCGTAGCAATCCTCGTCGAGCCGCAGCCGATCGTCGGGCACGAAGGGGAAGCGCGCGACCGAACGACGCAGGCCGATGTCCGCGAACGACGGTGCGTGCGAAAAACCGATGCGGCGGTAGCGGGTCTCGGGATGGCCGGCGGCGGCCGCCGCGTCGTTGAACGTGCCGAAGCGCATCCGCTCCGCACGAAGCCGGCCGACGTCGATGTCGGCGATGGTGAGTTCGGCGCTGTCCGAGAAACGCTGCGAGGTCGCGATCTCCTGGCCAAGCTCGTGGACGAACGCCTGCCCATCCCAGGCGAGATCGGTGGTGCTCTCGCCCGGGCCAGCGGCGGCGAAGACATAGGCCGAACAGGTTCGCGCCGACTGCGCCGCGGCGAGCGCCGCCCGCTCGCGCGCCTTGCCGACGACGATGTTCGACGCCGACAGGTTGCACAGGATCAGCGCGCCGGCGAGCGCGGCGGTTGTCGAGGGCGGGGTCGGCGCCCAATAATCCTCGCAGATCTCGGCGGCGAAGAGGAGGTCGGGCAGGTCGTCGGCCGCGAACAGCAGGTCGGTGCCGAACGGGACGGTTTCGCCCGCGACGTCGATCGTCAGCCCGGTCAGCCCGACCCCTGGCGCGAACCAGCGCTTCTCATAATATTCGCGGTAATTGGGCAGGAAACTCTTCGGCACCACCCCCAAGACCTTGCCGCGCGAGATGACCACCGCCGTATTATAGAGCCGTCCGTTGCGCGGCAGCGGCACGCCGATCACCAGCACCGGGCTCAGCTTCGCGCTGCCCGCGATGACGGTCGCCAGCGCGGCGTCGACCGCGTCGCGAAACCCGTCCTGCAGATGCAGGTCGTCGACCGCATAGGAGGACAGGTTGAGCTCGGGATAGACGACGAGATCGACATGCGCGTCATGTGCCGCCTGCGCGAGCGCCAGCGTCGCCTGCGCATTGGCCGCGGGGTCGCCGACAGTGGCGATCGGGGTCGCGGCGGCGACGCGGACCAATCCATGCGCATGGATCGCACGAAAATGCTTGTCGGCCTTGCTCACCCGCCACTCCCGGCTGTTCCGCCAACGCCTCTAGCGGGTTATGCTCCACGACGCGACAGGCGGAGAAGGATGCCATGATAGCCGCAGGAGCAAGGATCGCGCGACCCTCTCGTTGCTCGCTTCGCAGCGGTTCGGATCGATGCTGGAAGGCGGGCGGAACGATCGCGACGCTGCCCGGTTGCGTCCGCACCGATAGGAGAATGACGTGAGCGTAGCGTTCCGTCGCGACAGCGACGAAGAGCATAAAGAGCCCAAATTCGAGCTGCCGATTCCCGCCGGCCCCAATCTGGTGACCACGCGCGGGCTCGCCGCGATCGCGGCGAAGGTCGCCGAACTGGAGGCCGCCGCGACCGACACGATGGCCGAGGCGCCGCGGGCCGAGCATCTGCGCACGCTGCGCTATTGGCGCACCCGCCTCGCGACCGCGCAGCCGACGCCGCCGCCGGCTGCCGGCGAAGTCGCCTTCGGGTCGCGCGTGGTGTTCACGCTTCACGGCGAGACGCGGACGATCGACATCGTCGGCGACGACGAGGCCGAGCCCGCCGCCGGTCGCATCGCCTTCTCGGCGCCGCTCGCGCGCCTGCTGATCGGCGGCTACGCCGGCGAGCGGCTCGACTTCGGTGGCAAGCCCGACGCGATCACGATCGTCTCGAGCGCTCCCATCCCCGCCTGATTCTTCTCCGGAGACCTGTCATGGCCGATTACCGCATGCTCATCCGCCGCACCGGTGGCCCGGAGACCATCGAGCACGAGACCATCACGCCGACCGAGCCAGGCATCGGCGAGGCGCGCGTGCGCCAGACCGCCGTCGGGCTCAACTTCATCGACACCTATCAGCGTTCCGGCCTGTATCCGATCGAGCTTCCCTCCGGGATGGGCAGCGAGGCGGCGGGTATCGTCGAGGCGATCGGCGACGGCGTGGAGGGCATCGCGGTCGGTGATCGCGTCGCCTATGCGGGCGGCCCGCCCGGCGCCTATGCCACGGTGCGCACGCTCGACGCCGCCCTGCTGGTGCCATTGCCCGATGCCATTTCGGACGAGGCCGCCGCAGGCGCGATGCTGAAAGGTGGCACCGCCGCCTATCTGATCGGGCCATGCGCGAAGGTCGAGGCGGGTCAGGCCGTGCTCGTCCATGCCGCGGCGGGCGGCGTCGGCTCGATCCTCGTGCAATGGCTGTCGGCGATGGGGGCGACCGTGATCGCGCACGCCGGATCCGCGGACAAGGCCGCGCATGCCGGGACGCTGGGTGCGGCGCATGCGCTGTCCTGCCCGATGGACCAGCTCGCCGACGAGGTCCGGCGGCTGACCGACGGCGCCGGTGTCGCCACCGTGTTCGACGGCGTCGGCAAGGCGAGCTGGGCGGCATCGCTCGGATCGGTGGCGCGGCGCGGCCTGATCGCGAGCTACGGCAATGCGAGCGGCGCCGTACCGCCGGTCGAGATGCTGGCCTTGATGCGCGCCGGATCGATCTTCGTTACGCGGCCGACGATGGCAGATTACACCCGGACACCCGCCGAACGTCGTCAACTTGCCGCCAGTCTTTTCGATCGGATTGCAGCAGGCGCCGTCAACATACGGATCGGACGGCGTTTTCCGCTTCGCCAAGCGGCAGAGGCGCAACGCGCGATGGAGGCCCGCGAAACCACCGGTTCGACCATCCTGCTGCCCTGAACCCCGCAAAAAGGCGCGCAAACGCTGGACGTTCGCCAATTTGAGGGGCTATGGCACTGCTTCCGTCAAGGAGGAGAAGATTTCCATGAACAATTCCGAGCTCGCCGAGCAGATCGCTGCCGGCCACGACCTGTCCAAAGCCGATGCCCGCAAGGTCGTCGACGCCGTGTTCGCCGCGATCACCGATGCCGCTGCCAGCGGCACCGAAGTGTCGATCAGCGGCTTCGGCAAGTTCAAGGTCAAGGACAGCCCCGCCCGTGAAGGCCGCAACCCTGCGACCGGCGCCGCGATGACCATCGCAGCATCGAAGAAGCTCGGCTTTGCGCCCGCCAAGGCGGTGAAGGACAAGCTCAACGGCTGATCGTTTCGCCGGGTTCGTTCGCTCCTTCTTCACGAAGGCAGCGACGGGCAAGGCGACCGCGACCCGGGTACCAGCTTCGCCGCGGTTTGCGAGGCGGCGCTGGCACCTGGTGTCTGGTCGGGCGGTATCGGCATTGACCGGTACACACGGATTTAAGACATCGCCAGCCGGCCTCTCGTGAACATCGGCATTCGGCGCTTATATGTCCTCTGCACGACGCTGAGCGGCGTGCCCTCTCAAAAATCGCCGGCACGGCGTAGATCGCACACCGGCAAAGCGGCCAATTCTGCGACCTTGTTCGACATCGGGCGCATCGCGTGGAACATGCGTGCAATCTAAACGCGGCGTTAACGCCTAATCGATAGCGCACTTCTGTCATTGGAGAACGCGCTTGCCGTCGAGGCCCCCTGCAGCATCACGATTGTCGACCCTGCTGGCGACGCTTGCCGACGCCGCAACGCGGCTTCCACGCGGCCTCGCCTGGCTACTGACGGTCGGGTCGCTGACCGCGGTCGCCGCCGCGGACTATCTGACCGGGCTCGAGATCAGCTTGGGGACCGCCTATCTGATGATCGCCTGTTTCGCCGCTTGGTGTCTTGGCGAGCGCATCGGCATGATCTTCGGCTTCGGCTCGGTGCTTCTCGCCGGATGGATCAACGGCTTCCACTCGGCGTTCCCGATGCGCGGACTTGGCATCTCCGACGTCGCGATGATCTGGAACACCTGCGGCCGGCTGCTGTCGACCGGGATGCTGGTCGCGCTGGCGGGCGGGCTGCGCTGCGCGCTCGACCAGGCACGCTGGCGGGCTTCGACCGACGGGCTGACCGGCGCGCTCAACAAGGCGACCTTTGCCAACCGTATGCAGACGCTGGTCACGCTCGCACGGCAGCGCGACGAAGCGCTGGTCGTCGCCTATGTCGATCTCGACGGTTTCAAGGCGATCAACGACAATATGGGCCATGCCGCGGGCGATGCACTGCTGTGCCGCTTCGCCGATGCGGCGGGTGAGGCGATCCGCGGCAGCGATCTGTTCGCGCGCGTGGGGGGTGACGAGTTCATGGCGTTGCTTACCGTTGCCGATTGCGCGCAAGGCGACGTCGCAGCCGAGCGGCTGCATGCGCGGCTGTCCGACATTCTCCGCGCCGACGGCCAGGGGGTCACCTGCAGCGTCGGGGCACTGATCGTCGAGGGTACGCGCGTCGCGCATGTCGATATGCTGATCGATGCCGCGGATGGCCTGATGTACGAAGTCAAACGCGCGGGGAAGGATTCGATCCGGATCGCGCGCGACGATCTGCAGCAGGTCTCGCGCATGCGGCCCCGCCGGGCGGTCTCAAGCTTTCTGGCGGAACAGGCAGCATGACCGACTATTATTCTCCGGCCCGGCGTCCCGCCGACGAGCTGGCGCGCCAACGCGCGGTCGATACATCGGGATTTATGGGCGCGGCCGGCGACCCCGCGCTTGCGGCGATCGTGCGCGAAGCCGCCGAGCTATTCGGCATGCCGATGGCGGCGATCTCGATCGTCGACCACGACCGCCAATGGTTTCCCGTCGAGCAGGGGATTGGCGCCAGCGAGACCGCGCGCGCCGCATCCTTCTGCGCGCACGCGATGGTCGACGCCAGCGGCGCGATGTGTATCGCCGACGCCACCAACGACGGTCGTTTCGCCGGCAATCCGCTGGTGCTCGCCGGTCCGCACATCCGCTTCTATATGGGCATGCCGCTCATCGCGGACGATGGCCAGCCGCTGGGCGCGCTCTGCGTGCTCGACAGGGCCCGCGGCGAGCCGCCGAGCCCCGCGCAGCTCAACGCGATGGCCGAGCTCGCGCGCCGCGCCCTCGCCCGCGCTGCCGCACTTCGTTAAGCGAGCGCCAGCCGGCGCGTCGAAGCCGGGCGGCCATTGGCAACGCTGGCGAGAAGCAATTCGACCTGATCGCCGGTGAAGCCCTGCGCCTTCACCGCCTTGATCGCCGACACCGGCACCGCGAAACTGTCCTGCCAGGCATGGACCGCGAGACGGCGCAACGCCTCGAGACGGGGATCGGCAAGCCGCGGGTTGGCACCGGCCCCGAACAGCCGCGCCATCAGCCGCGCCATCCGATCGGGCTCGCGCAGACTCGACAGGCCATCGCGCTGGGCCAGTACGATCACCTGCCACTCGCGGCGGGTGAAGCCGACCGGTTCGACCGCCACCGTCGCATAGGACGCCGCTTCGGCCACTTCGCGTACATCGAGATAAGCCATGTCCGGCTCCCAATCCTGGGCGCCATCACGACGCCGCCCTATTCCCTACCGGGCAGTATATAAAGGAGCGATCCGGGATTGGTCAACCGATATTCATACCGGTCGGTAGATTAATTCAGCGGCCGGGCCAGATCGCCAGCGTCGTCTCGACGAGGCTGCCCAATTCGGCGCAGCTGGCGCCCGTGCTGGCCTGCACCGAGAGCCCCTGCATGATCGCGTAGAGATAGCTGGCAAGCGCGTGGGGCTCGATCGTCGCGGGAAGGTCACCCTCGGCCTTGCCCCGCTCGAATCGGGCGATCAGCGCCGCATGTGCGGGCGCACGACGCGCGATCACTTCGGCCTTGATCGACTCGGCTTCCGGACCGCAGGCAAGGCTGGACGTGACGCCCAGACACCCCTTCGGGTCGCAGCTGCTGCTCTGCTGCTTGAGCGCGCCGCGGAGCAGCCGCTCGGCGACGCCGCGCACCGTGTCCGCCTCCAGCGCGGTCTCGATATAGGCGAGCTTTTCGCGCTCATACAGGTCAAGCGCTTTGCGGAACAACGCTTCCTTATTGCCGAAACAGGCATAGAGGCTGGGCCGGGTTACCCCCATCGCCTCGGTCAGTTCGGTGAGCGACGCGCCCTCATAGCCGCGCAGCCAAAATACGCGCAATGCCGACGCCAGCGCTGCATCGACGTCGAACTCACGCGGTCTGCCACGCGGGGCAGGACAGGCTAGGGCACTTTCCATACCGATCGATATAGTGATGCACGCGCCATTCGTCCATGCCGCACGGCGGCGGTTGTGCTCGGCCCCTGCGTCGGCCGACCGACCGCGGCGCGCATAGGGCGATGTCGCGCACATTGTTCATCGCCGATACAGCGGCATGACGGGCAGAAGCCGGCACCACCTGTGTGCGGAAACCAAGCAAATGATCCTAGGACCATCGGTCGCAATCGGTCCGATCCTGCCGGTCGACGTCCCTGCCCTGTTCGCCTGGTCGGACGATGCCGAGGCAGCGCGCTGCAACGGCACCTATCGGCCGGCGAATTGGCACCGGGAAGAAGCCTTCTGGCTGAACGCGGCGAACGACCCGTCGCGGGTCTTTTTCGCGATCCGGGCAAAGACTGGCCCCGAAATCGTCGGCTACATCCAGATATCCCGGATCGAGCCCGCCCATCGCTCCGCCGAGCTTGCGATCCGCATCGGCCAACCAGCCAACCGCCGCCTCGGCTATGGCCGCGAAGCGCTGGCGCTGACGATCGACTATTGCTGGCGCCAGCTCAACCTTTCGCGCCTCTGGCTCACCGTGTTCGCGGACAACGACGGCGCGATCGCGCTTTATCGCGCGCTCGGGTTCGAGCCGGAAGGACGGCTTCGCCAAGCGGTCTATATCGATGGCGCGTGGATCGATCTGGTGGTGATGGGGCTGCTGCGGGCCGATCGCTGAGGCGACGCTGCGCCCATGTGCTGGAGCGGATAGAGGGAATCGAACCCTCGTCACAAGCTTGGAAGGCTAGTGCTCTACCATTGAGCTATACCCGCGAATCAACTACTTAGCGCCGCTTTAGCCCTCAGCGAACCACCGGTTTACAAATCCGGTTTACAGACCGCGTCTGAGCCGATCGCGAAATGCCACGGCGGGAGCATCGCCGTCAACGCTGATCTTCGGCGGTTTCGAAGGCCAAAGATGCATTATGACCAATCAGAAGCCGCGTGCGATGCGCTGCCCTAGCGCGACAGTCCGGACATGATCGCTAACGTAGATTTTGCGAATCCGTGCAACGCGCCTGGACGACCAACCCATGATGTCGGCGATATCCTCGTCGGTCAGATCGGTAGTCGTCATCAGACGGGTCACGAAGGTTCCGCGAATGTCATGAAGGTGCTTATTTTTCGCCTCGCCCGTGTCTTCGTCGAGGATATGGATGAGCCCTGCTTTCGCCGCGATTTTGCTCACCTCTCGCGTGAGGGTGGCGAGATGCCAGGGAACGCCTTTAGCAGTTACTAACAGCGTTTGGACGCCAGGTGCGCGCGCGCGATCCGCCAGCTTTTCTAATATGGCATCAAGCTGGGGGATCCGAGGTATCGTCGCGATCTGCCGCTCGCCACCGCTCTCCTTTCTAGCCTTGGTGACGATCGCAAAAGTTTGGACCTTCTTCCAAGTTACCCTGGCAAGGTCCTCGCGTCTCAGCCCTGTAACGCCTGCAAAGTCGATGGCATCCAAGACCGGCCAGTCCTCGGGCTCCGCGGCGTTGCGAACCGCCTCAAGATCCTCTTCGGTCCAGATGATCTCCGCTCGCTGCCCGCTTTTGTAGAGCTTTCCGACACCGGCCGCGACGTTGATGCGCAGCAGTCCCAGTTGGATACCATATTTGAGAAGCGCGCGAAGAACGGTGATCCGGTTGTCCGCGGCCCGGGGGGTATTCTTGCGGCTGTCTCGCCACCCGACAACCTTCTGGATCATCCGGGTATCGTCGAAGACCGCCAAGGGAACCTTGCTCCACTTCCTATCGATCGCGTTGAGCATGTAGCCCCAAGTGTCGCGCGTATTGGGTTTTAGGAGTGCCCATTCTGGGCTGATGCGCCATTGGTTGACCAAGGCGCCGAGTGTGCCCGCATGGCGGGGAGGCGCGCTGGCCCGCTTCGCCTTGGCCTCCGAAAGCAAGGTGAGGGCCGCTTCTGAGAGTTTGGGTTTCTTCCGACCGTCGGCCGACATGATCCGCGGGCCACCACGCCAAGCATAAACATACCATCGGATGCTGCCACCCGAGAGCCTCTTGCGCACGAAATGAACGCCCTCGATCACAGGCGGCTAGCCCATTCGGCGAAGACGTCGGCCGACTGGCGCTCGGCCGAAGCGGGTGCCACAATCCGAATCGTTCCGTCGGCGCGAACCTCGAGCTCGCCGATGACCATGCCGGCCTTCTTGGCTGCTGCAACGACGCGCTTGATCGTAACGACGCTGATAGGACTGTTGATGCGCGCATGGCGCATGGATTTTTCCTCCCGAGAACTGATGTTCTCAGGGCCCTTCCCCACGCCTCCTTTGACAGGCGCGCAGCGCTTCTTCTCCGATCCGGGACCCGGAACGAATATTCCCTCGTTTTCAGGGAACAGCGGAAGGTCGATCTGGGTATCACCCGATTCGACCGGCGCTACGGCAGGGCGCGCTGACGCACGTGCCGCAGGATCCTTTATTTGAGCCACTGAGCGTATCCGCACGTAGCCGCTAGCCGACCCTCGGCCAGGAACGACGCGGCCGAGGGCCTGCTAGCGGGATTTCGCTGTCGGTCGTCGCTCCATGGCCGCTACTGATATAGCAGCCATGAGAAGGAGCCTGGTCTGGATATTGGCTAAGGGCAAGGACCGTCCAGCGGCACCGTGCAAATATTTTCTAGCAGCGGCGTTTCGCTGACGCTTATGCCAGCTTCGCCGCAACCAGCCGGAACTTCTCGAGCGCGGTTTCCAGGGCTGCCGACGATCTGAGCAATAATCTCAGCGGGCGGTGGCAGGGTGTCCAAGTCGGTGGCGCTGGCTTCCTTCAGCCAGAACAGGTCGGGGTTCAGCTTGTTGCGCTTCGCCAGATCGACCTACGGCCGCGCATGTCAGTCGATCCGCCGTATCGTCTCCTCGAGCCTACCGACGACAAAACCCAACTTTCGGAAGGTCATACGGTTGAGGACAGTGCGTCCGTCCGGCTCAAGGTAGAGGAACTGCTCCACCGCGATGCCGGACTTCATGCCGTACCTGACATGGAAACAGTTTCCTGCGACGTCGCCGGATACCGGGGTGACGGCGTCGGACAGTGTGCCCTCATAGTGACCCGACCGCTCGTTTCGAAGCCGCCATTCCCGCTTCTTCGGCGGCTTGCCGGTCCGATCCACCATCTGGTCAAGGACGATCGTGTCGTCTCTATCCATCCGGCCGACGCCGTGAACGGCGATCGAGCGCTTGGCGGATAGCACGACCGTTATAGTGCCTAAGCCCTCGGTTCTGCCGAGGAAGAACTGCTCGGGCACGAACGCCGGCGCAGCGGAGGCAACAGGCCGTTGGACGCTGACGCACCCGGATAGCAGCAGTTCCAGAAGGGTGCCGAGGCGCTGCAACGATTATCGACCCTTGTGACCCGTTATGCCGGTGTGGGTTTCGGACCCGGCCCCGGTGTCGTTGCCCTCCTCATCCTGCTCCATGGGCTTCCGTCGCTCAACCCTCTCGAACCCCGTCTCGTTCGCTGGTGGCGATGGCCGCTTGTTGGCGACGGGCTCGTCTGCGGGCGTGGCGGGCGTCTTGACGTCGTCAGGCATGGCGTGCTCCTTGAAGAAGCGGGTGCGATCGGTGCGATACGCGGCTCCCACCAGACCAAACGTGCGAAATGCCTGATCGCCCAAAAGCGATGCGTGGCTCGATCGTGGTCGGCGGACGTTTCCATTCTAGATCGGCAAAATAACTGAGAGCGGAGATAACGACATGACAAGTGAGCAGAAGCAGAAAGACGATCAGTCCGGCCACGAACTCGACGAGGCTCACCGTCATGCCGAGCCGAAGGGTGCGGGAGACACTGGAGAGGACGAGGGTAGCAGCGCTAACGAGGGCAACGAAGATCACTTGAAGCCAGATCAGAAGACGACATCACGGTAGATCGCGCTGGACGGGATCGCTATGCCCTCCGCATTTCGATCCCGTCACACTTGGAACAAGCCAATCGTCCGACAGGTTCAGACCTCAACCCCGTCGAGGAACGAGCCTTGGAGACATCAGAGCGGACCACCATCCTGGTTGTCGAGGACGAGGCACTCATCCGCATGGTCAGCGCCGACATCCTCGGAGATGCCGGATTCCGGGTTCTCGAAGCGGCGAACGCCGACGAGGCGATCGAAATCCTTAAGCGGGCGGAACATGTGCAACTCGTGTTCACCGACATCAGAATGCCGGGACGCATGGACGGCCTCGAACTCGCGACCTTCGTGCACTCGCAATGGCCGGACATCAGGCTCGTCGTCACTTCTGGCCACACCGTCATCCCAGACAGCGAAATACCGGATGGCGGACGTTTCGTTAGCAAGCCTTACGATCTAAAGCGCCTTGTGGCAGATATTCGCGCAGTCATCGATGCGCCCAAGCCGATGGACTCCGAAGCGCTTTAGACTGCCGGGACCTGACAGCGAAATCCGGCGCAGCATCTTCTTCGACGGTGTCGTCGCAACCGATATGGAACCTTTAGTCCGGCCGCCTCATTCCTGCTATGTCAGCACGTGTGAAGGTCGTCGTGATCCTCGCGGTAGAAACTGCAGGAGGTCGCATGGCTTGGAACAGGATCGATCAGGTAGGGCCGCCAGTCGGACGGCCGGTTCTCGTTCGTACCGTCGAAGGGGAAGAGGCTATCGTCGGCTTCCTTGGTCCCGACGGCATCTGGTACACCGGCGGTGCGCTCGTGCAGAGTTCGATGACCGTGCTCGGCGCAACGCCGACCGCGTGGTGCGAGCCCGAAGGCGAAGCGGGTCTTTAGACGTCCGATAGGGCATCGACCATCTGTAGAAACATCCGCGTCCGCGAGCCAATCCGTGCAATGGACGGATAGGCTGCTGATAGCAGGCGGCATTTGGGGCCGTCGGGACGCGAGGGGCGACGCATGACCAATGAACAATCCGCTTTGACCCCAAGCTGGGGTCTCACAGACCTGCGTCATGCCATCGAGGCTGCGGGCGTTGCACTGTGGTCGTGGGATGTCGAGACCGACCGCATTACCATGGATGCGCGAGGTTTCGACCTTTGGAGCGTCGGCGCCCAAGGCGAGATCACGTTCGAAGATTTGTCGATGAAGATCCATCCATCCGACCGGGATCGGGTGCGCGCAGCCTTTGCGGCGACGCGAGCGGTGACCGGCGCCTACGAGATCGACTTCCGGATACTGAGCGGCGACGACGTGAAGTGGATTTCCGCCCGGGGTCGCGGCAGCGACGAGGGCATCGTCGGCGACGTCATGTTCGGCATCTTCCTCGACGTGACGGGTCGAAAGCATGCCGAGGAGGCGCACGAGTTGCTGGCGGGTGAGATGAGCCACCGGGTAAAGAACCTGCTGGCGATCGCGTCGAGCCTGACGACGATCACCTCGAGATCAGCGACCAGCGCGGCCGAGATGGCGCACGAACTGACGGGTCGGCTGGCCGCTCTCGGCCGGGCGCACGACCTCGTGCGGCCATCAACGGCTGATCCCCGAGACGCGGCCCTCATCGGCGATCTGATCACCATCCTGCTCGCTCCCTATGACGACATGGGCGCCTTCACGGGTCGCGTACGGGTCTCAGTGCCCAGGATCGCCGTTGGGGAGGATGCGGCGACAAACCTCGCGCTCATTCTGCACGAGCTCGCGACCAACTCGGTGAAGTACGGTGCGCTGTCGGTCGCGACCGGCACGCTCGACGTCACCTGCTCGGTCCACGACGACGACGTTGCTCTCGTCTGGATCGAGCGAGGCGGACCGTCCGTCGAGACACCGGCGCAGGCCGGATACGGAAACAAGCTGGTTACCAGGATCGCTTCCAGACTGGGCGGTGCATACCGGTGCGACTGGTCCGCCAGCGGCGTGATCGTCAACCTTACCATGAAGATGGATCGTCTTTCCGCCTGACAGGAGACCGACGCATGATTTCGACCATCACCGAGCTCGACCGTATTCGAGCCGAATGTCGCAGCCTCGTCACGCGCCGCTCCCTGATGTCGGCTGGGATCGCCGTGGTCCCGGTGCCGGGCGCGGACGTCGTCGCCGACGTCGGGCTGCTGACCACGCTGCTCCCGAAGATCAGCGAGCGGTTCGGTCTTGATCACAATCAAGTGGCGAAGCTCGAGCCTCACCTTGCGCAGAAGGTGCTCGTCGTCGCATCTGGCATGGGCAACAACGTCATAGGCCGAATGGTGACGAAGAAGCTCGTCGTGCGGCTACTCCAACGTGTAGGAGTTCGCGTAGCGACCGCATCGGTCGCTAAGTACGTGCCGGTGCTGGGATCGCTGCTCGCTGCCGGAATCAGCTTCGGTGCCATGAAGATGGTGGGCAACTCGCACATTGACGACTGCTATGAAACGGCGAAGTCGCTCATCGGGGCTTGAGTGGATCTTCGACGTAGAGCCATCGACCGTTAGCAGATCTGATGTTCCATGCGCGTCTGCCGCCCGGTATGATAGGCATGGTCAACAGGCGGCAATGATCTGGCTGGGGGGACGGCAATGACATGGCATCTTCGTGCAGCTGCGGTGCTTGCCTTCATGCTGCTGGCGGCGGCGCAGGCCCGAGCCGACGATGATCCCCGCTTCTGTCCGACGCGTCCCAGCATCGGCGGCTCGAGCTGCACGACGGAACCAGGCCAGGTCCACGTCGAATATTCCTTCGCCGACTGGCAGCGCGACGATCAGCCCGATCAGCGTGAAGACCGTATCGTCGCGGCCGACATCCTCACCCGCGTGGGGCTCGGCAAGGATACCGAGCTCCAGCTTGGGTGGACCTCGTTCGGGCATGACCGAACCCGCGACAAGACGACTGGTGCCGTCGACGCCGTCAACGGCACGGGCGACGTCACGTTGGCGTTACGCGAACACCTGACGGGCGAAGAGAGAAAGCCGTTCTCCGCCGGCGTCCAGGCCTTCGTCACGGCACCGACGGGCCGCTATCCGATCGGCGCAGGAACATGGTCGACTGGTCTGATCGTCCCGGTCCAATACGACCTGACCAAGAAGATCGCCGTGTCTTTCACCGGGGAGGCGGATGCCGCCCCGAACCAGTCCGGCGATGGCAGGCATCTGGCTTATAGCGGGATCGCTGGCGTTCGATACAAGCTGACCGACGACATTTCGACCTACGCGGAGCTATCGGTCGAACGCGACCATGATCCGGCTGGCCACGAGACAATCGCCTTGGCGGCGTTTTCGACCGCATGGCGGCCGACGAAGACGCTCCAGTTCGACATACTGGCGGTCGCCGGCCTGAACCGTTCGTCTCCGGACATCCGCCTGGTGACCGGCGGTGCGGTGCTGTTCTAGTGCCCTCTCCTCGAGTGGCGCAGATGTCTTCGCCCGTCGCTCACTGCGCTGCGCGGAAAGGGGTCGCGAGCCCCATCCCGTTTCAAGCGATCCGGATCGAACCGCGAGGCGATAGAAGCCGAATTCGTCTGGATGGAGCCGACGGTCGCGCCCCGCTGTGGTATGACACGAATGTCTTTATGGATGTTGCCTTGGGAGGTGCGACTGCGGACCCGGCAGTAATGACCGAGACCTTATCTCGGAGAGTATGCGGGTTTCACGGACCTCGATGCGTCACGACGGTACCGGGTTCGATCGGCTCCTCGCCTGGCGCCAAAAGCACAACCTGCCACGTCGCGTTGCATCCGTCCCAATGGATGTCCGTCACGCTGACCCGCCAACCATCACCATTGGCGTGCGCTTCGTGGCACTTTTCGTGAAGGTGCTCCCGAAGCTTTTCGGCGATCGTAGCGATGTGTTCGTCGGCGTCCATGCTCCAGACCTCCAGTTAGGATCGCTGCGTCATAAGCCGCGCTACGTCAGCTTTGGTAGTCCGCCTACTCAAAAGCCGCCTGTCGGTGTTCCACCACAACCGGTCATAGACATTGGTCTGATTCCCCGCAGCCGGTCTCGGCAGCAGGCTGTTGTTAAAGGGCGCAGTCTATCTCGAAACAGCATCGGGCGCACCCTCCCCCGAATGCTGTAACCTCGGGGCTGATCGCGTGGCTTTTTGGTCAGCCCCTTTTCGGTCTCTGCCTTTTAGCGGTCTCGTTAGCGACTATATGGACGCCCGACTGGCTCCTTGCGCATCAATAAGCGGAACGCCTACTTAGCCGGCGGCACCACGCCAATATCGGAACGCAGCACCGCCTCGCGGGCTGGTATGGTGGCGGGTGATGCACTGCCGGTTATGTGGTCATGGGCACGCGTCGTTCGAACTGGCCGGAGTGAACAGCGACGCTCGGAGCCGTAGCGCACAGCCTGATAGCCTCCCAGGCATCGCGCACGTCCGCCTTGTTGAGGATCCCCATGTTTTGGAAACCAGTAAGCCGGCCCATTTCGGCCGCGTGGCTTAAGGAGCTTACAAAGGTCATCGCGCATCCATGGATGCTGGAGCGTTAGAAACGCCTTAATCGTCTGAGGGCGCGCAACAAGCCTTCCGTTTAACCGACGGCACCCTGCCGGTCAGCGGTGGTGAGCAGAAGCGCGGCGAGATCATTGCTTCGGAGTGGGTAGCTGATATGGTAGCCTTGAATGGTATCGCACCCCTCGGCGACCGAGAAATCGAACTGCTCCAATGTCTCAACCCCCTCTACCGTCGTCGACATGCCCAGGCATGATCCCATGGTGATGATGGCGCGTACGATCGCAGCACTTTCGGCATCGTCAGGTATCTGCCTGACGAATGATTGGTCAATTTTGATCTTGTCGAACGGAAATTTGCGCAGATAGCTTAGCGAGGAATAGCCGGTTCCGAAATCATCCATGGATATGCGAACGCCCGACGCCCTAAGCTTCGTCAACGTATCGATCGTGCCCTTTTCATCCGTCAGAAGCATGCCTTCGGTGATTTCGAGTTCGAGCCGTTCCGGTGCCAAACCGGCAGAGGCAAGCGCCGCGGCAACGTTGTCGACAAGCGACCGCTCGCGAAACTGTGCCGGTGAAAGATTGACGGCGACGCACATGTCATGGGGCCAAGTGACGGCTTCCATGCAAGCCGTCCGAAGGACCCAGTCTCCAAGAGGCAGGATCAGTCCGGTCTCTTCGGCGACGCCGATAAAGTCTCCCGGCGAGACCATGCCGCGGGCCGGATGGTTCCAGCGGACGAGAGCTTCGGCCGATGTGATACGTCCGGTACGCGCGTCTACTAGCGGCTGATAATAGACCTCGAATTGCTCTTCCGATAACGCTCGCCGCAGGTCCTCCTCAAGCGCCCGACGGTCTTTGGCCTGATCGTTGAGCGAAACATCATAGCGGCGAAATACGCCCTTGCCCTCGGATTTGGCAGCGTAGAGCGCGAGATCCGCATTGCGCATCAGCACGGCTGGGTCTTCGCCGTCATTGGGAGCCAGCGCGATGCCGATGCTGGTCCCGATATGGATCGATTGCCCATCGAGAAGGAACGGCCGCGCCTCGATCGTCTCGATGATCCGCGTAGCAAGAGCGTAGGCCGCTTTTTTTCCGCCCGTCGCCAGCTGCAGGATGGCAAATTCGTCGCCGCCGAGGCGCGCGACCATATCGTCCTCACGCAGCGTTGCGGTCACCCGGTCGGCAACCATTCCAAGCACCATGTCACCGGCGGCGTGACCGAGCGTATCGTTGACGAGTTTGAAGCGATCCAGGTCGAGCATAAGTACGGCGAACGGCTGATCGCGCTCCCGCCGCGATGCTGTATGGACAGCGAGCAGATCGAAGAAGCGAGTCCGATTGGGCAAGCCGGTCAGGGCGTCGTTGAATGCGAGCGACCTCATCTTTGCTTCGGTGCGCAGACGTTCGCGTTGGTCGCGTACGGCTATCACGGTCTGGACCTTGTGCCCGAGCGCTACCTCCTGGCGGAGGACCCGTACCGGTACGTTTTGCCCGTCGGCAGCAATGAGTTGGGCTTCGCGCTCCTCTCGCTCTGGTAAGCTCACCAAATCAAGACCGGGCAATAGCGAGCTGACGAAGCTCCCCGTGAGGGTCCCTGGCGCATGCCCGGAAAGACGCTCGACGCTATTGTTGGCGGTAATGATGATATCGTCGCTGCAAATCAGCAACCCTTCGAGCGCCACGTCGGCCAGCTCGCGCAGTCGGCGACGGTCGCGACGAAGACGAACCTTTGCGGCTATGTCGAACCGCCAACCAAGCACTGCCAGAACGATCAGGGCGAGCGAAACACCTGCGACCACCGGTGTAATCGCCTGAGGCGAGACGGCATCAGGCCGAAAGCGTGCGGACGGATCAAAATGAAGCGTCATCGCGGCCATGCCGCAGAAGTGAAGCAGAGCGATCGAGAACAGCAGCAAGGGGGCGGCCGCCATTCTGATCCGGCGGCTTCTACTAGCCGCAACAACCATTGCCAGGCCGGCGATCGGCAAGCTGACCACAATGGATGGGACGACGAGCCGGAGATTCCACGATACCGTGCCCTGCACGAGATAGGCGGCCTGACCGACATAATGGAGCGTCGCCACGCCGACGCCGACGATCATGCCCGCGCCAAATTGCTTGTGGCGACCGCGGACGCGTATCGCGATAGAAACTCCGGTACCGATACCGACAATGGCACAGGATAACGATATGGCGGTCAGCACGGGGTCGAAAGCGGCGGGCATCCCAGGCTTGAACGCCAGCAAGACGATGAAGTGCGTGGCCCAGGCCGTGCAGCCGCTGGCGACCACACTTGCTAGCCCCCAGTAGGTCCGTGGGCGTCCCTCCTGCCGCGCTGCGTGATAGGCGATTGCGAACGAGGCGTAGATACCCACCGCACAGACGACGCCAGCAACGATCATTAGCCGCGCATCGTGGGCGTGCCGTATGCAATCGAAGACGGATGAGAACGCGCCGATCATGCAGGCATAATGCGCTTCGTGAATTAAGAAATTCTGTCGGTCTCCTTTCAGAGACCCCGCGTTAGCGGCCTTTTCCATGAAGCGTCTGATCCGACCCGGCGCTTCGTTTGTCTAAGGAAGCTCTGCGTAGGTGGGATGTTGGGTGGTGAGCGGCGGCAGTCACGTGTT
>NZ_CALMAW010000013.1 GCF_937859915.1 uncultured Sphingomonas sp. | reverse complement strand
GAGAATCACAACATCAATCCCGCTGCAAGGCCGACTTGCTCAGAGTTTCCCTAGTATCGACTGTTCCTTAAAGGGACAGACCGACGAGATGATCGAGCGGGCCGTTGCCCCGACCCAATCGCGGTGCCCGTGCGATGGCCAAGCGTACGAATCGGCGCGCGGTGGCGATCGCATCTCCCAAGGGTTCGCCGCGCGCGAGGCCGACCGCGATCGCGCTTGCCAAGGTACAGCCTGTCCCATGGCTGTGCTGCGTGGCGATCCGCGGATCGCTCCACGATCGCGTGCTACCGTCGGCCTCGACCAGCCGATCGACCAGCAACGGCTCATTACCATGACCGCCCTTCGCCAGCACCGCGCTACCAAGCCGATCCGCAAGCGCCGCGGCGCCGTCGGGGGAGAGCAGCGCGAGCTCGGGAAGGTTGGGCGTGACCAGTGTGGCAAGCCGCATCAGCCGCTCGAACGCGGCAATGGTTGCGGAATCGGCAAGCGTCGCCCCGCTGGTCGCGACCATCACCGGATCGAACACGACCGGGACGCGCATGTCGTCGCATGACAGCCGGTCGGCGACGGCCTCCGCGATCGCTGGCGAGCCCAACATGCCGATCTTGACGGCATCGGCACCGATATCCGACAAAACCGCATCGATCTGCGCGATGACCAGCGCGGGATCGAGCACCATGGCGTCGGTCACGCCAAGCGTGTTTTGCGCCGTGATCGCGGTGATCGCGGTCGTGGCATAGCCACCCATCGCCATCACCGTCTTGATGTCGGCCTGGATGCCCGCGCCGCCGCCCGAATCCGAGCCGGCGATCACGAGTATCCGCGGCAGCGTCACGCCGCGCGTCTCACCGCCTCGCAGACATCGTCGACAACCTGCTGGACGAGACGCGGATCCTCGCCCTCCGCCATCACGCGGATCAGCGGCTCGGTCCCCGACTTGCGGATCACCAGACGCCCGGTACCGGCAAGCTGCGACTCGGCGGCGGCGATCGCGACCTTGACGCCCTCGGTCTCGAGCGGCGCGCCGGCCTTGAAGCGGACATTCTGCAGCTTCTGCGGCAGCGGCTCGAAGCAGCGCAGCAGCTCGGAGGCGGGCTTGCGGCTCACGACGAGCTCGGCAAGCACCTGCAACGCCGCCATCAGCCCGTCGCCCGTCGTCGCATAGTCCGACAGGATGAGATGGCCGGACTGCTCGCCGCCGACGTTGAAGCCGTCGCGGCGCATCGCCTCGAGCACATAGCGGTCGCCGACGGCGGTACGGAACAGCGTCAGGCCGGCCGCCGACAGATAGCGTTCGAGGCCGAGGTTCGACATCACCGTGGCGACGATGCCGTCGCCCTTGAGCAGACCGCGACGTTGCCAGCTGGTTGCGATCAGCGCCATGATCTGGTCGCCGTCGACGATCCGGCCGCGCTCGTCGACGATGATCAGCCGGTCGGCGTCGCCGTCGAGCGCGATGCCGATGTCGGCGCGCGTCTCGAGCACCTTCTTCTGCAGCGCCTCGGGCGCAGTCGAGCCGACGCCGTCGTTGACATTGGTGCCGTCGGGCTTGACGCCGATCGTGATCAGGTCGGCGCCGAGCTCCCACAACGCCATCGGCGCCACGACATAGGCCGCGCCATGCGCGCAATCGACGACGATGCGCAGGCCATCGAGGCGAAGATGCTCGGGAAACGAGGATTTGACGGCGTGGATGTAGCGGCCGCGCGCGTCCTCGATCCGCTGCGCCCGTCCGATGCCCTCGGCGGCCGCGAGCCGCGGCGGCTTGTCGAGCATCGCCTCGATCGCGGCCTCGTCGGTATCCGACAGCTTGAAGCCGTCGGGCCCGAACAGCTTGATCCCGTTATCCTGATACGGGTTGTGGCTGGCCGAGATCATCACGCCGATGTCGGCGCGCATCGCCTTGGTCAGCATCGCGACCGCCGGCGTCGGCAGCGGACCGACCTGGATCACGTCCATGCCGACCGAGGTGAACCCGGCGACCAGCGCCGATTCCATCATATAGCCGGACAGTCGCGTATCCTTGCCGATCACCACGCGGTGACGATGATCGCCGCGCATGAAATGCGCGCCGGCCGCCTGCCCCACCCGCATCGCGAGCTCCGCCGTCATCGGCGGCTCGTTGGTCCGTCCGCGGATGCCGTCGGTCCCGAAATATGTGCGCGCCATGAATGCTCCTTCGTCCCTCGTCTCTTACGCCCGTCGCGACCCCAACCGCTAGCCCGTGATCGTTGCGACCTTGGCCCCGAGGCGGTAGCGCGGGGCATGACCACGCCCGACATCCTTGCCGTCGACGATGCCGCGATCGAACGCGCGGCGACGTTGATCCGTGCCGGTCAGTGTGTCGCGGTGCCCACCGAGACGGTATACGGCCTCGCAGCCGACGCCACCTCGGGCGCGGCGGTGGCGCGGATCTATGCCGCCAAGGGCCGGCCGTCATTCAATCCGCTGATCGTGCACGTCGCCAGCGCCGCGGACGCGGCACGACTTGCCGAGCTGTCACCGGTCGCGATGCAGCTTGCCGACGCATTCTGGCCGGGCCCGCTGACACTGGTCTTGCCCGCGCGGCCCGGCTCGGCCGTCGCGACGCTTGCCACGGCGGGTCTCGGCACCGTCGCGATCCGCGTTCCCGCCGGTGCCGCGATGCAGGCGCTGATCGCCGCCTCCGGGCGCCCGCTCGCCGCGCCATCGGCCAATGCCAGCGGGCGCCTCAGCCCGACGACCGCCGCGCATGTCGTCGCCTCGCTCGATGATCGCGTGCCGCTGATTCTCGACGGTGGCGCGACCCGCCATGGGCTCGAATCGACGATCGTCGCGGTGACGGATGGAAAGCTGCGCTTGCTGCGGCCAGGTCCGATCACCCCCGATGCGATCGAGCGGGCCGCAGGGATCCGGGTCTCGACCCACTATGGCGACGCGATCGAGGCGCCCGGCCAGCTTGCGAGCCACTATGCGCCCGGCAAGCCGCTCCGCCTCGCGGCAACCGATCGTCGCGCCGGCGAATGGTTGATCGGCTTCGGCAGCATCGCCGGCGACGACACGCTGTCGGCCACCGGCGATCTGGTCGAGGCGGCGGCGCGGCTGTTCGATGCGCTGCACCGCGCCGATGCGTCAGGCGCCGCGGCGATCGCGGTCGCGCCGATCCCGAACCGGGGGCTGGGCCTGGCAATCGAGGATCGGCTGCGCCGCGCCGCGACGCCGCCCGACTAGTGCTTACCGCACCCCGTGCATCAGCCGTTTGATCACCGGGGTCAGCGCGAGCAGCACGAGGCCGACGACGATCGTCGAGATGCCGCCGGTCTGAAAGCTCGACAGATAGGTGCGCAGGCCGAGCTCGGCATTGGTCACCTGCCCGCCCACGGTTTGCACCGAGGCGGCCTGTGCGATCGCGCCGGCCAGATATTCGGCGACCGACATCGACAGGAACCAGACCCCCATCATCAGGCCGACGACGCGCGCAATCGACAGCTTGGTGATCATCGACAGGCCCACCGGCGAGATCAGCAGCTCAGCGATCGAATGGAGGAAGTAGGTCGCGACCAGCCACCACAGCGACACGCGGAACACGGGACCTGCCGCAAAATGGCCGCTGCTCGCGAGCAACACGAAACCGAGGCCGACCAGCACCAGCGCCAGCCCGAACTTGACCGGGATCGAAGGCTCCCATCCCTTTCGCGCGAGCGCGGTCCAGACCCAGCTCATGATCGGCGCGAAGATCACGATCGTGATCGAATTGAAATTCTGAGTCTGCGCCGCCGAGATCGGAATGCCGAACAGCTCCAGCGTGGTGCTGCGATCCGCGAATAGCGTCAGCGACGAGGCAGCCTGCTCGAACAATGTCCAGAAGGCGACGTTGAACACGACGAGCACGACCGCGGCGAGCATCATCTGCGCCTCGACCCGCGTGCCGACGCGGTACGACCAGATCGGGATGCCGATCACCGCGGCCGCGAAGGTGGCCATCAGCACCTTGCCGAGGAAGGGCAGCGCAGCAAGATAGCCGATCACGCCGCTGCCCGTGGCCTCGGGCGCGTCCATCACGTTGAGCAGCACGAGGAAGACGAGCGGCACCACCGCGAGCGCGATCGCATAGACCCAGGGCGCCCGGTCCTTGCCGTCTGAGACCGGCGGCTCGCCATAGCCGTCGAGCCGGCCGCCGTCGAAGCGCATCAGCACATAGGCGAACGCCATCCCGACGGCGACGAGCAGGAATCCCGCCCACCAGCCAAACGCGCTGACGAACAGCGGGCACAGGGTCTGGCTGCCCATCGAGCCGAGGTTGATTCCCCAGTAGAAGATCGTGAAGCCGGCGTCGCGCCGCGGATCGCCGCGCGGATAAAGCGTGCCGACGACGGTCGAGATGTTCGGCTTGAACAGCCCGTTGCCAACCGCGACGATGCTCAATCCCAGCAGCATCAGCCCGACGTAGAATTTTGGCCTGTCGGCACCCGAGACGAGCGCGCCGGGCGCCAGCGTCCGCGTGACCGCGCCACCGGTGGCGACGAGCTGTACGGATCCGTCGGCGAGCCCGTGGATCAGCAGCGGCTTGCCGTCGGCACCGTCGATATATTGGTGCGTGGTCCCGCCGGTGGCGACGTCGTGGACGGCGTGGCTCTGTCCGTCGAAAGTGGCCAGGGGCTTGGCCGGCTGACCGCCAAAGCAGAGCAGCAGATAGCCGAGCGACATCATGATCGCACCGAACTTCACCGAGCGCTTCGAGCCGAGATAGCGGTCCGCCACCCAGCCGCCGACGACCGGGGTGAGATAGGCCAGGCTGAGATAACCGCCGACGATCCCGTTCGATTCATGGTCCGACAGCAGGAAATGGTTGGTCAGATACAACACCAGCAGGGCACGCAGGCCATAGAAGCCGAACCGCTCCCATGCCTCGACCGAGAACAGCCGCGCCAGCTGGCGCGGATGCCCGAGCCATGTCTGACCGTCGCTGCGACTGACATGCGGGGTCATCGGCTCGAACGTCGCGTCGGCATTGGGAGAGGCCATGCAGGCTCCGGCATAAGGAGAAGCGCCGACGGCGAGGCGCACGGCAGGATGGTGCGCAGACTAGCGGCGGCGGCGCCGTTGCCAAGAGGCAGATGCGTTCACGCTCTGGCGAACTCCCGTTGGCGCAGACGCTCGGGGCTGATAGCGGGGTCGTCATGCTCAACGATCTTTCGTCGCCGGCGGCCCTGCTCGCCACCCGCCGCTCCGGCAAGCCGCGCGACATGGTCGCACCCGGGCCCGATGCCGCGCAACTCCGCCGCATCCTGACAAGCGCGATGCGCGTGCCCGACCACGGCAAGCTTGCGCCGTGGCGCTTCGTCGTGATCGGCTCCAGCGAGCGCGACGCGTTCGCCGCGCTGCTCGAACGCGCCTATCTCGCCGGCAAGGCCGATGCCGGGCGGCTCGAACTCGACGCGGTCGCCCAATTCGCGCACCAAGCGCCAAGCCTGGTCGTCGTCGTCTCGACGCCCAATACCGACAGCCACATCCCGCTATGGGAGCAGGAATTGTCGGCGGGCGCAGCCTGCATGGCGCTGCTCGCCGCGACGCATGCCGAGGGTTTGGTCGGCAGCTGGCTGACGGGCTGGGCAAGCTATGCCCCGGGGGTCGCCGAAGCACTCGGCCATGCCGATGGCCGGATAGCCGGCTTCCTTTTTCTAGGCACGCCCAGCCGCACCCTGGACGAACGACCGCGTCCCGACTTCGAGACCATAATATCCGACTGGCGGGGGTAACGCCCTTGTGCGCGCCATGCTGTGTTACTACACTACAGCGCATGGTCAGTGACGATCGCCCCGTATATATCCGCCTGCGTGATGTGATCGCCGAGGCTATCCTCGAGGGTCGCTACCGCGACGGCGATCCCCTACCGTCAGTGCGGGCGCTTGCCGCCGAGCATGGCGCCAATCCGCTGACCGTCGCGAAAGCCTACCAGACCTTCCAGGATGACGGCCTCGTCGTCGTCCGTCGCGGCGTCGGCATGTTCGTCGCCGACGGCGCCTCGACGCGGCTTCATGCAATCGCGCGGCAGGACTTCCTCGATCATGAATGGCCGCGCTTTCGGTTGCAGATGCGGCGGCTCGGCCTGCACCTGAAGGACCTTCACGATCTTGCCGATCACGGGTCCGCACCGCATCTAACATAGTCTCGGCAAACAGGGCCCGGAGTGGCTATGATCGAGCGGATGTTTGAGTCGTTCCTTGCCTCTCGACCGCCGCCGCAGGTGCCTGCCGGCTGCCGTGTCTATGCGATCGGCGACGTCCACGGCCGGCTCGACCTGCTTGATCTGCTACTCGGCGCGATCGAGCGCGACAATGCCGGGCGGCCGGCAGCCTCGGTCACGCTCGTCATGCTGGGGGATCTGATCGACCGCGGCCCCGATCCGCGCGGCGTGGTCGATCGGGTCCGTCGCGGCGTCGCGTGGGCCGAAACGATCGCGATCATGGGAAACCATGAGGCGATCATGCTCGATGCGTTGGCCGGCAGGCGCGACGCACTCGAAAACTGGCTGCGCTTCGGCGGCCGGCAGACGCTGGCCGACTGGGGGGTCGATGCCCGACTGATCGCGGAGGGGACGCTCGACGAGATCCTTGAGTCCGCTTGCGCGACGGTCCCGCTCGCGGACCTCGGGTGGATCGCCGCCATGCTTCCAAGCGTCAGGATCGGCGACTATTATTTCGTCCATGCCGGGATCCGGCCCGGCGTCCCGCTCGACCGGCAGAGCCGCGAGGATCGGCTCTGGATTCGCGAGCCCTTTCTCGACAGCCGGCGCCGCCATGGGGCGATGATCGTCCACGGTCACTCGATCAGCGAGACCGTCGCGATGCAATCGAACCGGATCGGCATTGATACGGGCGCTTATGCAACCGGTCGATTGACGGCGCTGGGCTTGGACGGCGCGGATCGCTGGATGCTATCGACGATGGACGCGCCGCTTGCCGTCGACTTGCCGAGCGGATAGCCGAAGAGCGCATGTTGCGGCTTGTCCTGATCTGCCTTGTCGGCTTGACGTTCGCGCAGCTGCTGCCGGCCGCGGTGCGGGCAAACCACCAGCCCTCGTCGCCCTGTGCGGCCTGCCCGCCGTCGCAGGGTCACGATAGCCAGTGCGGCGATCGTGGCTGTATCGGCTGCGCGCTCGAGCCGAACCCGAGCATGATCGACGCGCCCTGGCCAGAGCGGCGCACAGCGCCTGCGCTTGCCCGCCGGATCGCAGCGCCCAGCGCCTATCGTCCTGGCTTCGATCCGCCACCGCCTCGGACCGCGGGCTGAGCACGTAGGGCGTCCGCCCTGCGCCCAACCCTTCGATCCGGAGCCCAAGATGATACGATCCCTGTTCGGGGCCGCATTGCTCGCGTCCACGCCGTATGCCGTCCTGGCCCAGGCCATGCCCGGCATGGACATGCCGAGCGCGGCGCCGGCGTCGCCCCCCGGCACGTCTGCACCCGCAGCCACGCGACCTCCCGCATCGTCGCCCGCGACCGCGAGGCCGACGACCCCGATGCCAATGGACATGTCGATGCCCGAGGATGGCGCCCTGTCGACTGCCGGTTCGGGCACATCGCGACTTCCAGGCAACGACCGGATGCAGGGGCTTCATATCGCCGCGGGCGACTGGATGCTCATGGTCCACGGCTATGCCTGGGGCAGTTGGACCGACCAGGGTGGTCCGCGCGGCGCCCGCGAGGCCTTCGTCCAGTCGATGGCGATGCTCGAGGCAGCGCGGTCGGTCGGCGACGGCGTCGACCTGACGCTGCGATCTATGATGTCGCTCGATCCGCTGATGGGTGAACGCGGCTATCCCGACCTGTTCGCAACCGGCGAGACCGCACACGGCATCGCGCTGGTCGATCGCCAGCACCCCCACGACCTGTTCATGGAGATGTCGGGCCGGATCGACACGGCGATGGGGCGCGACTCGCATGTCTTCCTCTATGCGGGGTTGCCCGGCGAACCGGCGCTCGGCCCATCGGCGTTCATGCACCGCGGATCGGCGCGGTTCGACCCCGAGGCACCGATCACGCATCACTGGTTTGATTCGACGCATATCAGCTGGGGCGTCGTCACCGCCGGCTATGCGACCCCGCATTGGCAGTTCGAGGCGAGCGCCTTCAAGGGGCGCGAGCCCGACGAGAACCGCTATAATATCGAGACGCCGCGGCTCGATAGCTGGGCCGTCCGCGCAACCTGGAATCCCACACCGGCGTGGAGCGGCGAGGTCAGCTATGGCCAACTCCACAGCCCCGAGGCGCTCGATCCGTCGGCCGATGAGCATAGGCTGATCGCCAGCCTGAGCTATTCGGCGCATGGGCTAGACGCGACAGCCGCCTATTCGCGCAAGACCATCGTGCCGGGATCGGTGCTGCCGGCGTGGCTGGCCGAGGCGACCTACGCGCTCACCCACCGCCACGCCGTGTTCGGCCGCGTCGAAAACGTCCGTAATGACGAGCTTTTCGAACGCGATGCGGAGCTTGGACTGACGCCGCCGCTGCTCGGCGTGCCGTTCCGCGTCTCCAAATTCACCACGGGCTATGCCTACACGCTGCCCCTGCCCCACAGCAGCGCGGTGGCGCTGGGCTTCGCTGCCAGTGCCTACGCCAAGTCGGACCGGCTCGACGCAGCTTATGGCCGGGCCCCTCACAGCCTGACATTATTCGCCAAGCTCATGCTGGGGCGCTGATCGACGACCACTCTTGCCTGTCGCTCGCAATCGGCTAGCAGCGCGCGACGGGATCGGCCGCAGGAGAGCAGCATGCGCATCACGATGATCGGAACGGGCTATGTCGGGCTGGTCTCGGGCGCATGCTTTTCGGACTTCGGCCATGAGGTCGTCTGCGTCGACAAGGATCCCGCCAAGATCGCGGCGCTCGAGCGCGGCGTCATGCCGATCTACGAGCCTGGGCTCGACGCGCTCGTCGCCACCAACGTCAAGGCGGGCCGCCTGTCCTTCACCACCGATCTGGCCGCTGGCGTGCACGGCGCCGAGGCGGTGTTCATCGCGGTCGGCACGCCCTCGCGCCGCGGCGACGGCCATGCCGACCTGAGCTACGTCTTCGCCGCGGTCCGCGAGGTCGCCGACGCGCTCGATGGACCCGCGGTGCTGATCACCAAGTCGACCGTCCCGGTCGGGACCGGTGACGAGATCGAGCGGATCGTCGCCGAGGTCGCGCCGGCCAAGCGCATCAGCGTCGCCTCCAATCCCGAATTCCTGCGCGAAGGCGCCGCGATCGATGACTTCAAGCGCCCCGACCGCGTCGTCATCGGCACAGACGACGAGTCGATGCGCGCCGTGCTACGCGCGATCTACCGGCCGCTGTCGCTCAACCAGTCCTCGCCGATCCTGTTCACCGGCCGGCGGACCGCCGAGCTGATCAAATATGCCGCCAACGCCTTCCTCGCCACCAAGATCACCTTCATCAACGAGATCGCGGATCTGTGCGAAGCGGTCGGCGCCGACGTCCAGGAGGTCTCGCGCGGGATCGGCATGGACAACCGCATCGGGCGCAAGTTCCTCCATGCCGGCCCCGGCTATGGCGGCTCCTGTTTTCCCAAGGACACGCTCGCGTTGCTCAAGACCGCCGACGATCATGAATCGCCGCTGCGCATCGTCGAGGCGACGATCGCTGCCAACGACGCGCGCAAGCGCGCGATGGGGCGCAAGGTGATCAAGGCGATGGGCGGCGAGGTGCGCGGGCGGACGATCGGCGTGCTCGGCCTCACCTTCAAGCCCAATACCGACGACATGCGCGATTCGCCCGCCATCTCGGTGATCCAGACGCTGCAGGACGCCGGCGCCCGCATCCGCGCCGCCGATCCCGAAGGCGTCGAACAGGCCAGGCTGGTGCTCAACGATGTCGACTTCCTCGACGACCCCTATGCGGTCGCGGATGGCGCCGACGCGCTGGTGATCGTCACCGAATGGGATGCGTTCCGCGCGCTCAACCTGTCGCGGAT
>NZ_CALMAW010000012.1 GCF_937859915.1 uncultured Sphingomonas sp. | reverse complement strand
TGTTCGAGCGCGACTGCTCGCTCCAGCGCCGCCACCAGAAGGTGATCGAGGAGGCGCCCGCGCCCGGCATGGACGAAGCGACCCGCGCCGCGGTGTGCGGGGCGGCGGTCAAAGCGGCGCAGGCGGTCGACTATGTCGGCGCGGGCACGATCGAGTTCATCGCCGACGCCTCCGAAGGCCTGCGCGCCGACCGCATCTGGTTCATGGAGATGAACACGCGGCTGCAGGTCGAGCATCCGGTCACCGAGGCGATCACCGGCCAGGATCTGGTCGAGTGGCAGCTCCGCGTGGCGTCGGGCGAGCCGCTGCCCCGGCGGCAGGACGAACTCGCGATCGACGGCTGGGCGATCGAGGCGCGTCTCTATGCCGAGGACCCGGCGAAAGGGTTTCTGCCGAGCGTGGGGACGCCCGACCAGGTGATCCTGCCGCAAAACGTCCGCGTCGAGTCCGCGATCGAGACCGGGGACAGCGTCACGCCCTTCTACGACCCGATGATCGCCAAGCTGATCGTCCACGCCCCCGCCCGCAGCGACGCGCTCGCGCGGCTGGCCGATGCCTGCGACGGCGTGTTTACGGCGCCGGTGCGCAACAATGCCGGTTTCCTCTCAGCGCTGCTGCGCGATCCGCGCTTCGGCGCCGCCGAGATGGATACCGGCTTCATCGAGGCGCATCTCGACGGGCTGCTCGACAATGTCGCGACCATCGATACCCGATCCGCGGCGGCGGCGCAGTTCTTCCGTGCGGTGGGCGGATCGGATGCGACTGGCGCCTCGGTCTGGCAGTCGCTGATCGGGTTCCGCGCCAATGCGCAGCCGGATCGCCGCATCCGCTTGATCGAGGACGGGCACGGCATCGAGGTCATGCTCGCCGAGCCGCCCGCGGCCGGATTAGCCCAGGCGCATTATGGCAGAGACGCGGCGATCACGCTGGTCGATCGCGGCTGGCCGCACCGCTATTCGCTGCCGTCGCCCGACGATCATGTCGCGGGCGCCGCCGCCGGCGACGGCGCGCTGGTCGCCCCGATGCCGGGCCGCGTCGTCGCGGTCGAGGTCGCGGCGGGCGACCGTGTCGCCAAGGGTCAGCGCGTCGTCGTGATCGAGGCGATGAAGATGGAGCAGGCGCTGCTCGCGCCGTTCGACGGCACCGTCGCCGAGCTCGGCCCGGCGGCAGGCGCGCAGGTCTCCGAGGGCACGCTGCTCGCGCGGATCGAGGCGGACGAGGCGAAGGCCTAGGACGGGTCGGGAGCCGGCGGCAGCGGTTCGCCGCGACCAAGGTAAGGTCATGCTGAACTTGTTTCAGCATCCCCTGTGCCACAGGCGTCGCGTTCGAAGTGGCGAGATGCTGAACCAAGTTCAGCATGACGGATGAAGGAACGGCGATCGTTCGGCGGCGCGCGACGGCGCCCGTGCCGCTTGTGCTGCGCACAGCCTTTGCGCACTAAGGGCGCGAGCGGGCCAGGGGCGGTCCGCGGGGAGGCCGGTACATGGCGATGAAGCGTTTTGTTCTTTCGCTCGGTTTGCTGCTTGGCAGCGCCGCGGTCGCGCAGCCTCCGGCAGCCCCGCCGGCCGCGCCCGCCCCGACCGGCCCGTCGCGCAGCTTCACCCCGCGCGACGTGTTCTCGCTGGCGCAGGCGAGCGACGTCCAGATCAGCCCCGACGGCAAGCGCATCGCCTATGTCCGCCAGACCGGCGACATATTGATCGACGCCGACCGCCGCGAGATCTGGCTGGTCGATATCGCCAGCGGCGCGCAGCGGCCGCTCGGGGTCGGCGGCAGCAGCCGCCCGCGCTGGTCGCCCGACGGCACGCGGATCGCCTTCGCCGCCAAGGGCGAGGACGGCAAGGTGCAGATCTTCGTCCACTGGCTGGCGACCGGCGTCCACGCCGCGCTCGCGGTGCTCCCCGAAAGTCCCTCCGACATCGCCTGGTCGCCCGACCAGAAGCGGATCGCGTTCACGATGTTCGTGCCCGGCGAGGGTGCGACGCTCGGCACGCCGCTCGCCAAGCCCGAGGGTGCGAAATGGGCCGAGCCCGTCAAGGTGATATCGCAGATCCATTACCGCGAGGATGGCGGCGGCTATCTGCGCCCCGGCTACGACCATGTCTTCGTCGTCGGTGCCGACGGCGGGGCGCCCCGCCAGCTCACCTTCGGCGCGTATGACGACGGCGGCAGCGTCACCTGGTCCGCCGACAGCCGCCACCTGCTGATCGCGACCAATCACGGCAAGGATTGGGAGCGCGATCCGCTCAATTCGGACATCTTCTCGCTCGATGCCGAGACCGCGACGCTCACCCAGCTGACCACGCGCGCGGGCCCCGACGAGGAGCCCGTCGCCTCGCCCGACGGCCGGCTGATCGCCTATGTCGGCTTCGACGACAAATTGCTCGGATTTCAGAATCACGCGCTGTCGGTGATGAACGCCGACGGATCGGGCGCGCATGTGCTGACCGCGGCCCTCGATCGCGACGTCGGCCATCCGCGCTGGTCCGCCGACGGCCACGCGATCTTCGTCAGCTACACCGATCACGGCGTCACCAAGGTCGCGCGCGTCGGGCTCGACGGCAAGGTGAGCGTGGTCGCCTCGGGGCTGGCGGCGGGCGAGATCGACCGGCCCTATGCCGGCGGCAGCTATTCGGTCGCGCGCGACGGCGCGATCGCCTTCGCCGCGGGCGACCCGGCGCATCCGCCCGAGGTCGCGGTCGCGACGCGCGCGGGTGCCACGCGGCGGCTGACCAGCCTCAACCAGGATCTGTTCGCGGGCAAGACGCTGGGGGCGGTGACGCCGCTCGCGGTGACGTCCTCGGCGGGGGGGCTGCCGATCGACGCCTGGATGGTGACGCCGCCCAATTATGATCCGACCCACCGCTATCCGCTGATCCTCGAAATCCATGGCGGTCCGTTCGCCAGCTACGGTCCGACCTGGTCGACCGACGACCAGCTTTACGCCGCGGCGGGCTATGTCGTGGTCTACGCCAATCCGCGCGGCTCGACCTCCTATGGCGAGAGTTTCGCCGACATGATCCATCACGACTATCCCAGCCACGATTATGACGACCTGATGAGCGTCGTCGATGCGGCGGTCGCGACCGGCCATGTCGATCCGGCCAATCTGTTCGTCACCGGCGGGTCGGGTGGGGGGCTGCTCACCGCCTGGATCGTCGGCAAGACCGATCGCTTCAAGGCGGCGGTGTCGCAGAAGCCTGTGATCGACTGGGCAAGCGAGGTGCTCACCACCGACGGCTATACCTCGATGGCGCGCTACTGGTTCGGCAAGATGCCATGGGAGGATCCCGAGCAATATTGGCGCCGCTCGCCGCTCAGCCTGGTCGGCAACGTCAAGACCCCGACCGCGGTGATGGTCGGCGAGGACGATCACCGCACCCCGCCGAGCGAGGCCGAGCAATATTACGCCGCGCTGCAGATTCGCTCGGTGCCGACCGCGCTGATCCGCGTGCCCGGTGCCAGCCATGGCGGACTTGCCGACCGGCCGTCGCAGCTGATCGGCGAGAATGCGGCGATCCTGGCATGGTTCGAGCGCTATCGGCAGAAATAGAGGCGGGGCGCGTTTAGGGGGGCGGGACCTCGGGTCGGGCCCGGGGTGACGGATAGGACATGGCTTAGTCGTCGCTCGTCACCCCGGCCGTTGGCCAGGTCCCGCGCTGTTTACGCCCCGCCGGCCAGCGCGTGCCACACGCCCGGCAGGATCGACGCGACGAGCAGCGCCGCCATCCCGTAGTTGAACGCGCGCAGCGCCCGCGGGTCGGACAAGGCGCGGCTGAGCAACTGGCCCGATCCCGCCCACAGCGCGATGCAGGGCAGTCCGACCACGATCAGCACGCCGGCGATCAGCGGCACGTCGACGAGCAGGTGATCGGGTCGCGCGAAATTGGTGATGGCGCCCAGCACCATCGCCCAGGCCTTGGGATTGACCCACTGGAAGCCGGCGGCGTCGATCGCGCCGAACGGGCGCGCGCGGGCCAGCGCGCCATGCGGGCCGGTCGAGGTCGCGATCCGCCACGCGAGCCATAGCAGGTAGAGCGTCGCGACGACGTGCAGCGCGGTAAAAAGCCCGGGTACCCGGCCGATCACCCCGGCCAATGCCCAGCCGAGCACCAGCACCATCAATGCCAGGCCGCCCGAAATGCCGAACATGTGCGGCGTCGTCCGGCGCAGCCCGAAGGTCGCGCCCGACGAGAGCAGCATCATGTTGTTCGGCCCCGGCGTGATCGACGAGACCAGGCAGAAGCTGACGAGCGGGAGGAGCAGGGTCGGCGGCATCACGGTTCCCCCCGGGTGCGGGATGGCGGCAGCGACGCGACACGGGCAGGTGCGCCGCCGTGCAGCTGCGCGATCCCGCGCGCATAGCTATCGTGCCAGCAGCGCGAGTGCGCAACCGCGGTCTTCGCCTCGGCGACACTGAACGGCGAGGCGCCGCAGACCTCGAGCGCGGCGTCCGCGATGCGCCGTTCCGCAATCCGCGCGGCGCCCGGCGTGGCGGCCGTTGGACGGATCACCCGCACGCTGGTGGTCGCGCCGGGGTCGGCGGCGGCGGGCACGGCGAGCGCAAGCGCGAGCAGGACGGTTGGCAGGTGGCGGGCGTGAACCATGATCTGTCTCCTTGGATCCTCGCGCTTGTTGCCCCGGCGCGCGTCGGGCACTAGAGACGGTGCAGTACGGTTCGACAGAACTGTACGGGCGAAAGGATCAGGACGATCATGCTGGCGCTGGTGCAGGACGAGGGCACGAAGGTCGAGCAGCTGATGGCGCTGGTCCGCCAGCGGATCGAGCGGCGTGCGCTGGTGCCAGGCGCGCGGCTCGCCTCGGTACGCGCGATGGCGGAGTCGCGCGGCGTCTCCAAGTCGACCGTGGTCGAGGCCTATGATCGGCTGGTCGCCGAAGGCGCGATCCGTGCGCGCCCCGGCTCGGGCTATTATGTCGCCGCGCCGCTGGCGCCGCTGGCGATCGCAACCGTCGACGGCCGGCCGGAGCCCGAGATCGATCCGCTGTGGATGCTGCGCCAGTCGCTGCTCACGCATCCCGACACGCTCAAGCCCGGCAGCGGCTGGCTGCCCGACAGCTGGATGCCGCAACCGCTGCTGCGCAAGGCACTGCGCGGAATTGCGCGCGGCGCGGACCTGCCGAGCATGACCCATTATAGCTCGGCGATGGGATCGGAACCGCTCAGGCGGCTGATCGCGCGGCGGATGGGCGAGCAGGGCGTCGAGGCGGGGCCGGATCAGATCCTGCTGACCGATTCGGGCACGCAGGCGATCGATCTCGTCTGCCGCTTCCTGCTCGAGCCCGGCGACGCCGTGCTGATCGACGATCCCTGCTACTTCAACTTCCAGGCGCTGCTGCGCGCGCATCGCGCCCGGCCGATCGGCGTGCCCTATACGCCGCACGGCCCCGACGTCGCCGCCTTCGCCGCGGCGCTCGAAACGCACAAGCCGCGGCTCTACATCACCAACAGCGCCTGCCATAACCCGACCGGCGCCGCCTTGTCGGCGGCGGTCGCGCACCGCGTGCTCAAGCTCGGCGAGGCGCACGGGCTGCTGATCGTCGAGGACGACATATTCTGCGATTTCGAGGCCGAGCCGTCGCCGCGGCTCGCCGCCTTCGACGGGCTCGACCGGGTGATCCGGGTCGGCAGCTTCTCCAAGTCGCTGACCAGCGCGGTGCGCTGCGGGCACGTCGCGGCCCGGCCCGACTGGATCGCCGCACTCACCGACCTGCGCATCGCGACCAGCCTGTCGGGGAGCCCGATCGCGACCGAATTCGTCCATGCCGCGCTCACCGACGGCAGCTATCGCCGCCATGTCGAGCGGCTGCGCGGCCGGCTCGAACAGGCGATGACGCGGACGATCGCGCGGCTGCGCCCGCTGGGCATCACGCCGTGGATCGAGCCGCGCGCCGGTCTGTTCCTATGGGCGAAACTGCCGGATGGGATCGACGCGATCGACGTCACCCGCCGCGCCTTCGCCGAGGATATGGTGCTGGCACCGGGCAATGTGTTCAGCGTCAGCGAGAGTGCGGGCAATTATATGCGGCTCAACGTCGCGATGATGGAGGATGAGCGGGTGTATCCGATTTTGGCGCGCGCGCTGGAGTAATGCCTTTATTCGTCATCCCGGACTTGATCCGGGATCCATAGACGCGGCACCCGACGGGCGCGCGCCGCGGATAGGGATTCTCGCCTTCGCGGGCATGACGGGGTGGGCTGACTACTGCCGATCCGCCAGGATCAGCTCCGCCGCTCGCCAGGCGATCGCCATCGCCGGCCCACTGGTATTGCCCGACACCAAGGTCGGCATGATCGAGGTGTCGATCACGCGCAGCCCCTCGATGCCGCGCACCCGCAGCCGCGGATCGACCACGGCATCGTCATCCGAGCCCATGCGGCAGGTGCCCGAGGGATGATAACCGGTATTGCCGTAGGTGAAGGTCGCCTCGAGCAACGCGGCATCGTCCTGCACGGCCGATCCCGGGATCATCTCCTCGGTGATCAGCGACGCCAGCGCGGGCTGCGCGGCCATCCGGCGGATATAGCGCAGCAGCGCCACCGCATTTTCGCGGTCATAGCGCGTCGCCATATAATTGGCGTCGATCCGCGGCGGGGTGGCATTGTCGCGCGAGGTGATCGCCAGTTCGCCGCGGCTCTCGGGGCGCAGCGTGTAGCCGAACAGCGTGATCGCGGGGTAGGGGCTGACGCCCCCCCGGCCCGAGGTGAAGGGCGCGAGGCCGATCTGGATGTCGGGCTTGTCGAGCGTCGGGTCGGTCTTGACCAGCCCGCCGGCGACGAAGCTCGATTGCGCGAGCGGCCCCTTGCCGCGGACGAAATAGTCGAGCACCGACAGCGCCAGCCGCGGGTGGCGCAACCCGAGATTGTTGCCGCCGCGACGGATGCGATACTGCATCGTCAGCACGCGGTGATCGGCGAGGTTTCGGCCGACCTGCGCGACGTCGAGTACGGGCTCGATCCCCAGACCCTGCAGCAACGCGGCCGGGCCGATGCCCGAGCGCTGCAGCAGGCAGGGCGAGTGGATGCCGCCGGCGCTGAGCAGCACTTCGCGGTTGGCGATGATGAGGCTTTCGGCGCCGTCATGCTTGAGCCGCACCCCCGTCGCGCGGCGGCCGTCGAGCGCGACGCCGAGCACCTCGGCGTCGGTGACGATGTCGAGATTCTTGCGGTGGCGGATCGGCCTGAGGAAGGCGGTGGCGGCGCTGACCCGGCGGCCGCGCTTGATGTTGCGCGTCTGCAGGCCGAAGCCGCCGTCATGCGCGACGCTGGGCGCGTTGACGTCGTCGACGATCGGCACGCCCATCTGCCGCGCCGCCTCGATCGTCGCCTGGCTGACCCTGTCGCGCGCCGGTGCCACCCCGACGTAGAGCGGGCCGTCGCCGCCACGACCCTCGGCGGCGCCATGCTCGTGCCGCTCGATCGCCATGAAGCAGCGGCGGATCTCGTCCCAGCCCCAGCCCGGGCAGCCGTTCGCCGCCCAATCGTTATAATCCTCGGGGATGCCGCGCATATAGACCATGCCGTTGATCGAGCTCGATCCGCCCAGCGTGCGGCCTTTCATCCAATGTTCGGGGGGGCGGTTGCCGCCGGGCGAGGCCTGATAGAAATTGATATAGGGGCTGCCCGGCACGAACAGTTTCGCCAGGCCCATCGGCATGGTGATCAGCATATGCTTGTCGGACGGCCCCGCCTCGAGCAGCAGCACGCTGTTGCGCGGGTCTTCCGACAGACGGTTCGCCAGCACGCAGCCCGACGAGCCCGCACCGACGATGATATAATCATAGCTTGGCCGCATCAGGCGATCCCCAGCGCGGTGCGGATCGCTTGGCCGACCAGGCTGGCACCGTCGAAGCCGCTCATCCGATTGTGGCAATAGGCGACCGACAGCCCCGTGCGCGGGTCCGCCCAGCCGAGCGACCCGCCCGCGCCCGGGCAGCCGATCGCCGTCTCCGACCCGAAGGCGAGCGTCAGCGGCGACTGGCCGTCATACATCCAATAGCCACCCTCGCTGAGCGGCATCGGCATGCCGAAGAAGACCGGGTCGGGCAGCGTGCCCCCCGGACGCATCCGGCCGGACATCGCAACGCGATCCGCCGACAGCAGCCGTTTGCCGTCGAGTTCGCCGCCGCCCGCGAGAATCGCGAAGAAGCGGTCGAGGCTGCGCGCGGTGAAGATGCCGCCGACGCCGGCGATCACGGCGTGGCGGACCTGCGGCTGCTCGAAGATGTCGGGGGCGAGCCGGACCTCAAACGGCAGCGCCTTTTCAAGCGCGGTACCGGGCGGCGGGGGCCGCATGTTGAGGGCGTCGACCAGCGTCGCGATCCGGTGCTCGACCGCCTCGGGCACGCCGATCCACAGATCGGGGATGCCGTAGGGTTCGGCGATCTCCTGCGCGACGAAATCGCGGAAGCTGCGATGCGTGGGGTCGGTGCGGCGCACGATCTCGCCGATCACCCAGCCGAACGACATCGCCTGATAGGCCGGTTGCCCGACCGGGAAGATCGGCGCGAGCGCAGCGATGCCGGCGACGGTCGCGTCCCAGTCGCAGATCGATTCGGGGGTCGCGCCGGGCGGCATCTGCGGCGTACCCGTGCGGTGCGAGAGCGCATCGCGGACGGTCACGCTCTCCTTTCCGTTGGCGGCATATTCGGGCCAGTAGCGTGCGACCGGCGCGTCATAGTCGACCAGTCCGCGCTCGGCCTGGAGATGCAGCGCGGTCGCTGCCACCGCCTTGGTCACCGAGAAGACGTTGAACAGCGTGTCGCCGTCGACGGGTTGGCCGCTCGCCGGGTCGGCGGTACCCGCCCAGGCGTCGACGATCCGCTCGCCATGCAGGCTGGCGGCGACCTGGACGCCAACCTCATTGCCGTCGGCGACCATCTGCGCGAGCACCTCGCGCACGGCGTGGTTCGCGCTGGTGTCCAGGGTCATGGCAAGCTTGCTCCTCTTCCGGCGACGCGGCGTCGCCCGCACCTTGATCCGATGCGCATCGCGGAGCGGGGTGCCACGGCGGGGCGGCGTGCAGGAATAGCAAAGGCGCGCGGATCGCCGCTATCGCCACGGCGATAAGCCGATGCCGGCCCGGTGCCGCTAATCCCGCGCGCCGCGCGCGAAGAGGCGGGCGGAGAGCGCCGCATAGCTCGGGTCGCCGCTGCCGTCGCCGACATCGACCGGCGGCGTGCCGAGCGGCCGCAGCGACTGGTGGTCATAGGTGACGATCCGCTTGGCGAAGCGCCAGCAACCGTCGGCCTCGCGGCGATAGCGGTCGATGTAGCGGACCCAGCGGATGTCCTCCAGCCAGCCGCCCTGGCGGTCCGGGATGACGTGGGTCGCGATCGCGTAGATCTCGCCGTCGGCCTCCTCGCCGTCGAGCGCGATCAGGTGGTTGCAGACGTGATGCCCGCTGTACGGCATGTGCGGCACCGATTTTTCGATGAAGTCGCAATAGGCGGCGGCGGGGCCGTCGAACGTGTCGCCATGCGTGTCGGTGGCGTCCTCGGTATAAAGGGTGCGCAGCAGCGCGACGTCCTTGCGGTCGACCGCGCGGCAATAGAGCAGGCCGAGTTCGCGGATCCGGTCCTTGTCGACCAGCGCGCGCACGGCGTCGGCGGGTGCGTCCATATCCGTCTCCTCTTCGCGACCGTCCGTCGGCGCCCGATATGCGACGCCGACGGGATCGAGGATAGACCGGGCCAGCCGGGATCGCGGGCACGATGGCGCCGACGAGGGGGTCAGTGCGCGGGGGAAGCGCCCGCGATGCCGTTGAGCGTAGCGACCGCGTCCGCGGGCAGGACGAGCGAGGCCGCGGCGAGATTCTCGTCGAGATGCGCGACCGACGAGGTGCCCGGGATCAGCAGGATGTTGGGCGACCGCTGCAGCAGCCAGGCGAGTGCCACCTGCATTGGCGTCGCGTCGAGCTGCGTCGCGACCGCGGACAGTTCCGCCGACTGCAGTGGGCTGAACCCCCCGAGCGGGAAGAAGGGGACATAGGCGATTCCGTCGGCGGCGAGCGAATCGACCAGCGCGTCGTCGTCGCGCTGTGCGAGATTATACTGGTTCTGCACGCAGACGATCTCGGCGATGCCGCGACCCTCCGCAATCTGCGTCGCGGTGACGTTGCTGAGCCCGATATGGCGCACCAATCCCTGGCGCTGGAAATCGGCGAGCGCCTTGAGCGGCGCCGTCAGCGAGCCCTCGGCGGGGCCGTGGATGCTGAACATCGCGCGCAGATTGACGACGTCGAGCGCCTCGAGCCCGAGATGGCGCAAATTGTCGTCGATGGCACGGGCGAGGTCGTCGGCGCTGAAGGCGGGGTTCCACGAGGCGTCCTCGCCGCGGCGCGCGCCGATCTTGGTGACGAGCACGAGGTCGGCCGGATAGGGCGACAGCGCCTCGCGGATGATCCTGTTGGTGACGTGCGGGCCATAGAAGTCGCTGGTGTCGATATGGTCGACTCCCGCGGCGATCGCGGCGCGCAGCACTGCGAGCGCGGCGTCATGGTCGCGCGGCGGGCCGAAGACGCCGGGGCCTGCCAGCTGCATCGCGCCGTATCCCATGCGCTTGACGGTGCGGCCGCCCATCGTGAACGTGCCGGCTTGATCGATCGGGTGCATGTCGGTCTCCTTTGACGCCGCCTAGGTAAGCGTTGGCGATCGTGCGGATAATCCGGCATGACCCGCACAGGCTGTGCGGACGGGCGGACAATGACTCCCCATTTTGGCGACCTGACCGCTTTCCTCGCGGTGGCGCGGGCAAACGGCTTTCGCGAGGCGGCGCGGATCGGCGAGGCGAGCGCCTCGGCGCTCAGCGAGGCGGTTCGACGGCTCGAGGCCGATCTCGGCGTGCGCCTGTTCCACCGCACCACGCGCAGCGTGACGCTGACCGAGGCCGGTGCGCGGCTGGTCGACCGGCTGACGCCGGCGCTAAGCGCGGTCGAGGCGGCGCTCGACGTCGTCACGGGCTTTCGCGACACACCGGCGGGCACGCTCCGCCTCAACGTGCCCGTGAGCGCGGCGCGGCTGGTGCTGCCCGCGATCGTGCCCGCTTTTCTCGACGCCTATCCCGACATAGAGATGGAGGTGGTCGCCGAGGACGGGTTCGTCGACGTGCTGGCCTCGGGGTGCGACGCGGGCATCCGCTATGACGAGCGGCTCGAGCAGGACATGATCGCGATCCCGATCGGCCCGCGCGTGCAGCGTTTCGCGACCGCCGCGGCACCCGCCTATCTCGACCGCCGCGGCCGCCCCGAGCATCCGCGCGACGTGCTTGAGCATAGCTGCGTGCTCGGCCGCTTCGCCAGCGGTGCGATGACCAGCCCATGGGAATATGAGCGCTGCGGGGAGGTGCTGCGGGTCGAGCCCAAGGGCCGGCTGGTCGTGCGCATCGGCGGCGGCACCGATCTCGCGGTCGAGGCGGCGATCGCCGGCGTCGGGCTGATCCACCTGTTCGAGGACTGGCTGCGGCCCTATATCGATCGCGGCGCACTCGAGCCGGTGCTGGAGGACTGGTGGCAGCCCTTTTCAGGCCCGTTCCTATATTATTCGGGCCGCCGCCTCGTACCCCCGCCGCTGCGCGCGTTCATCGACTTCATCAAGCTGCAGCGCTGGTAAGAAGCGCCGTTGGCCTCGCGCCTCCTTCCACTATCTTCGCGAGTTCCGCGCGGCTCGCTCTCCGCGGTGCTTTGCCCGCCGCCTGTGCCATTCTTCATGTCGCCGCCATCGTCGCCCGGATGACGACAATGTAATATTGCACCCGCGAGATACCATGGTATAACATATCATCGTAAGCGGACGGGTGGCTGAAGCCTCCGGCGTATCAGGGAGCTTCCATGCGCGTGAATTTCTTGGGCGGTGTCGCCTTGTCCGTCATCGCGATCGCCTTGCCCGCCGGGGGGGCACGCGCCGCCGACGCTGCACCAACCGCTGCGTCGGCCGCGACGGTCGATCCGGCCGCCCCCAACGCCGCCCCCAATGCCGCCGCCCCGAACCCCGCCGCCCCCGCGCCGGCACCGCCGCCGGGCGCCGGCAACAGCAGCGCGATCGTCGTCACCGCCAAGCGGCTCGACGAGGCGCGCGCCTCGATCCAGCCGTCGCTCGGCGCGACCAGCTACGGCGTCGATCAGGCGACGATCCAGGCGTTGCCCGGCGGCGACAATCAGCCGCTCAACCAGCTCATCCTCCAAGTGCCCGGCGTCGTGCAGGACGGCTTCGGCCAGCTCCACGTCCGCGACGACCACAATGGCCTGCAATATCGCATCAACGGCACGATCCTGCCCGAGGGGCTCGCGGTGTTCGGCCAGACGCTGAGCCCACGGCTGATCAACAGTTTCAACCTGCTGACCGGCGCGCTGCCCGCGCAATATGGCCTGCGCACTGCGGGTATCATCGACATCACCACCAAGAGCGGCTTCGACAATAAGGGCGAGGTGACGCTGTACGGCGGCAGCCACGACACGATCGAGCCCAGCGCGTCTTATGGCGGCTCGACCGGCTCGACCAACTATTTCGCCAGCGGCAGCTTCACGCACAACCGGCTCGGCATCGAGAGCGTCGACGGCTCGTCCAACCCGATCCACGACAAGACCGATCAGGCGCAGGCCTTCGGCTATGTCGACCACATCCTCGGCGACGGCGACCGCATCTCCTTCCTCGGCGGCTATTCGAACGACTATTTCCAGATCCCCGATCCCGCCGGCCTGCAACCGACGGGTGGCTTCAACGTCGGCGGCCAGACCGCCTATTCGTCGAGCGACCTCAACGAGCGGCAGATCGAGCGCACCGGCTTCGGCGCCGCCTCCTGGCTCCACAATGCCGGTGCGCTGACCTGGCAGACCTCGCTGTTCGCGCGCTATTCGGAGCTGGTCTACCGCCCCGACGTCACCGGCGAGCTTCTGTTCAACGGCCAGGCGCAGGACGCGGTCAAGAAGGACTTCACCGTCGGCCTGCAGTCCGAGGCGGCGCTCAAGCTCGGCGACAGCCATACGCTGCGCGGCGGGATCGTGATCACGCGCGACCATGGCACCAGCGCCACCGATACCTTCGTCTTTCCGGTCGACGGCAATGGCGTGCAGACCGGCCAACCCTTCGGCATCGCCGAGCACAGCGCCGCGACCGAACTCACCGAGAGCGTCTACCTGCAGGACGAATGGAAGCTGGCGCCGACCGTCACGCTCAACTTCGGCGGGCGCTTCGACCATTATTGCGGCTATCGCTGCGAGGAGCAGCTGAGCCCGCGCGTCAACGTCGTGTGGCAGCCGACCTCGCGCACGACGGTCCATCTCGGCTATGCGCGCTATTTCTCGCCGCCGCCGTTCGAGAATGTCGCGACGACCAGCGTCGGTCAGTTCGCCGGTACCAGCGCGGCGGCGCCCTCGCTTACCGACACCACGCCGTTCGCCGAGCGCCAGAATTATTTCGATGCGGGCATCCAGCAGAAGATCGGCCCGGTCTCGGTCAGTCTCGACGGCTATTACCGCACCTCGAAGAACCTCGTCGACGAGGGCCAGTTCGGCGCGCCGATCATCCTGACCCCGTTCAACTACCGCCAGGGCCGCATCCACGGCGTCGAGGCCAATGTGAGCTACCAGCACGGGCCGTGGCTCGCCTACGCCAATTTCGCGTATGCCAAGGCGCAGGGCAAGGACATCACCTCGAGCCAATTCAGCTTCTCGCCCGAGGATCTCGCCTACATCGCCAACCACTATATCTATCTCGACCACGACCAGACCTACACCGGCTCGGCGGGTGTTTCGTACAGCTTCCGCGAGGGCTTCCTCGCCGGGTCTAAGCTCGGCGGCGACATGCTCTACGGGTCGGGACTACGCACCGATCTGGCGCTTGCGGACGGCAGCGACATCCCCAACGGCGCGCATCTCAAGGGCTATGCCCAGTTCAACCTGACCGCGAGCCACAAGTTCGACCGGCCGGGGATCGAGGTCCGGCTCGACGTCACCAATGTCGCCGACCACAAATATGAGATCCGCGACGGCAATGGCGTCGGCGTCGGCGCGCCCGAATATGGCCCGCGGCGCGGCGTGTTCGTGGGGATCACCAAGGATATTTGAGGCACGCTTGTCCGCGACGACCTCTCTGCCCGTTCGCACTGAGCGTAGTCGAAGTGCCTGTTGCAAGCGCTGCGCCTGCGTCACGTCCTTCGACTTCGCTCAGGACGAACGGGTTCGCGCGAGCAGGCTTACGCTGCCATCGCATAGCGCGCGCGGTGCCGGTAGCTCGCCAGCACCGGGACCAGCATGAACAGCGCCAGTGCGACATTGCCCAGCACATAGGCGCCCCCCGCGCCCTCCAATCCGAACAGATGCGCCAGCACCGTGAGCAGGCCCAGGAACAGCGCGGTCGCCGCCGCCTGCGCGGCCAGCGCGATCCGCTGGCGCCCGACCATGTAGAGCAGCGACTGCAGCGGAAAGCTCGCCATCGACACCATCAGCGCGACCATCATCAGCGAGAGCAGCGGGTAGGCGGCGAGATATTTGTGGCCGAAGGCGAGCCCGATCAGCGGTCGGCCGCCGAGCAGGATCAGCAGCACTATGACCAGCCCGAGCGCGCCGGCCAGGGCGCCCGTGCGCAGCCCCAGCCGCCATGGCTGCCTGCTCGCCGGGTCGAGCCGCATGATCTCGGGATAGAAGCCCTTGGTCAGCAGGTCGGCGGGCTTGCCGGCCGAATCGAGCAGCGTGCTCGCGATCTTGTAGAGCCCGGCGGCCGCCGGGCCGAGCACGCCGCCGACGACGAGGTTGCTGACCGGCCCCCAGCCGGCACCGAGCGAGGTGGCGATGTTGGTCGTCCACACGAAGCTCCACGCCTGCGGCAGCCGCCGCGCGGTGCCGAGCAGCCCGGGGCGGAGCGCGCCGAGCAGGCCGCGGCGCCTCAGCTCGCGCACCGCAAGGCCCCACAGGATCAGGTCGCCGGCGAGATCAGCGACGTACCAGGCGACGACGAAGCCCGGAAAGCCGAGATGCGCGAAGAAGGCGATCGCAGCGCCTGTGCCGCGCAGCAGCGGGGTGACGAGCTGCTGGCCCGCGATCAGGTCGAATCCGTCGATCAGCCGCAGCACCCCGGTCGGCGTCGCCGCCGCCATCGTCGGCACCAGCGTGCAGTAGATCATCGCCAGCGCGAGATGGCCGCGGTCGATGCCGAAATCAGCGGCGACGAACGGCAGCACCGCCATGGCCGCCGCCATGCCGACGATCCCGCTGCTGATGTCGAGCCCGACCGCGAGGCGGATCGAGTCCGTCGCGGTCCGTTCGTCGCCGCGCAGCAGTGCGGGCGCGCCGTAGCGCAGGATCAGCTGCCAGCTCTGGAATTTGACGATCGCACCGGCGCCGGTCGCATAGGTGTGGACCAGCGTCAGCACGCCGAACAGCACCGGGTCGAGCCCACGCCCCGCGCAGACCAGAGCAATCAGCCCGAGTCCCGCGCCGATCAGCTTGGTCGAGCCGAGATAGCCCGCATTGCGGAGCACCGCGCGGAACACGCCGTCCTTGAACCAATGTCGCATGATTCGCGTCGTCTACCCGTCCAGCGCCCGATTCTGCCCACGCCTTCGGCGGATTTTAACGGCTAGGCAAGGTTCTGGGTGGCGCGCCACTGCCGTTGGGCGCGCGTAGCTCGGTTCGCCGCAGCGCCGCATCGATTGGCCGCTTGGCGCTTGGTCGCCCGCCCGATACCGTTAACAGGGACGGCGTTGGGGACGTCGGGGGCTTACCAAATGCTGAAGCGCACAAGGCTGGTACTTTGTTCCATGGCACTTGCCATCGCAACTATTCCGGCCGCAGCGGACGCCCAGAGCTCGACCTTCTGGCAGTGCGTGACCTTCGCCCGCATGTATTCGGGCATCCAATTGTTCGGCAATGCCGCGACCTGGTGGAACCAGGCGCTCGGCAAATATAGCCGCGGCAACGCGCCCAAGGAGGGCGCGGTGCTGGTGTTCAAGGCGATCGGTTCGATGCGCGCCGGCCATGTCGCGACCGTCAGCCAGGTGATCTCGGATCGCATCGTCAAGGTGACCCATGCCAACTGGTCGTCGCGCGGCCAGGTCGAGCGCGACGTCGAGGTGATGGACACCTCCGCGCGCAACGACTGGAGCTCGGTGCGCGTGTGGTTCAAGAACCTGCACGATCTCGGCCAGCGCGAATATCCTGCTTACGGCTTCATCTACGGCGGCAAGGCCCCCAAGGGTGCCGCCAGCGCCGCCGCCGACACCGACGCAAAGCCGGTGATCGACGCCAAGCTGCTCAAGGCCGACGCCGCGATCAAGTCGGCCCGCTCGGCCGCCCCGCTCGCCGCGCTGATCGGCTGAACGCGGCGCGTCTTCCGGACGCCCGCCTTCCTCTTCGGCATCATCCCGGACCTGATCCGGATCCAGGGCTTCACGCGCTTCGGTCTGCGGCCCTCGATGCCCGATTGCGTCCGGCATGACGGGTGAAATGCGACCGGCCGCAAATGCCAAAATCCTTCTCTTCACCGCTTGCTTACCGGTGATCGGCTAGGCAGCCTGTCCTGAGACGGGACGGGTGGAACGATGGACGGCAGCAGGGCAAGCGACGCGCGACCGCGCTCGGCGGTGTCGACGGGGGTGGGGCTCGCCGGGCTTGCCGGCTTCGCGCTCTTCTATCTGGCGGTGCGTATCGCGCATCTCGAGGCACCCTGGGTGCCGCTTGCCGGCCTTGCCGCCTGCGCGCTGCCGATGATCGCCTGGTCGCTCGCCGTCGACCGCGTCCACCGCAACCCCTCGACCGGGATCGACTGGGACGGGCCACCGCGCGGCTGGGCCGACGCGCTCGACACCGGCCTCGTCAAGCTCGCCGGACTGTGGACGACCTGGGGTCTGATCGCCTGCGTCTATGCGGTCGGACGCTGGTACTGGTTCAACGGCTATCTCTACGCGATGCACGTCATGGCCGCCGCACTGGTGCCGCTGGTGCTGCTGTCGATCCCGTACGTGCTCTGGCTCGAGCGGCGCCTGGTCGACCGCGAGGACGGCGCCTGGGCGTTCGGCCATTGGCTGCTTGCCGGCGGTCGCACCGTCGATCCGGCGCTCAGCCCCAAGATCGCCAACCATCTGCGCAGCTGGGCGATCAAGGGCTTCTTCTCGGCCTTCATGTTCTCGGCGCTGCCGGGCAATTGGGCCAATGCGATCGACATCGACCCGACGACGATCGTCGGCAACGTCATCCCGCTGTCCGAGGGGCTGATCGCGCTGATGTTCCTGATCGACGTCAGCATGGGCACGGTCGGCTATATCCTGACGCTGCGCCCGCTCGATGCGCATATCCGCACCGGCAACCCGTATGCGCAGGCGTGGATGGCGGCGCTGATCTGCTATCCCCCGTTCATCCTGATGAACCCGGGCGGGCCGCTCGACTATGCGCCGGGCCAGCTCGGCTGGTCGCGCGCCTTGGCGGATCACCCCGTCGTCCAGCCGGCGTTCGGCATCCTGCTGGTGCTGCTGACCGGCGCCTATGCCTGGGCGACGGTGGCGTTCGGGCTGCGTTTCTCCAACCTCACGCATCGCGGCATCCTGACCCACGGGCCGTATCGCTTCACCAAACATCCCGCCTATGTCGCCAAGAACATCTTCTGGTGGTTCGCCGCGCTGCCGATGCTGACCACCACCGGGCTGACCAGCGACGCACTCCGCAATTGCTGCATCCTAGCCATCATCAACGGCGTCTATGTCTGGCGCGCCAGGACCGAGGAGAAGCATCTGTCGGCGGACCCGGCCTATGTCGAATATGCCGCATGGATCGCACGGCATGGGATGCTGGCGACGGCGTGGCGGGCGGTGGGGTTGCGGCGTCGGGAGCGGGTAGTGGCGTCGGCGGAGTGACCGGCGACCTGATCCCCCTCTCCCCATCGGGGAGAGGGTTGGGGTGAGGGGGAGCGACGGCGCAGCCGGCGCGTCCCACCTCGGAGGTCGGCCACCCTCACCCAACCCTCTCCCTCAAGGGAGAGGGCTACCGGCTCAGAACGACATCTCGTCGTAGATCCGCCCGATGTCGCCGCCCCACACGCCGTTATAGCGGTCGAGCAATGTCTCCGCCGGCGTCTTGCCGCTGGCGACGATCTCGCGGAGCGGGTCGAGGAAGCCGGTCTCGTCGTCGCCCGATCCGTTCAGACGCTTGCGCGCGGACAGGCCGGCATGCGCGATGTCGAGGATCGGCTTGGCCAGCTCGCGGAAGCTGCGGCCGCGCGGGCCCTTGGTGGCGAGTGCCAGCGTCGGCACCTGCTCGCGGATGCGCTGATGGTCCTCCGCGGTCCAATGCTTGACCTCGTCCCACGCTGCATCGAGCGCGGCGTCGTCGTAGAGCAGCCCGACCCAGAAGGCGGGCAGCGCGCAGATCTTGTTCCACGGGCCGCCGTCGGCGCCGCGCATCTCGAGGAAGCTCTTCAGGCGCACCTCGGGGAAGGCGGTCGAGAGATGGTCGACCCAGTCCGAGGGAGTCGGCGTCTCGCCGGGCAGCACCGACAGCTTGCCCGCCATGAAGTCGCGGAACGACAGGCCGGCCGCATCGATATATTTGCCGTCGCGGTAGACGAAGTACATCGGCACATCGAGCATGTAGTCGGCATAGCGTTCGTAGCCGAAGCCGTCCTCGAACACGAACGGCAGCATGCCGGTGCGGTGCGGATCGGTGTCCGTCCAGATGTGCGAGCGGTAGGAGAGATAGCCGTTGGGCTTGCCCTCCTTGAACGGCGAATTGGCGAACAGCGCGGTGGCGAGCGGCTGCAGCGCCAGCGAGACGCGGAACTTCTTCACCATGTCCGCCTCGCTCGCATAGTCGAGGTTGGTCTGGATGGTGCAGGTGCGCAGCATCATGTCGAGCCCGAGGTCGCCGACGCGCGGCATATGCTCGAGCATGATCTTGTAGCGACCCTTGGGCATGGTCGGCAGCTCGGCGCGCGTCTTGTCGGGCCAGAAGCCCATGCCGAGGAAGCCGAGCCCGAGCTTGTCGCCGGCTTCCTTGCACTGCGCCAGGTGGCGGCCGGTCTCGGCGCAGGTCTCGTGAAGATTGTCGAGCGGCGCGCCCGACAGTTCGAACTGGCCGGCGGGCTCGAGGCTGATCGCGCCGTCGGCCCCCGACATCGCGATCACCGTGCCGCCCTCGCGCACCGGTTCCCAGCCATAGGCGGTGAGCGCGCCCAACAGGTCGCGGATGCCGCCGGGCTCGTCATAGGAGGGCGCGCGATGGTCGGCGGTGCGGTACACGAACTTCTCGTGCTCGGTGCCGATCCGCCAGCGTTCCTTGGGTTTTTCCCCCTTGGCGAAGACGGTCAGAAGGTCATCGAAGCCGGCGATGCGGGCCTCGTCGGCAAGGGTGTCGGCGCGCGTCGTCATCGCCGCGCCCTAGCCGTTACCGATCGGTATGGAAAGAGGCGTTAGCGCCAATCCCCCGCGGCGCCCATCCACAGCGAGACCGCCGCCAGCGCCGCCGTCTCGGCGCGCAGGATGCGGGGGCCGAGCGAGATGCCGCGCGCCTGGGGCAGGGCGCGGATCGCCTCGCGCTCGGCCGGGTCGAAGCCGCCCTCGGGGCCGATCAGGATCGCGGCGGGGCCCGGCGCGGGGGCGAAGCGCTCGCCGCCGGTCTCGTCGGCGAAGAACAGCATGCGGTCCGCGGGCCAGTCGCGCAGCAGCGCGGCCAGCTTGACCGGCTCGTCGAGCGCGGGGAGCGCGGTGCGACCGCATTGCTCGGCCGCCTCGATCATGTGCGCCCGCAGCCGCTCGCGGTTGAGCCGATCGATCACGGTGCGCCGCGTGATCACGGGTGCGAGCCTGGCGACGCCGAGCTCGCACGCCTTCTCGGCGAGCCAGTCGATCCGCTGGCGCTTGATCGGGGCGGCGACCAGCCACAGGTCGGGCACCGGCTCGCGAGGCCCGAGATGCGCGACCATCCGCAGGCGGGCGTCGCGCTTGCCCGTCGAGACGATCTCGGCGGCCCATTCGCCGCTGCGATCGTCGAAACAGCGCACCCCGTCGCCGCTCTTCAGGCGCATCACCGCGAGCAGATAATTGGCCTGCGCCGCATCGAGCGCCACCTCGATGCCGTCGCTCAACGCGGAATCGACGAACAGGCGGGGCGCGCTGTCGAGGGGCCAGGCGGGGGTCGCGGTCATCCGCGGCGGCTTAGCCGCGGAGCGGGACGGGGGGCAAGGCGGCTATCCGTTGATGCCGGCGTCGGTCCCGGCATAGGAGCCGCGCCGAAGACCGCGGTGTTTCTGCGGCGTCTGCGTGCCGTCGGGGGCGGTCGGCGCCGGGATCGCGGCCGGCATCCGGCTATGCGCCTCGATCGTCGGGGCGGGCGGGCCGTAGGTGCCGGTG
>NZ_CALMAW010000011.1 GCF_937859915.1 uncultured Sphingomonas sp. | reverse complement strand
GCCGCCGGGCCAGGCGGTCGCGTGCCGCCACCAGCGCCTGCGCCGCGGGTGCCGGCATCGCCAGCGCCACCACGCGACGCCGCGGTGCGTCGGCCTGGTGCGCGCCGATCGTGCCGAACACCGTGCCGAACAGCACCGGGAAGATCGGGGTCGCGAGGAACAGGATGAAGATGCGCGAGAAGACGGTCGCGACATAGTCGCGGCGCGCGATCACCCAGGCGGCGGCGAACAGACGCATCATGCCGCGTCCGCCTGATCCTGCGCGACCGGTTCGCCGACCAGCGCGACGAACGCCTCGTGCAGGCTCGGCCGCTCGATCGCCAGCGTCTCGATCCCCGCCCCGCCCGCGATCAGCGCCTCGAGGATCGGCTCGATCCCGTCGGCTGGCAGCGCGAAGGACCAGTCGCGATCCCGCGCGACCGCATCGGCGGGCAGCGCCCCGCGCCATGGCCCGTCGCCATGCCGGGTACGCAGCTGGACGCGCGACGGCAGCCGGTCGCGCGCCTCCGCCACCGTCCCGTCGAAGCGCACGCCGCCCTTGGCGATCACCGTGATCCGTTCGCACAGACGCTCGGCATGCGCGATGACGTGGGTCGAGAACAGCACCGTCGCCCCCTGCGCCACCTGCGCGCGGATCAGCCCCTCGAGCCGCTGCTGGTTGATCGCGTCGAGCCCCGAAAACGGCTCGTCGAGCACCAGCAGGCCCGGCCGGTGGACGATCGTGCCGAGCAGCTGCACGGTCTGCGCCATGCCCTTGGACAGCGTGCGGATCGGCTGTGCGGCGGCATGGCCGAGCCCCGCCTCGTCGAGCAGCGCGGTGGCGCGCCTGCGCCCCTCGGCGAGCGTCAGCCCGCGCAGCGCGCCGAGGAAGGCGATCGCCTCGCGCGGGGTCATGCTGGGGTAGAGACCGCGCTCCTCGGGCAGATAGCCGATCCGGCGCGCCGCGCGCATCGGCTTGTCCTGCCCGAGGATTCGCCGCCAGCCCGAATCGGGATCGAGGATGCCGAGCAAGGTGCGCAGCGTCGTCGTCTTGCCCGCGCCATTGGGGCCGAGCACGCCGTGGATGCTGCCTGCCGGCACCGCCAGCCCGATGCCGTCGAGCGCGCGCGTCTGCCCGAAGCGCTTGACCAGCCCCTCCGCTTCGACCGCGAGATCAGCCAAGACGCGGCGCTCCGGCCCGGCGGAGGAATGGACGGCGATAAGGAGCAAGGCACGGCATTGCCGGAAGGATGCCAGCGAATATCGCGAAAGGCTAGGGCATCGCCGCGGCGCTGACACGCGCCCGCGCGCAATATTCGGCGTGCATCGCATCCCGGCTTTCGCTTACGCTCGCGGCGATAGGGCAGGATGGGCGAGACAGGATGACGACGAGCAGCGACGTGTTGATCGTGGGCGCAGGCCACGGCGGCGCACAGGCCGCGATCGCGCTGCGCCAGCGCAAGTATGAAGGCTCGATCGCGATCGTCGGCGAGGAGCCCGAAATCCCCTATGAGCGGCCGCCGCTGTCCAAGGATTATCTCGCCGGCGACAAGCCGTTCGAGCGCATCCTGATCCGCCCGCCCGGCTTCTGGGGTGAGCGCGCGGTCGCGATGCTGACCGGACGCCGCGTCGTCGCGGTCGATCCCGACGCGCATGTCGTCACCACCGAGGACGGCGGGACGATCGGCTATGGCAAGCTGATCTGGGCGACCGGGGGCCATGCCCGGCGGCTGAGCTGCGCGGGTCACGATCTCGCCGGCGTCCATTCGGTGCGCAGCCGCGCCGACGTCGACCGGATGATGAGCGAGCTCGCCAGCACGACGCGCGTCTGCGTGATCGGCGGCGGCTATATCGGGCTCGAGGCCGCTGCGGTGCTGACCAAGCTCGGCAAGCATGTCACCGTGCTCGAGGCGCTCGACCGCGTGCTCGCGCGCGTCGCCGGCGAGCCGCTGTCGCGCTTCTACGAGGCCGAGCACCGCGCGCACGGCGTCGACCTCCGGCTGAACACCGTCGTCGAGTGCATCGAGGAGACCGACGGCCGCGCCTCCGGCGTGCGCTTGGCCGGCGGCGAGATCGTGCCGTGCGAGATGGTGATCGTCGGCATCGGCATCGTGCCCGCGATCGAGCCGCTGCGCGCGGCGGGCGCGGAGGGCGGCAACGGCGTCGCGGTGGACGAGCATGGCCGCACCTCGCTGCCCGACATCTTCGCGATCGGCGACTGCGCGCTGCACGCCAACCCCTTCGCCGACGGACTGCCGATCCGCCTCGAATCGGTGCAGAACGCCAACGACCTCGCCACCGCGGTGGCGCGGATGATCGTCGGCGATCCCGAGCCCTATCACAGCGTCCCGTGGTTCTGGTCGAACCAATATGATCTCCGGCTGCAGACGGTCGGCCTGTCGACCGGCCACGACCAGGCGATCGTCCGCGGCGATCCCGCGACGCGCAGCTTCTCGCTGGTCTATCTCAAGGCCGGCGAGGTGATCGCGCTCGACTGCGTCAACGCCACCAAGGATTATGTCCAGGGCCGCGCGCTCGTCGTCGGGCATATGGCGATCGATCCGGCGCGACTCGCCGACGCCGCCATGCCCCTGAAAACATTGGTGGCGGACGCGACTGCCCTCGCCTGAGGCACGATCCGTCGGGCTTTTCGATCTGGTTAATGACAGGGTCACCCTGAACCTTCACCGTAATGAGACGCGTGCCACCTAGTTGGGAAGGCGGGGGAGCGCTGTTGGGGATCGACGGGCTCATGAAGTTTCTTACGCCGCTGCACCGGGCTCGCCGCCACGGGATCGCCGCGCTGAGCGTCGGTCTGGGGGCGCTGCTCGCGTGGCCCATGCCGGCATCGGCCGCCGCGATCCAGTCGGTCTCGATCGACGGCAACGCGATCACGCTCGCCTTCGACCGTGCCGTCGATGGCGCCTCGGGACTCGTGCTCGACGGCCCGCGCCGGCTCGCGGTCGACATCGCCGGGCTGACCGCGGGCAGCGCCTCGGCGTCCGGCGGGCCGGTGACGCAGACGCGGATCGGACAGGTCCGCCCCGGCGTCGGCCGAATCGTATTCGATCTCGCCGGCTACAGCGTCGTCAGTTCGGCGGCGCTGACCCCCGACCGTCGCACGCTGACGCTCCAGCTGACCGATTCGGACGCGCGGGCGTTCGCCCATGCCGCGCGGGTCGGCCGGGTCGCCTATGCCCAGCCGGTGGCGCTTGCGGACGCCGCGGTCGGCCGCGGCGGCGTCACCGTGCCGCTCGACGCGCCCGAACCCTATCGCCTGCCGATCCCGCGCGTCGAGGGCCGGGCGGACAAGCCGCTGGTGGTGATCGACGCGGGCCATGGCGGGCATGATCCGGGGTCGCTGTCGCTCGACGGCCGCTACAAGGAAAAGGACGCCTCGCTCGCGATCGCCAAGGCGCTGCGCGACGAGCTGCTGGCGAGCGGCCGCGTCCGCGTCGCGATGACGCGCTCCGACGATCGCTTCCTGGTGCTGCAGGAGCGGCGCGAGATCGCGCGCCGGCTGCATGCCGATCTGTTCATCTCGATCCATTGCGACAGCGCGCCGGGCTCGCAGGCGAGCGGCGCGACCGTCTACACGCTGTCCGAAACCTCCTCCGACCGAGTCGCCGCGGCGCTCGCCGCCAAGGAGAACAAGGCCGACGTGATCAACGGCGTCGATCTCGGGGCGCAGTCCAACGACGTCTCGTCGATCCTGATCGACCTGACCCAGCGCGAGACGATGAACAGCTCGTCGCGCTTCGCCGATCTCGTCCAGCGCGAGATGACCGACGAGGGGATCAGCTTCAAGACGACCTATCACCGCTTCGCCGGGCTCGCCGTGCTCAAGGCCCCCGACGTCCCCGCGGTGCTGATCGAGACCGGCTACATCACCGATCCGAACGATCTGCACCTGCTCTTCTCGCGCGAATATCAGCACCGCGTCGCGATGGGCGTCAGCCACGCGGTCGAGGCGCATTTCGCGCGCCGGCTGGGGCGGACGGATGTCGCGATGGCGGAGTGAGGATCTAGGAAAGCGGAACATCCCACCTCCGTTCGTCCTGAGCGCAGTCGAAGGACCGGCTGCCAGTTTCCGCCCCCGTTCGCACTGAGCGCAGTCGAAGTGCAGCCGTCATTCGCGCATGGCCTTCGACTGCGCTCAGGCCGAGCGGGCGGTGTCGCTTTGGTGCCTTCCTTCGACTGCGCTCAGGACGAACGGGTATCGGGTCACTGACCCCGCTTCCAAAGCGGCGCATTCCCCTCTAGACCGCCCCCCGCATGGACGAGCAGGCGGACACGGGCGGACGGATCACGATCAGGCGGGACGGCAGGCGCTGGCGGCGCGTGCTCGGCTCGCGCTGGACGCAGGCGCTGATCGCGCTCGCCCTGCTGATCCTGGTCGCCTGGCTTGCGATCTGGCTGATCTTCGCGCGCGACCTGCCCTCGACCGACAAGCTGCTGACCTACGAGCCGCCGCTCCCCACCAACGTCCGCGGGCTCGACGGCGCGCCGGTCTATACCTTCGCGCGCGAGCGGCGGATTGAGCTGTCCTACGCCGAATTTCCGCCGCTGCTGGTCGACGCCTTCGTGTCGGCGGAAGACAAGAGCTTTTTCACCCATCACGGCGTCAATCCGCTGACCTTCGCCAATGGCGCGTTCGAATTCTTCACCAAGATGGGCACCGGCAACCGCGCCCGCGGCGGCTCGACGATCACCCAGCAGGTCGCCAAGAACCTGCTCACCGGCAACGAATATTCGGTCAAGCGCAAGATCCGCGAGGCGATCCTGGCGATCCGCATCGAGCGCACGCTGTCCAAGCAGCAGATCATGGAGCTCTACCTCAACCAGATTTTCCTGGGGCGGAACGCCTATGGTGTCGAGGCCGCGGCGCAGAGCTATTTCGGCAAGGACGTCAAGGACCTGACGCTGCCCGAGATGGCCTATCTCGCGATCCTGCCCAAGGCGCCGTCCAACTACACCCCCGAGCATGATTCCGACCGCGCGCTCGCCCGCCGCGCCTATGTGCTGCGCGAGATGGCGGGGAACGGCTACATCACCCAGGCGCAGGCGCAGACCGCCAATGCCGAGCCGCTCGGCGCGGTCGAGCGCGCCGCGGTCAAGCAGGACATGCCGCAGGGCTATTTCGTCGAGGAGGTCCGCCGCGAGCTGATCGAGAAGTTCGGCGAGAACGAGGCCGACGGCCCCTATTCGGTCTATGGCGGCGGGCTGTGGGTGCGCTCCTCCTTCGATCCCGCCAAGCAGGCGGCGACCGAGAAGGCGCTTCGGGATGGCCTCGTCCGCTACGACAACGGCCATGGCTGGTCGGGCCCGTCGGGGCATATCGAGATCGGCGACGGCTGGCAGGGCCGCCTGCTCGCCGCCAGCATCGGCACCGGCTATGCCGATTGGAAGGCCGCAGTCGTGCTCTCCAAGGGCGGCGGCCAGGCGCAGATCGGCTTCGAGGACGGCCACACCGGCACGCTGCCATCCTATGCCGCCAACCTGCCCAAGCGCGGCGTCGGCGGCTCCGCGTTCAATTTCCTCCACACCGGCGACATCGTCGTGGTCAAGGACGTCGGCGGCACCTGGACGCTCCGCGCGATCCCCGCGATCTCGGGCGGCATGGTGATCGAGAATCCGCACACCGCGCAGGTGCTCGCGATGCAGGGCGGCTGGGATTTCCGCGGCGCCAGCTTCAACCGCGCGACGCAGGCGCAGCGCCAGCCCGGATCGACGTTCAAGCCGATCGTCTATTCGGCCGCGCTCGACAATGGCATGACCCCGGCCTCGATCGTCGTCGACGGGCCGTTCTGCGTGTTCCAGACCGCCAGCCTCGGCACCAAATGCTTCAAGAACTTCACCGCGGGCTATGCCGGTCCCAAGACGATGCGCTGGGGCCTCGAACAGTCGCGCAACCTGATGACGGTGCGGATCGCCGCGCAGATCGGCATGAACAAGGTCGTCAAACAGGCGCATGCGCTCGGCATCGGCGATTATCCCGCGGTGCTCGCGATCGCGCTCGGCGCGGGCGACACGACCGTGATGAAGATGGTCAACGCCTATTCGGCGCTCGACAATCTCGGCCGCCAGATGGCGCCGACGCTGATCGACTATGTCCAGGATCGCCACGGCAAGGTGATCTGGCGCGCCGACAACCGGCCGTGCGACGGCTGCAACGCGCCCGATTGGGACGGCAAGCCGATGCCGCGCCCGCCGGTCCGCGGCGTCCAGGCGATCCCCGCCGATTCGGCCTCGCAGATCGTCCATATGATGGAAGGCGTCGTCCAGCGCGGCACCGCGACGATCCTGCGCGATCTCGGGCGGCCGATGTTCGGCAAGACCGGCACCACCACGGGCCCGACCAACGTCTGGTTCGTCGGCGGCTCGGCCGATCTCGTCGGCGGCGTCTATCTCGGCTACGACCGCCCGCGCCCGCTCGGCGCCTATGCGCAGGGCGGCACGATCGCGGCGCCGATCTTCAAGCAGTTCGCGGTGGCGACGATGGCCAATGATCCGGTCGTGCCGTTCCGCGAGGCGCCGGGCGTGCGGCTGGTGCGGATCGACCGCAATTCGGGGCGGCGCGTCTATGGCGGCTGGCCGTCCAACGATCCGCTCTCGCCGATCATCTGGGAGCAGTTCAAGCCCGAGACCGAGCCGCGCCGCTCGATCGCCAAGACCGCGATCGCGACCAAGGCCGCGCCCAAGACCGCGGCACCACCCCGCGACGCGGATTTCTTGCAGAAGGAGGGGGGCATCTACTAGTGCCCGTCTCCAACTAGCCATCCGTTCGTCCCGAGCGTAGTCGAGGGACCCGGCCCCGTTAGCCACCGTGTCTCGACGTCGCTCGACACGAACGGGGTGAAACAAAGGAAGACAATATGCGCGCCGAAGCGCAAGCCCATGTCGACAAGATCAACGCCGCAATGGCGCTTGTCCGCCGCTTCATCGAGTGGGACCGCGCCCAGCGCCGGCTCCACGAACTGAACGCCCGCGTCGAGGACCCCGCGCTGTGGAACGATCCCAAGCAGGCGCAGGCGATCATGCAGGAACGCCGCCGCCTCGACGAATCGATCCAGGCGGTGACCACGATCGAGCGCGACCGCGACGACACCGTCGAGCTGATCGAGATGGCCGAGGCCGAGGGCGACACCGAGATGGAGACCGAGGCGGTCGCCAGCCTCGGCGAGCTCGCCCAGCGCGCCGAGACCGACAAGGTCAAGGCGCTGCTCGCCGGCGAGGCCGACGGCAACAACACCTATATCGAGGTCAATGCCGGCGCCGGCGGCACCGAGAGCCAGGACTGGGCGCAGATGCTCCAGCGCATGTACCAGCGCTGGGCCGAACGCCACGGCATGAAGGTCGAGCTGGTCGACCATCATTCGGGCGAGCAGGCCGGGATCAAGTCGGCGACGCTGATGCTCAAGGGCGAGAACGCCTATGGCTGGGCCAAGACCGAGAGCGGCGTCCACCGCCTCGTCCGGATCTCGCCCTATGACAGCTCGGCGCGCCGCCACACCTCGTTCGCCAGCGTCTGGGTCTACCCGGAAGTCGACGACAATATCGACATCCAGATCAACGAGGGCGATCTGCGCATCGATACCTACCGGGCCTCGGGCGCGGGCGGCCAGCACATCAACACGACCGATTCGGCGGTGCGCATCACGCACATCCCCACCAACATCGTCGTCCAGTGCCAGAACCAGCGGTCGCAGCATAAGAACAAGGCCGAGGCGATGAACCAGCTCAAGGCCCGGCTCTACGAGCGCGAGCTGCAGGAGCGGGAAGCGATCGCCAACGCGACCAATGCGACCAAGACCGACATCGGCTGGGGCCACCAGTTCCGCTCCTACGTGCTCCAGCCCTATCAGTTGGTGAAGGACCTGCGCACCGGGGTCACCTCGACCGCGCCCGACGACGTGCTCGACGGCGCGCTCGATCCGTTCATGGCCGCCGCGCTGTCGCAGCGCGTCACCGGCGAGGCGGTCGAGGTCGAGGACGTCGATTGAGGCGGAGCGCTGCCCTTGTTGCCGTGACGCTGGCGCTCGCCCTGACGGGCTGCGGGTCGAAGGCGCACACGGCTGACGCGGCGACCGCGCGCAACAAGGATGGGTTCCCCCTGCCCTCGCGCCCGGTCGCGACGATCATCTCGGACGGCTGGTCGACCGAGGGCGCGCGCGACAAGCTCGACGAGGCGCGTGCGGTGATGGACAAGGCCGGCGTCGCGTCCGGCATGACCGTCGCCGACATCGGCGCGGGCGAGGGCTATTATACCGTCCGCCTCGCCAAGCGCGTCGGCGACAAGGGCCGCGTGCTCGCCGAGGACATCATCCCCGCGGTGCGCGACGGGCTCGCCGAACGCGTCACGCGCGAACAGCTCGACAATGTCAGCGTGCGGCTTGGCGACCCGGCCAATCCGCGCCTGCCGCCGGGCAGCTTCGATCGCGTGCTGATGGTCCACATGTATCACGAGATCGACCAGCCCTACGAGTTTCTGTGGAATCTCCGGCCCGCGCTCAAGCCCGACGGCACGCTGATCGTCGTCGACGCCGATCGCCCGACCAACCGCCACGGCACCCCGCCGATCCTGCTCGACTGCGAGCTACGTGCGGTCGGCTTCGCGCGCGTGAGCGAGCAGGCGATGCCCTCGGCGGGCGGCTATCTTGCGGTGTTCAAGGCGATCGGCCCGCGCCCGCTGCCGCAGGCGATCCATCCCTGCGATGCCGCCGGGGGCACCTCATGAGGCCCTATCTCGACCTGATGCACCGCATCCTCGACGAGGGCGACGAACAGCAGGACCGCACCGGCGTGGGCACGCTGAGCGTGTTCGGCCACCAGATGCGCTTCGACTTGTCGAAGGGGTTTCCGCTGGTCACCACCAAGAAGCTGCACCTGCGCTCGATCATCGTCGAGCTGCTGTGGTTCCTGCGCGGCGACACCAATGTCGCGTGGCTGCACGAGCACAAGGTCCGCATCTGGGACGAATGGGCCGCGTCCGACGGCGATCTCGGGCCTGTCTACGGCAAGCAGTGGCGCGACTGGACGACGCCCGACGGCGGCCATATCGACCAGATCGCCGCGCTGATCCGCGAGATCCGCGAGAAGCCGGCGTCGCGGCGCCAGATCGTCTCGGCGTGGAACCCGGCGGACCTGCCGCAGATGGCGCTGGCGCCGTGCCACTGCCTGTTCCAGACGCGCGTCGCCAACGGGCGGCTCGACCTCCAGCTCTATCAGCGCTCGGCCGACGTCTTCCTGGGCGTCCCCTTCAACATCGCCAGCTACGCGCTGCTGACGCATATCCTGGCGGCGCAATGCGGGCTCGAGCCCGGCAGCTTCGTGTGGACCGGGGGCGACTGCCACCTCTATTCGAACCATCTCGACCAGGCGCGCCTGCAATTGACGCGCGACCCCAAGCCGCTGCCGACTCTCCGCATCCTCCGCCGCCCGCAAGCGATCGACGGCTATCAGCCCGAGGATTTCGTCATCGAGGGCTATGACGCGCACCCGCACATCAAGGGCGAGGTGGCAGTATGAGCGGCCCCCCATCCCCGTTCGCTCAGGACGAACGGAGGGAGGAAGTGATGCCCGAAATCGTCTTCTTCGCGGCGCGCGCGGACAATGGCGTGATCGGCGTCGAGGGCGGACTGCCGTGGCGCATCCCCGCCGACCTCAGGCGCTTCAAGGCGATGACCGGCGGCCTCCCCATGATTATGGGCCGCAAGACGTTCGAGAGCTTTCCCGATCTGCTCGTCGGCCGCCGGCATATCGTGCTGACCCGCGACAAAAGCTGGTCGCGCCCCGGCGCGGAAGTGGCGGACAGCGTCGCGGCGGCGCTGGCGCTTGCCGGCGGGCCGGTGGTGGCGGTGATCGGCGGCGCCGAGATATATGCGCTGTTCCTGCCGCGCGCCGACCGGATCGAGCTCACCGAGGTGCACGCGGCACCCGAGGGCGACACGCACATGCCCGATCTCGGCGCCGGCTGGCGCGAGACTTTCCGCGAGGACGTCGCGGCGGAAGGCGCGCGGCCGGCCTACAGCTTCGTGACGCTGGCGCGCGCCTGAGTCGTTCCCCGGCGTAGGCCGGGGCCCAGGCCCCACGCTTCTTGTCGTGCGCACCGCCCGCCACCTGCGCTGGGCCTGGGCCCCGGCCTTCGCCGGGGAACCAGTAGAGGGCGCCGCCTCACCCTACCCATTGGCACCGGCCCTCCCTCTGCTATAGCCCGCGCCCATGAAACGACTTCCCGGGGATCGCCCCGTGCCCGCAGGCTTGCGCGGCGCGGTCGTGGCGCTCGGCAACTTCGACGGCTTCCATGTCGGCCACCAGGCGGTGGTGGGCCGCGCGCTGGCGCTCGCGCGTGCGACCGGCCGCCCGGCGCTGGTCGCGACCTTCGATCCGCACCCCGCGCGCCTGTTCCGCCCCGACGCGCCGCCCTTCCTGCTCAGCACGATCGACCAGCGCGCCGAACTGTTCGCGGCCTTCGGCATGGACGGCACGATCGTGCTGCCCTTCGACCGGGCGATGGCGGCGGTCAGCCCCGAGGGGTTCGTCGCCGACTGGCTCGCCGCGCGGATCGGCGCGAGCGCGGTGGTCACCGGCTACGACTTCACCTTCGGGCGCGACCGCGCGGGCGACACCGCGGCGCTGGCGGCGATCGGCGCGCGCCACGGCATCGCGGCGGAGGCGATCGCGGCGGTCGAGGCCGAGGGCGGCATCGCCTCCTCGACGCGCATCCGCCAGCACCTCAGGGCCGGCGAGATCGCGGCGGCGACGCGGCTGCTCACCCGTCCCTATACGATCGCGGGCAGCGTCCAGCATGGTGACAAGGTCGGCCGCACGATCGGCTATCCCACCGCCAACCTCGCGCTGGGCGATTACCTCCGCCCCGCCTACGGCATCTATGCGGTGCGCGGGCGGCTCGCCGACGGGCGCGTGCTGGGTGGCGCCGCGAACCTCGGCATCCGGCCGCAATTCGATCCGCCCAAGGAATTGCTCGAGCCCTATTTCTTCGATTTTTCGGGCGACCTCTACGGCCAGCCGCTCGCGGTCGAGCTGATCGCGCACCTCCGCCCCGAAGCCAAGTTCGACAGCCTCGCCGCGTTGATCGTCCAGATGGAGGCGGATTGCATCGAGGCGCGGCGCATCCTCGGGTCCTCCCCTCGCTGATGATTGTCTCCCCTCCCTGGAAGGGAGGGGTCGGGGGTGGGTTCGTTTGGGGCGGGCGCTGCACTGATCCGGAGAACAACCCACCCCGAACCCAGCAGCGGGTGAACAGCGCCCCGCGCTGTTCAGGTCATGCCGGGGGCATGACCGACCCGCTACTCTTTCAGGGAGGGGGATAGTAGGCTAAAGCCCGCCGCGATATGTCCGAACCCTCCGAAAAAACCGACTGGCGCGACACCGTCTTCCTGCCGAAGACCGACTTCCCGATGAAAGCCGGGCTCGCCGCCAAGGAGCCCGCGATCCTCGCCAAATGGGAAGCGGACGACCTCTACGGCCAGCTGCGCCTCGCCCGCGTCGGCGCCGAGCGCTTCCTGCTCCACGATGGCCCGCCCTACGCCAATGGCGACATCCACATGGGTCATGCGATGAACAAGGTGCTCAAGGACATCATCGTCCGGAGCCAGTCGCTGATGGGCAAGGACGCGCCCTATGTCCCCGGCTGGGACTGCCACGGCCTGCCGATCGAGTGGAAGGTCGAGGAAGCCTATCGCGCCAAGAAGCAGAATAAGGACGACGTGCCGGTCGCGCAGTTCCGCGCCGAATGCCGGGCCTATGCGCAAAAATGGGTCGACGTGCAGCGCGAGCAGTTCAAGCGACTGGGCGTGATGGGCGACTGGGCCGATCCGTACCTGACGATGAAGTATGACGCCGAGGCGACGATCGTCGGCGAGCTTTTGAAGTTTGCCGAGACCGGCCAGCTCTATCGCGGCGCCAAGCCGGTGATGTGGAGCCCGGTCGAGAAGACCGCGCTCGCCGAGGCCGAGGTCGAATATGAGGACATCGTCTCGACGCAGATCGACGTGGCGTTCGAGATCGTCGAGAGCGCGGTGCCCGAGCTGGTCGGCGCCTATGCGGTGATCTGGACGACGACGCCGTGGACGATCCCGGTGAACCAGGCTTTGGCCTATGGGCCGGAGGTTGCTTACGAACTCGTTGAATGGAACGGCCGCAAGCTCTTGGTCGCTGCGAACTGCCAAGCAGAATCAATGAAGCGGTGGAACTACGATCCCATTTTAGGCGAGGCAAAATCGCTTGGGACGTTTCTCGGCTCTCGCCTCGCCGGCACCGTCGCGCGTCACCCGATGGCGAAGCGCTTCTCCCCCCTCCCCTTCAGGGGAGGGGCCGGGGGTGGGGCCTCGCTATCGGACGCAGCGCCCGCAGATGCGCCCCACCCCAACCCCTCCCCTGAAGGGGAGGGGCTTGATCCGTCGCACCCGCTTGCAGAATTCTTCCTGCGGCCCCGCCCGTTCCTGCCCGGCGACTTCGTCACCACCGATGCGGGCACGGGGCTGGTCCACATGTCGCCCGATCATGGCGAGGACGATTTCCTGCTCTGCAAGGCGAACGGCATCGATCCGGTGTTCGCGGTCGAGGGCGACGGCAGGTATCGCGCCGACTGGGCGTGGATGGGCGGCCAGGGCTCGGTGATCGCGCCCAAGCTCAACGCGCCCGACGGCCCGATCTGCACCGACCTGCGCGAGGCCGGCGCGCTGCTCGCGGCGTCCGCGGACTATAAGCACAGCTATCCGCATTCGTGGCGGAGCAAGGCGAAGGTGATCTTCCGCGCGACTCCGCAGTGGTTCATCGCGATGGATCGTAGCCTGACCAGCGAACTGCCGGGGGCAGTGCGCCAGGCGGAGATCGGCGCGCAAAGCGAGCCGCGGCCGATCGCGGTCGAGATCGACGCGTCATCCCCCTCTCCCCGGCGGGGAGAGGGTCGGGGTGAGGGGGAGTTCGGCGCAGCCGAGCGTCCCACCCCCGAGGTCGGCCACCCTCACCCAACCCTCTCCCTCAAGGGAGAGGGCTCTAACGGGGCGACCCTGCGCGAACTCGCGACCGATGCGATTGCGCACACGCGCTTCGTCCCCGAAAAGGGGCGCAACCGGATCGGCGCGATGGTGGCGGGCCGCCCCGATTGGGTGATTTCGCGCCAGCGCGCCTGGGGCGTGCCGATCGCGCTGTATCTCGACCCCAAGACCGGCGCCTATCTCAACGACCCGGCGGTCAACGCGCGCATCGTAGCCGCGTTCGAACAGGGCGGCGCCGACGCCTGGTTCACCGCCGATCACGCCGCCCTGCTCGGCCCCGATCACGACGCCGCGCAGTGGCAGCCGGTCACCGACATTCTCGACGTCTGGTTCGATTCGGGCTCGACGCATGCCTTCGTGATCGAGGCGCGCTACGGCGAAGGCGTCCGCGCCGACCTCTATCTCGAGGGATCGGACCAGCATCGCGGCTGGTTCCAGTCGTCGCTGCTCGAGAGCTGCGGCACCCGCGGCGTCGCGCCTTATGCCGCGGTGCTGACGCACGGCTTCGCGCTCGACCAGCAGGGCCGCAAGATGTCGAAGTCGATCGGCAACGTCGTCGATCCGCTCAAGATCATCGGCGAGAGCGGTGCCGATATCCTCCGCCTGTGGGTCGCCTCGACCGACTATTTCGAGGACGTCCGCATCGGCAAGGAGGTGCTGACCACCACCTCCGACGCCTATCGCAAGCTGCGCAACACCTTCCGCTACCTGCTCGGCGCGCTCGACGGTTTTTCGGAGCGCGTGCCGGTCGCCGACATGCCCGAGCTCGAGCGCTATGTGCTCCATCTGCTCTCGGCGCTCGACATCGAGCTGCGCGCCGCCGCCGACGCCTATGAGTTCAACCGCTACGCGCGGGCGCTCACCGACTTCGCCAATGCGGATCTCTCCGCCTTCTACTTCGATATCCGCAAGGACGTGCTGTACTGCGACGTCGGCCCGGCCAAGCCCGAAGGGTCGCTGACCCGCCGCGCCTATCGCAGCGCGCTCGACATCCTGTTCCATGCCCTGGTGCGCTATGCCGCCCCGATCCTCTGCTTCACCGCCGAGGAGACGTGGGGCACGCGCTTCCCGGACGCCGGATCGGTCCATCTGCTGACCTGGCCCGAGGTCGACGAACTGTGGCTCAACGCCGAGATGGCCGAGGATTGGCAGACGCTGCGCCGCCTGCGCCTGCTCGTCTCGGCCGAGATCGAGCCGATGCGCAAGGCCAAGGCGATCGGCTCGTCGCTCGCCGCCAAGGTCGCGATCGGGTCGCCGCAGCGGCCGACCGCGACGCCGTCCGAGCTCGCCGAACTGTTCATCGTCGCCGACGTCCAGCTCGAGACCACCGCGCACGAGACCGTCATTGTCCACACCACCGACTGGCTCAAATGCGGCCGCTGCTGGCGGCATCTGCCCGAGGTCGAGACCGACGGCGACTTGTGCGACCGCTGCGAGGACATGGTGCATGGCTAAGCCCTTCTACGACGCGCCGGCGATCCGGCGCCTGGGCCTGGGCATCGCCGCGCTGGTGTTCGGGCTCGACCAGCTGATCAAGGCGCTGATCGTCCACACGCTCGACCTGCCGGGCCGGATGGAGATCGCGCTGCTGCCGATCTTCCGCTTCGTGTGGGTGGAAAATCACGGCATCTCGATGGGCTTCCTCACCGCCGACAGCGTGACCGAGCGCTGGCTGCTGGTGCTGCTCACCGCGGGGATCGCGGTCGCGGTCGTGTTCTGGCTGTGGCGCGAGCACAACCGGCTCGACGCCGGCGCGCTGGGGCTCGTGCTCGGCGGCGCCGCGGGCAACATCACCGATCGCGTGCGGCTCGGCTATGTCGCCGACTTCCTCGACCTGCATTTCGGCGACATGCATCCTTTCCTGGTGTTCAACGTCGCCGATGCCGCTATTACGATCGGCGTATTGCTGCTGGTGCTGCGCGCGCTGTTCGTCCGCACACCCGCTTCGGAGGATCTGCATGCGTAAGACGATCGGGCTCATCGGAACGGTGGCGGCGCTTTCCGCGCTCGGTGGCTGCACCCACACCAAGGCGAGCGGTTTCGGCAACCGCAATGCCCCCAACGAGTTCGCGGTGACGCGCTCGCCGCCGCTGGTGATCCCGCCCGATTTCTCGCTGCGTCCGCCCAAGCCCGGCGCGCCGCGCCCGCAGGAGCCCAATCCGTCCGCGCAGGCGATGGCGGCGATGTTCGGCGGCCAGGCTCCGCTCACCGCCGGCCAGCAGGGGCTGATCGACACCGCCGGCGGCGCGCCCGACGCGGGGATCCGTTCGGTCGCGGGCTCGCCTGCGACCAACGTCGTCAACAAGGGCACCGCGACCAAGGCGATCGTCGCCGCGCCCGCCGGCAATGGCGACAACACGACGGCGTCGACTCCGCAATAAGCTTCGCCGTCGCACCAACGGCGGGCATAGAAAAAGGGCCGCAACCGGACATCCCGGCTGCGGCCCTTTCCATGTGTGGCGATCAGGCGATCAGAACGACACCGCGACGGCGCCGACGAACCCACCCTTGACCGGGTTGCGTCCGCTCGGGATCACGAACTCGGACTTCTTGATGTCGGTGTCGACATAGGCCGCCGAGAAGGTCAGTGCCTTCCAGGTATAGGCTGCGGTCAGCGACCAGTCGGTGTAGTTCTTGAGCCCGTTGGTCAGGTAGCTGCGGCCCCAGCTCTCGCCGAGATGCCCGGTGACCGTCACCGGCGTCTTGGGCACCGCGACCGACAGCTCGCCATAGGTGTAGAGGCTGTCCTCGCGCGGCTTGCCGGCGCAGCGCGGATCATAGGCGCAGGACTGCGCATGCTGGTTCCACGCATAGTTCAGCCCCAGCTTGACGCCGAGCGGGCCGAAGCTGTGCGAGGCGTTGAGATAGGGCTCGAAGAAGTCGGTGTTCGCCCCGTGCGAACCCGGATAGTAATAATAGAGCAGGCCGCCATCGACCGTCGTGCCGCTGAACGTGTGCTTGTAGCCGCCGTAGAGATCGATCTCCTGGTCGCTGCCGTTGGCGACATAATCGTCGATCGAGCTGCCCCAGGTACCGATGTAGAAGCCCGACGAATGGACGACGCCGAGCGTGCCCTGGATCGCGAAGCGCTTGTCGGTCTGCGAGATGCCGCGGAAGCGATAGTCGCTGGTCAGCGTCGCGCCGCCGGTGATCGTGAAGTTGCTAGGCGGTGCGGCGGGCGCCGCCGGATCGTCGGCAAGCGCGGGCATCGCGGCCAGGCTTCCGAACGCCAGCGCAAGGCCGGCCTTGGACAAGATACGCATTGTGGTGTCCCTCCCTCATTGTGACTGGTCCATCCACCTGCAGCGTATCGGTACCAAGCTCTCCCGTGCCTGTCGGCGCGGTGGTCGGCTGTCGCTACGCAGGTCTCGCCTAGCATTTGCGCTGCGCCGCACCATCACAATTTCGTCACGTGTCGGATATGATCGATTTACCGTTGCTCACCCGCAACATAGATTGACATAAAGTTTCCGCGTTGCGTCATTTACTTTCCGTATAGCGGTCGAGACCCGCCGCGAGATCGGCAATGAGATCATCGGGATGCTCGAGCCCAATATGCAGCCTGATCGCCGGCCCCGCCGCCTGCCATGCCGTTGCGGTGCGGAGCCCGGCGGGATCGATCGGCAGCGCCAGGCTCTCATAGCCACCCCAGCTATAGCCGATGCCGAAATGCCGGAGCCCGTCGATCAGCGCGGCGCGGGCGCTGGCCGGGCCGCCGTCGAGGATGAAGGCGAACAGGCCCGTCGCGCCCGTGAAATCGCGCACCCATAGCGCGTGACCCGGACACCCCGGCAGCGCGGGATGGAGCACGCCGGCAACCTCCGGCCGTGTCTCGAGCCAGCGCGCGACCGCCAGCCCCCCCGCCTCGTGCGCGCGGAGCCGCACCGCCAGCGTGCGCAGCCCGCGGCTAGCGAGATAGGCGTCGTCGGGCGAGACATATTGGCCGAACAGCTGCGACATCCGGCGCAGCGCGGGATAGTGCGCCGGCGTCGCGGTCACCGATCCCAGCATCGCGTCCGAATGGCCGACGATATATTTGGTGCACGCCAGGATGGCGAGATCGATACCCGCCGCGATCGCCGGGAAGAACAGCGGGGTCGCCCAAGTGTTGTCGAGCAATGTGACGATCCCGCGCGCCTTGGCGACCGCCACGATCGCCGGGATATCCTGCACCTCGAAGGTCAGGCTTCCCGGGCTTTCCAGGAAGATCGCGGCGGTCCGCTCGCCGACGATCTCGGCGATGCCCGCGCCGATCGACGGATCGTAATAGCGCGTCGCGATCCCCATGCCGCGGAGCACGGTGTCGCAAAAGGCGCGCGTCGGCCCGTAGACGCTGTCGACCATCAGCAGCTCGTCGCCGCTCTTGAGCACGGTCAGCAGCGCGCCCGCGATCGCGGCGACCCCCGAGGGGTAGAGAATCGTGCCCTCGGCGCCGGGCTCGAGCTCCGTCAGCGCCTCGGCGAGCGCCCATTGCGTGGGCGTGCCGCGGCGGCCGTAATGGAAGTCGCCATCGGCATTGCGCCCGGCGCCGTGCTTGAGCGCCGCGCAATCCTCGAACAGGATCGTCGAGGCGCGGTGGATCGGCGGGTTGACGATCGGGCCGGTCCATTCGGGGCGCCGGCCACCCGAGACGAGTTTGGTCTCGTCGCGCAGATCGTCGCTCATGCCGTCGCCTTCGGTGTGGTCGGGTCCGCGCCCCATTCGCTCCACGAGCCGTCATAGAGCGCGGCGTTGTCGCGGCCGACCAGATGCGCCGCGAAGAACAGCCCGGCGGCTGTGATCCCCGATCCGCAGGTGAACACCAGCGGCCGCGCGGGGTCGACGCCCGCGCTCTCGAACAATTGGGCGAGCGCGTCCCCCTTCTTCCAGCGCCCGTCGGGCTCGAACAGGCGGCCGTAGGGCAGGTTGATCGAGCCCGGGATGTGGCCGGACGCCACGCCGGGCCGCGGATCCGCCTCGGCACCCGAAAAGCGCGGCGCGCCGCGCGCGTCGACCAGCTGCTCGACGGGATCGTCGACCAGCGCGCGGACCTGCGCGAGCGTGCGGATCGCCGCGTCGTCGCGGGTGACGAAGCCGGTGCGCTCGGCAGGCACCGGCGTCGGGAGACTGTCGCCCCGCTCGAGCGGTTGGCCGGCCGCGCGCCACGCCGCGACCCCGCCGTCGAGGATCGCGAGCCGCTCGACCCCGAACAGCCGCATGACCCACCACGCCCGCGCCGAGGTGCGGTGCGGCGAATCATCGTAGAGGATGACGCGATCGTCGCGGCGGATGCCGAGCGCGGCCATCCGCTTCGTGAATTGGTCGAGCGTCGGCGCCATCGTCGGGCGCGGGTCGGTGGTGTCGGCAAGCGTTGCCAGATCGAGGAAGCGCGCACCGGGAATGTGGCCGGCGCGATACTCGGCTGCCGCGTCGCGATCCGGCTCGAACGGCAGATAGGTGGCGTCGAGCACGACCATGCCGGGATCGTCCAGCCGTCGTGCCAACCAGTCCACCGTGACCAGATCGTCCATATGCCTGCGCTCCTTTCGCCCTCGCATAAGGCCCGGCTTCCGCGGCGTCGAGGATTGCGAAGCGCCGCCGCCGATCCTAGGTGCGGTGCATGAGCCTCACCCATCTCGGCCAGACCAGCCCGCTGCCCGCCCGGCCCGAGGATGCCGTCCTCGACTATGTCGCCAACCCGCGCCCCGGCCGCCCCTATCTCGTGCGCTTCACCGCGCCCGAATTCACCTCGCTCTGCCCGGTGACCGGCCAGCCCGACTTCGCGCATCTGGTGATCGACTATGCGCCGGCGGAGCGCATCGTCGAATCCAAGTCGCTCAAGCTGTTCCTGGGCGCGTTCCGCAACCATGCCGCCTTCCACGAGGATTGCACGGTCGGGATCGCGGAGCGGCTGTTCGCCGAGATGCAGCCGCACTGGCTGCGCATCGGCGGCTATTGGTATCCGCGCGGCGGCATCCCGATCGACGTCTTCTGGCAATCGGGCACCCCGCCCGAGGGGCTGTGGCTGCCCGACCAGGACGTGCCGGGCTATCGCGGGCGGGGGTGACGCCGATGCGCCAGCCTCGCCTCGTCGTCCCGGCGAAAGCCGGGACCCATGGATGCGGAAGGTGGGCTACAGCGGCGATGCGCGGCTGACGCGGTCGGGCGGCCCCGCGAGACCATCGACGCACCGTCGACTATCGGTCCCGGCTTTCGCCCGGCTGACGATTGGGCAGGGTCAGCGCTTCAGCATCCCCTCGATCACGCCGACTTCCTGCGCCCACGCCGGCGTGCCCGGCGTGATCAGCTCAAAATGCCCCTGGTCGGGCACGACGATCGACGTCACCCGCTCCCCGGCGGTCTTCGCCTTGGCGACCCAGGCGGCGGCGAAGCGGGGCGGCGCGATCGGGTCGGCGGCGCCGTTGACCAGCGTCTGCGGGACGCCGATCGGCAGCAGGCGATCGACCGAGGTGTCCGCATAGGGGTCGGGATGCGCCGCGGTCTTCGGGCCGACGAGCGTGTCGACCGTATCGACGCCGCAGGCCTCGGTCGCGTCCGACTTGGTGAGCGCGAGGTCAGGCAGGCCGCCCTGGCTGAGCACGCCGGCGATCGGCAGCGGATGTGCCGACCATAGCGGGCTGGCCTTGGCGAGCCTGGGCCGAGCGGCGAGCCACAGCGCCAAATGCCCGCCTGCCGAATGTCCCACGGCCACGACGCGGCGCGTGTTCAGCCCGAGCGCCGGCCCCTCGCGCGCGAGCAGGTCTGCGGCCTGCGCGACATCGCGGAACGTGCCCGGATAGCCGCCGCCGGGCAAGTCGACGCCGCGATAGTCGACGTTCCACACCGCGATGCCGCGCTTGACCAGATCGGCCGCGAGCATGTGCATGATGTCGGCCTTGGCGACGGCGGTCTGCCAGCAGCCGCCATGGAGCATCAGCACGACCGGGAACGGGCCCTTGCCCGCCGGCTTCCACAGCTCGACATGCTGGAGCGGATCGGCGCCATAGGCGATCAGCCGCGGCGCCGGCGGCTGGGGCAGCCGCTGGAACTCGGCATAGCGCATCGGCGTCGCGGCCGCCGCACTGGCCGCCAGCAGCATCAGCGTGGCGAGCGCCTTCACAGCAATTTGATCTCGCGCAGCCGCTGCATCAGAAAGTCATGCGCGGTGATCGGGTCGGGGAAGCGGTCGGGATGCGCCGCATCGACGCAGACGGGCAGCGTCTCGATCAGATAGTCCGGCCGGAAGTGCAGGAAGAAGGGCATCGAATAGCGCGCCACGCCCCGCCGCGCGCTCGCCGGATTGGCGACGCGGTGCGTCGTCGAGCGCAGCCGGCCGTTGGTCAGCCGCTGCAGCATGTCGCCGACATTGACCGCCAGCGCGCCCTCGCCCGGCGTCACCGCCAGCCATTGGCCGTCGCGGTCGAGGATCTCGAGCCCCGCCTCCTCGGCGCCGAGCAGCAGGGTGATCGTGTTGATGTCCTCATGCGCGCCGGCGCGGATCGAGGCGCCGTCGTGGGTGACCGGCGGATAGTGGAGCAGCCGTAGCACGCTGTTGCCGTCGACCACCGTGTCGACGAAGAAATCGGGGTCGAGCCCCAGATAGCGCGCGATCGCCTCGAGCAGACGCGCGCCGGTCGCCTCGAACGCGGCGTAGATTTCGAGCATCACCGCGCGGAAGTCGGCGCGCTCCTGCGGCCAGATATTGGGTGCCATCACGTCGGCGAAGCGATGCCCCGCGGGCAGTTCACGGCCGACGTGCCAGAATTCCTTGAGGTCGACCGCGGTCGCGTCCTTGGCGGTCTCGATCCCGAACGGCGTGTAGCCGCGCGCGCCGCCCGAGCCCGGCCGATGATAGCCGCGTTTGACCGTCTCGGGCAGCGCGAACAGGCTTTTGGCGGCCGCTTCGGCGCGTGCGATCAGGTCGGCGGGGATGCCGTGATCGGCGACGACCGCGAAGCCATAGCGTTCGAACGAGCCACCGAGCGCCTGCGCGAAGCCGTCGCGGTCGCGCTCGAATTCGGCGAGCGAGACCGATGCGACGGTCACGGGTGTGTCGAGAAGCGTGTCCATTCGCGCAAGATAGGCGGGGACGGCCAAGAGGGAAAGCGGCTCCCCGCCCGCGGCGAGCGGGGAGCGCTTGCGCCTATTTCTTCTGCAGCTTGATGCCGACGTAGAGACCCGGCTGCGCGCCACGCTGGACGAGCAGCAGCACGGTGTCGCGCCCTGCCTTCTGCGCGTCGGCGACGATCTGCGACGCGGCGGCCACGGTCGGCGTCGGGGCCTGGTTGATCGACAGGATCACGTCGCCGCGCTTGAGCCCGTTCGACGCCGCATCGCTCGACGGGTCGACCGAGGCGATCGCAACGCCGCGCACCGTCGCGGGAATGCCGAGCTGCTGCGCGATCCGCGGGGTAAGCGCGGTCAGCCCCAGCCCCAGCGCCGAGCTCGAGGCCTTGGCCTGCGGGCTCTGCGGAGCATTGCCGCTGTCGTCGCCACTGTCGTCGTCACCGCCGCCGGTCAGCGCGTTGAGCTGGCTCTCGGGCGGACGCTCGGCGACGATCGCGGTCACCGTGATGTGCTGATTGTGGCGGATCAGCTCGATCGGTACGCGCGAGCCGATCGGCAGGTTGGAGACGATGAACGACAGCGATTCATCGGGGGTCACGTCGATATTGTTGACCTTGACGATGACGTCGCCCTGCTGGATCCCGGCCTTGGCCGCGGCATAGCCCGGCTCGACGCGGCTGACGATCTCGCCGTGATTCTTGGGCAGGCCCAAGGCCGACGCGATGTCGTCGTTGATCGGCTGGATGCCGACGCCGAGATAGCCGCGGCGGACGTGGCCGCCCTTCATCAGCACCTCGACGACGGGCTTGGCCTGCTCGGCGGGAATCGCGAAGCCGATGCCAACGCTGCCGCCCGACGGCGAGTAGATCGCGGTGTTGATGCCGACGACATTGCCCGCCATGTCGAACATCGGGCCGCCCGAATTGCCCGAATTGATCGCCGCGTCGGTCTGGATGTAGCGGTCGTAGGCGCCGCCGCTCGGCGTGATCGAGCGGTGGATGGCGGAGACGATGCCCGCGGTGACGGTGCCGCCGAGCGCGAACGGCTCGCCGATCGCGATCACCCAGTCGCCGACCCGCGTGCGCGTCGAATCGCCGAACTGGACGAAGGGCAGCGGCTTGGGCGCCTCGATCTTGAGCACGGCGAGATCGGCGGCGGCGTCGCGGCCGACGATGCGCGCCTTATATTCGGTATGGTCGGACAGCGTCACCGTCACCGACTCGAGCGTCGCGCCCTTGGTGCTGGGATCGTTGGGATCGCCGCCCGAGACGACGTGATTGTTGGTGACGATGAAGCCGTCGGCCGAGATCACGAAGCCCGAGCCCAGCGACATCGCCTCGCGCGTCACCGGCTTGCCATTGCCGTCGCTCTCGCCGCCCGGCATCCCGCCGCCGCCGAACTGCTTGAACAGATCGTCGAACGGCGTGCCCGCGAACGGGTTGTTCTGCTGCGGCACCTTGACGCGCTGCGTGGTCGAGATGTTGACGACGGCCGGCTCGAGCCGGGCGGCGAGATCGGCGAAGCTCGCCGGCCCGCCGATCGGGTTGTGCGCGGTCGATCCTGCATTCTGTGCGACTTGCGCGCCGACCGGCTGCTGCATGGAGAGTGTGGCGGCGGCGCCACCGGCAAGCAGCGCGGCAGTGATGGCATAGGCGTAACGCACGGTGGATGGTCTCCCAGGGAGAAGGATCGGATCAGGAAGGACTATAACAGGATCGTAGCATCGAGGCTGCGGCGCGTCGTCTGAACAGCATTTGAACGGCCGGCGGCGGGCATTATTTCCCGCCGCCCCGGAACTGGCGGAAATAGTCGCTGTCCGGAGACAGCACCATCGTCGTCGATCCGTCGGTCGGCGAGTCGGCGCCGAAGGTCGCGCGATAGGACTGCATCGCCCGGTAGAAGTCGAAGAATTGCGGGTCCTGATTGAACGCGTCGGCATAGGTCCGCGAGGCGTCGGCATCGGCCTGCGCGCGGATGATCGTCGCCTTCTTCATGCCCTCGGCGCGGATCGTCATCGCCTGCTGCTGGCGGGCGGTCTTCATCCGCTCATAGGCGCTGTCGAGCGGCGTGCCGTCGGGCAGCTCGGCGCGCTTGATCCGCACGTCGACGATCTCCGCGCCATATTGGTGCGCGACGCGATCGAGCGCGGTCTTGATGTTGGCCATCGCGACGTCGCGCTCGGGTGTCAGCAGCGCCGCAAAGGAGCGCCGGCCGAGCTCGTTGCGCAGCGCCGAGCCGAGGATCGGCTTGAGCGCCTCGCCGACCCGCTGCTCGTCGCCGCGCGCGGTCAGGTACATCTGCAGCGGGTTGACGATGCGGTAGCGCGCGAACGCATCGACCTGCAGGCGCAACTGGTCGGTCGACAGCACCGGCTGGCTCGCCATGTCGAGATTCTGCACGCGCTTGTCGATCAGGAAGACCTCCTCGACACCCGGGATGCGCGCGACCAGGCCGGCCCCCGTGTCGCCGAAGCGCTCGCCGGGCCGGTAGGCGTTGTTCACCCGGTCGGGCTTGCCCATGCGGACCACGAGCGCCTGCTTGGTCTCGGGCACGACCGCGAACACACTGGCGCAGGCCATCACGAACAGCACGAACAGGATCGCCCAGCCGATCGGGCTTTTCAGGATGCGCGTCGCCATCACCGAAACGTCGCTCATTGACCGGCTCCGGCGGCGGGCGCCGCGGGCGCGGCCTTGGGCACGGGCGTCGTGCCGGGCAGATAGACGTTCGCGCCGGGGGTATCGACGATCACCTTGTTGGTCTTGCCCAGCACCGTCTCCATGGTCTCGTAATACATCCGCTTCTTGGTGACGTCGGGGGCGAGCTTATAGGCGCCGTAGACCTTGTCGAACGCCTGCGCCTGCGCCTCGGCATTGGCGGTGACCTGCTCGGCATAGCTGTGCGCGTTGTTGAGGAAGCCCTGCGCCTGCTGCTGCGCGGCGCTGACGTCCTTGAACGCGTCCATCACCGCGGCGGGCGGATCGGCCTGGCGGATCGCGACGCCCTGGACGAGCACCCCCGAATGATAGCGGTCGAGCAGCGCCTGGATGCGCAGCGTCACGCGCGCCTCGATCTCGCTGCGCATCGGGCCGATCGCCTGATCGAGCGTGACGCGCGACAGCTCTTCGCGCATCGCGCTTTCGGCAATCTCGCGAATCGTGTCTTCGGGCTGGGCGAGCTCGAACAGATAGAGTTCGGGGTCGCGCACCGACCAGCGCACCGAATAGGCCAGATCGACGATGTTCTGGTCGCCGGTCAGCACGAGATTCTGGCCGCCGCTGGCGGGCACGTCGAAGCTCTGAATCTGATCCACATTGACGCGGGTGACGACGTCGATCGGCGCCGGCAGCGTCAGCCCGATGCCGGGCTTCAACGTGCCGGCATAGGCGCCGAAGCGCGTGATCACGCCGCGCTCCTGCGGGTCGATGCGGTGGATGCTGGTCGTCGCGAGCCACAGCAGCAGGAAGGCCGCGAAGGCATAGCCCCACACCGGGCGGCCACCGAGGCCCTGGCCGAAGCCGCCGCCGGGCAGCTTGCCGCCGAACCGCTCGCGGCCCCGGCGGATCAGCTCCTCGATCGACGGCTGGCCGGCGGCGCGCACCGTCTTGGGTTTGCGCCGCGGCGGCTGGGTCCAGGGGTTGCGCGGCTCGTCGCCGGCGCCGTCGTCGCCGCTCGCGCCGCCGCCGGACGCATCGCTCGCGCTGCGGCCACCCCAAGGGCCCTCTTCGTTGAGCATGGGCTCGTTCAGCAGGATGGGGGTGTCGCGGTCGACCCGCCCGATATTGTCGATCATCCGCCCATTATAGGTGCGCGGCGGCGGAAAAATAGTGCCATCGGGTGGCGAGCCTCCTATGCGGCGTCGCATGCCCGACAGCTCCACCATCGCCGCCGCGCTCGCGGCCGTCCCCCAGGCCTCGGGCCGGGTCGCCCCGCCCCGCATCGGCCCGGACGGCACCGCGAGCGTGATCCTCGACGTCTCGGGGCTCGACGCCGCCGCGCGCGACGCGCTCGAGGCCGACGTCCGCCGCGTGCTCGGCACGGTCGAGGGGATCAGCGCGGTCCGCATCGTCCAGACCGCGCAGAAGCCCGAGCGCCGGCTGATCGCGGTGGGCAGCGGCAAGGGCGGCGTCGGCAAGTCGACGCTGTCGGCCAATCTGGCGATCGCGATGAAGCGGCTCGGCTTCCGCACCGGCTTGGTCGACGCCGACATCTATGGGCCCTCGCAGCCGCGGCTGATGCAGGCGAGCGACGAGCGGCCGACCGCGGAAGGCAAGGTGCTCAACCCGATCGCGACGCGCTGGGGCGTGCCGATGCTGTCGATGGGGCAGCTCGTCGCCGCCGACAAGGCGCTGGCGTGGCGCGGTCCGATGGTCTCGGGCGCGCTCGGCCAGCTCGTCGACGCGGCGTGGGGCGAGACCGACACGCTGATCGTCGACCTGCCGCCCGGCACCGGCGACATTCAGCTCTCGATGATCCAGAAGCACCGGCCGGCGGGCGCGGTGATCGTCTCGACCCCGCAGGACCTGGCCTTGATCGACGCGGCGCGCGCGATCGACCTGTTCAACACCGCGGGCATCCCGATCCTGGGTCTGGTCGAAAATATGGCGGGCTATGTCTGCCCGCATTGCGGCGAGGTCTCCGACCCGTTCGGCCATGGCGGTGCCGAGAAGGAAGCGGCACGGCTCGGCATCCCCTTCCTCGGGCGCGTGCCGCTCGACATCGCGATCCGTCTCGCCTCGGATGCGGGCGAGCCGCCGGCGGCGCGCGACGATGCCGGCGCCGAGCCGTTCCTCGCGATCGCCGAGAAGGTCGCCGCCGCCCTGAACCGGAAGGGTTGAACCGAACCCCCGGCTGATCGGTTACCTCCCCCGAGGAGACGTCCCATGCCGCTCACCACCGACGCCGAGATCGCCCAGCTGCTCCGCGAGACGCGCACCATCGCGCTGGTCGGCGCGTCGGATCGGCCGAGCCGGCCGAGCAACGGCGTGATGCGCACGCTGCAGGCGCATGGCTACCGCGTCTTCCCGGTCAATCCGCAGATCACCGGCGAACATATCCACGGCGAATATGTCTGGCGCGAGCTCGCGCAGATCGGCGAGCCGATCGATCTGGTCGACATCTTCCGCAACTCGGCGGCGGCGGGCGCCGCGGTCGACGAGGCGATCGCGGCGGGCGCCAAGGCGGTGTGGATGCAGCTCGGCGTGATCGACGAGGCCGCCGCCGCGCGCGCCGAGGCGGCCGGGCTCAAGGTGGTGATGGACCGCTGCCCGGCGATCGAGATCCCGCGGCTGGGGCTCGATCCGATCGCGCCGGCGGCGGCATAAACACGATCCGCGGCACCCACGCCGTTCGTCCTGAGCCTGTCGAAGGACAGGCCTCAAATGATGCGCCTGCAACACGTCCTTCGACTTCGCCCAGGACGAACGGGTAAGGGTGAAGTGCCTCGCAATCGTGCCGAAGCAAACGCCGCTTGGTAAGCCCCCCGCCGATCTGATAGCGCTGACAGCATGGCTGTCCCCCTGCCCACCCCCGCTGCAACCGCTGCGCGCGAGATCCTGACGCGGCTGCACGACGTCATGGCCGGTCGCACGCACGCGCAGGCCAAGCTCAACAATGTCGTCCAGATCATCGGCGAGGCGCTGACCAGCGAGGTCTGCTCGATCTATCTGCTGCGCGAGGGGGTGCTCGAACTCTATGCCACACGCGGGTTGAGCCAGGCCGCCGTCCACGTCACCAAGATGGCGCTGGGCGAAGGCCTGGTCGGCACCATCGCCAAGCATGTCGAGACGCTCAATCTCGACGAGGCCGAATCGCATCCCGAATTCGCCTACAAGCCCGAGACCGGCGAGGAACTGTATCACAGCTTCGCGGGCGTCCCGATCGTGCGCCGCGAGCGCGCGGTCGGCGTGCTGTGCGTCCAGCACGAGGCGCCGCGCCGCTACGACGATGTCGAGATCGAGGCGCTGCAGACCGTCGCGATGGTGCTCGCCGAGCTGATCGCCGCCGCCGGGCTGATCGACGAGGGGCTCGGCGCCGGATCGGGCGCGCGCGACACCGGCCCGGCGCATCTCGACGGGCTCAAGCTGGTCGACGGGATGGCGCGCGGCCATGCCGTCTTCCACCAGCCGCGCGTGGTGATCGAGCACAGCATCGCCGAGGACATCGAGGCCGAACGCCAGCGCGTCTATTCAGCCTTCCGGCAGATGCGCGAGCAGATCGACCGGATGATGAGCCAGGCCGAATTCGGCACCGCGGGCGAGCATCAGGATGTGCTCGCGACCTATAAGATGTTCGCCTATGACGAGGGCTGGAGCCGGCGCATCAACGACGCGATCAGCTCGGGGCTGACCGCCGAGGCGGCGATCGAGCGCGTCCAGCAGCGCACCCGCCAGCGGATGCGCGAGATCGACGATCCGCTGCTGCGCGACCGGATGCACGATCTCGAGGATCTCGCCAATCGGCTGCTGCGGATCGTCTCGGGTCAACTCGGCACCGCGGCACAGATGGGGCTGCGGCAGGATTCGATCCTGATCGCGCGCAATCTCGGGCCCGCCGAGCTGCTCGAATATGATCGTCGCCGGCTCAAGGGCGTCGTGCTCGAAGAGGGTTCGCTCACCGCGCACGTCACCATCGTCGCGCGCGCGATGGGCGTGCCCGTGCTCGGCCGTACCCGCGACATCCGGCATACTGTCGCGGAGGGCGACCTGCTGCTGCTCGATGCGACGCAGAACCATCTCGTCGCGCGCCCGACCGCGCCGATGGAGGAGGCGTTCGAGGCCAAGCTCGCGGTCACCCAGAAGCGCCGCGCCGAATTCGCCACGCTCCGCGACCTTCCCGCGACGACGCGCGACGGCGTGCGCATCCAGCTGATGGTCAATGCCGGGCTGCGCGACGATGCAGCGCAGCTCGACGTCACCGGCGCCGACGGCATCGGGCTGTTCCGCACCGAATTCCAGTTCCTCGTCTCGGCGACGCTGCCCCAGCGCGAGCATCAGCAGCGTCTCTACAAGGATGTGATGGAGGCGGCGGGCGACCGCCCGGTGATCTTCCGCACGGTCGACATCGGCGGCGACAAGGCGCTGCCCTATATGAAGATAGAGGGCGCGTCGGGGGAGGAGAATCCGGCGATGGGCTGGCGCGCGCTGCGCCTCGCGCTTGGCCGCGACGCGCTGATGAAGGCGCAGGCGCGCGCGCTGCTCGAGGCCGCGGCGGGGCGCACGCTGCACGTGATGTTCCCGATGGTGTCGGAGCCCTGGGAATATGAGGCCGCGCGAAAGATCTTCGAGGAACAGCGGGCCTGGCTGGTCGGGCGCGGCAAGACGGTCGCGAGCGCGGTGCGCTATGGCGCGATGCTCGAGGTGCCAGCACTCGCCGAGGTGCTCGACCATCTGCTGCCGATGCTCGATTTCCTGTCGATCGGCACCAACGACCTGACCCAGTTCCTGTTTGCCGCCGATCGCGGCAACCCGCGGCTCGCCGAACGCTATGATTGGCTGAGCCCGGCGATCCTGCGCTTCTTGTCGCGCGTCGCGATCGCCTGCACCTCCGCCGGCGTGCCGGTCGGGGTCTGCGGCGAGATGGGCGGTCGGCCGCTCGAGGCGATGGCGCTGCTCGGGCTAGGTATCGACCGGTTGTCGATCACCCCGGCAGCGGTCGGGCCGGTCAAGGCGATGATCCGTTCGCTCGACCTCGGCGCGTTGCGTGCGGCGATGCCGGCATGGCTTGCCGAAGGACCGCGCGATCTGCGCGGGCGCATGGAAGCATGGGCAGGCGCGCAGGATACCGCAATTCTCTGAGCGATTTACGCGTGTCTCGGCACGTCCGGACGCATCCGTTACGAAAAGTGGCACGTGCCGTTTGACTTTGTAGCGGCCCTGTTGCGAGAAAGCGAAGGTATCGCGGCGCGGCGTGTAGGCCTGGCCCCGGCAGGGAAATGGAATGGAAGAGACGAGCGAGGCGAATACGCCGGCTACGGTGGGCGCCCAATTGCGGGCTGCACGCGAGGCGCGCGGCCAGACGCTGGACGAGATCGGCCAGCAGACGCGTATCCCTGTCCGCCACCTCGTGCAGATCGAGAGCGGTCGGCTCGAGGGACTGCCCGCGGCGCCGTACAGCGCGGGCTTCGTCAAGGCCTATGCGCGCACCGTCGGGCTCGATCCGGTCGCGCTGTCGCTGGCCTTTCGCGGCGAACTCTCGCAGACCAGCAGCGCGTCGACGCGGATCGCCTACGAGCCCTATGAGCCCGCCGACCCGACCCGGCTGCCGCCGCGGCTGCTCGCGATCGTGGCATTTGCGATCGCGATCCTGCTGGTCGCGGGCTATGGCATCTGGCGCAGCGGCCTGCTGACCGGCGAAGGCCCCGACGCCCGCGCACGGCTGGCGGCGAACGGCGATGCCGCGGCCGCGCCCGACAGCGGCGCTGCGC
>NZ_CALMAW010000010.1:46966-66088 GCF_937859915.1 uncultured Sphingomonas sp. | reverse complement strand
GTGCCATGCGGCGCGCGATCCACGCGCGGCGCCTCGGTGCGGCTCTCGACCCGGTCATCGGACCGGGGACCGGACGGTCGCGCGGGGCGGCGCGTGTCGCCGTCGTCGCGCAGCGGGCGCGGGGTCGCGGCGGCACGGTTTCGCGCATTGTCGCCGAATGAGCGCTTCGGGCGGTCGCCGGACGGCTTCTCGCCATAGCGCGGCGCATCGCCCCGTGGGGCATTGCCACGCGCGCCTTCGCCCCTTGGCGCGTCGTCGGCGCCGCGGTTGCGGTTCGCGGCACCAACGCCGCGCGTCGGCCGATCGGGATCGCGGGGGCCGCGATCCGAGCGTCCGCCGGTGTCGGGCCGGACCGCGGTCGGCTTGCCGAAGCGGGCCGGACGCGGCGCCGCAGCCGTCCGGGCCGACGACGGACGGTCCTCGTCGATCCGACGCGGGCCGTCCTCGCGCATCGGCGTCGGGCGGTCGGCGAATTTGCTGGATCCGAACTTAGCCTTGCTGGCGCGACCGGGCTTGTCGCGCGGCGGCTTCGCCTTGGCCCAACCCTCGGCGCGGATTTTGCGGCCCGGGCTCATCGCCTTGGGCGCTGGCTCGTCCTTGCCGGCATGCGGGCGGGCGCCACGGCTGGCGGTATCGGTGCGGCCATCGGTCTTGCCGGGGCGGCGGCCGGCACGGCGATCGTCGCCGGGACGGCGGGGGGCGCTCACTTCATCTCTCCGAAAATATCGCCCGATACTGCGGGTGCGGAACCGCTTTCTGCCCTAGACGATTGTGGGTCAAGCCGCGAGTCGCGTTCCGCGTTCCATCGGCGATGGAGGATGCGCGCGCATGTTCGGACGCGGAAAACAGGACAAGGTGAACGAGACGCGGCGTATCCTCGTGGTCGAGGACGAGCCGCTGATCGCGTTCGATACCGAGCATCTGCTCTCCGAGGCGGGCTATGAGGTGGTGGCGACCGTCGACAATGCTGCCGAGGCGCTGCGGCTGATCGCGGCGGGCGGGATCGACCTGGTCACCGCCGACGTCAACCTGCGCGGCGAGGGCAGCGGCATCGACATAGCCCGCGCGGCGCGCGAGGCGGGGCTCGCGGTGCTGTTCGTCAGCGGCCAATGCCCGGTCGAGGCGCAGTCGCTCGCGCATGGCTGTCTCGCCAAACCGCATTCGCCGCGGGACCTGCTCGCCGCGATCGCCGCGGTAGCGGTGGTGCGCGCGGGCGGAAAACCGAGCCGCGTGCCGCGCGGGCTGACGCTGTACGGCGGGTAGGCACGCCGCGCACCCCGCCGCCTAAGCAACGGGAAAGGGGGAAGCGGTACGCGGCGTCACGACCGCGCGAAACCGCTTCCCCCATCGCCTCGCCCCGTTAAGGTGCGCGGCGATGATCGACACCTTTCCTTCCCCCGGCTGGCGCGCGCGCCTGCCCGCCAGCGTCCGCCCCTATAGCGAGCAGGCGCCGCTCGCCGCCTTCTTCCTCGGCGTCTCGTCGGGCTTTCCCTATGCGATGATCGGCGCGACGCTGACCACGCGGCTGGCGCAGGACGGCATCGACAAGAAGTCGGTGACCGCGTTCAGCCTCGCCTTCCTGGTCTACAATTTCAAATGGCTGTGGGCGTGGGTGGTCGATGGCGTCCCGCTGCCGCTCTCGGCGAAGCTCGGGCGGCGGGTGACGTGGCTGGTGCTTGCGGGACTGCTGGTGATCGCCGCGGTGCTCAACCTCGCCTTCGTCGACCCCAAAGCGAGCCTTGCCGCGACGGCGTGGGCGGCTGTTCTGCTCGGCGTCGCAGGCGCGACCTTCGACATCGTCATCGACGCCTACCGGATCGAGCTGCTCACCCCCGAACAACTCGGCCCGGGATCGGGGATGAGCCAATATGGCTGGCGGATTGGTGCCACCGTCGCAGGTTCGCTCGCGCTGCTGGTCGCCGCCGGCTATGGCTGGCAGGCGGGCTATGCCGTGTGCGCGTTGCTCGCGCTGCCGGCGATGCTGACCGGGCTGATCGTCGGCGAGCCCGAGCGTCATCGCGATCCGTCGCGGCGCAAGGGCGCGGCCGAACTGTGGGCCTCGATCGCAGGGCCGCTCGCCGACTTCGCGCGGCGCGAGGGCGCGTGGCTCGTGCTCGCCTTCATCCTCGTCCACAAGGTCGGCGACACGCTGTCGCAGCTCACCGTCCGGTTGCTGTTTGCCGACCAGCATTATTCCAACGTCGAGATTGCGATCTACGATGTCGGCTTCGGCTTCTGGGCGTTCCTGATCGGAATCTTCATCGGCGGCTGGCTCTACGCCAAGCTCGGGCTCAAGCGCTCGGTGATGTGGAGCTTGTGGGGGATGACGCTGCCCAATCTCGGTTTCGCCGCGCTCGCGGTCTATGGCCACACCAATTGGGGACTGGCCGCCGCGATGGGGTTCGAGAACATCACCAGCGGGATCGCTGGCGTCACGCTGGTCGCCTATTTCTCGGCGCTGTGCGACCTACGGTTCACGGCCGCGCAATATTCGCTGATCTCGGCGGCGGCGAGCATCGTCGGGCGGTTCGTCACCGGCAAGAGCGCGGGCGCGATGATCGAGGCGCTCGGCTATGTGAATTTTTACATCCTGACCGCGCTGCTCACGCTGCCCGGGGTCGCGATCTTCTGGTGGATGGCACGCAGCGGGCTGGTGGATCGCTCGATCGGCAGCGCGGGGGTAGAGGAGCCCGACGGAACGGTGACCCCCGCGGCGCTGTAGCCGGCCGGTCATCTGGATCGGTCGAACGCCCTGCCCAAATCCGTCGCGCAGGCCTCGGCGCCGGGGTTCCGCTTCTTTCGGCGCTCAGCGCAGCGGGACCCCGTCTTCCCTCCGGAGTCGCGAAGAATTGGCGATGGGCTTAATCCGGGAGCTGCCGGTTCGCCTTGAGCACCTCGCCCGCGAGATACAGCGAGCCCAGCACCAGCACGAAGGGCGGCGCGCTGCGGTCGCCGTGACGGCCGATCCAGCTTAGCGCGTCGGCAACGTCGGTCGCGGGCAGTGCGGTCAGCCCCGCTCGCTTGGCCTGCGCGGCAAGACTGCCAGGCGTATGATGGTCGTGCCCAGGTACCGGAACTGCATGCAGCGTCGCATGGCGTCCAGCGAAGGCGCGTAGCACGCCAGAGGCGTCCTTGTTGGCGAGCAGTCCCATGACGAGATGCAGCGGCTTGCCCGCAGGCACCGCGGCGCGGAGATGGTCGGCGACGGCGCGTGCTGCTGCCGGATTGTGGCCGCCGTCGAGCCACAGTTCGGCGTCGCGCGGAAGCAGGTCGCGCAGGGGGCCGGGTGCGAGCGGCTGCATCCGCGCGGGCCAGTCCGCCCAGCCCATCGCCGCCCGGATCGCCGCGGTCGGTACGCTCAATGCCTGCTGGTGGCGGAGCATCGCGATGGCGAGCGCGGCGTTGACCGCCTGGTGCGCGCCCGCCAGCCGCGGCATCGGCACGTCGATCCGCCCGTCGAGATCGCGATAATGGAGCAGGTTGCGATAGGGTGCGGCATCCCACGACGCGCCGCGCGGATAGAGTTCGGCCCCCGTGCGTGCCGCCACGGTTGCGATCTCGTCGGCGATCCGGGGCGGGTAGCGCTGCGTTATCAGCGGGACGCCAGGCTTGGCGATGCCGGCCTTTTCGACCGCGATGAGTTCAAGCTTGTCGCCGAGGAACGCCTGATGGTCGAGCCCGAGCTGCGCGATGCCGGTGACAGCCGGGGCGGTAATCACGTTGGTGGCATCGAGGCGTCCGCCAAGCCCGACCTCGATCACGCAGGCGTCCGCCGGCACCTCGGCGAAGGCGAGGAAGGCGGCGGCGGTGGTCACCTCGAAGAAGCTCGCGCCGCTTCCCGCAGCGACGTCGATCACGCGCCCCAGATAGGCGCCGAGCGCGGCGTCGTCGATCAGCCGCCCGGCGAGCCGAATGCGTTCGTTGAAACGGACCAGATGCGGGCTGGTGAAGACATGGACCTTGTGCCCCGCCGCCTCGATCGCGGCACGCAGGAAGGCGCAGGTCGAGCCCTTGCCATTGGTGCCCGCGACGTGAAAGACGGGCGGCAGACGGCGTTCGGGGTTTCCGAGCCGATCGAGCAGCGCCTGCACGCGCTCGAGCCCGAGGATGTCGCCGCCCGTGCCAAGCAGCGACAGGCGGTCGAGTTGGGCCTGGACGGCGGCATCGTCCGATCGCGCACCGTCGGGCACGGTATCGGTTCTTATCGTTCCCCGGCGAAAGCCGGGGTCCAGAGCCACGCGCGCAGCGTCTGCGTCCCTGGGCCCCGGCCTTCGCCGGGGAACAGGAGGGGCGGGGTCACGCCGGGATCGCTTCCGGTGTCAGATAGGCGATCAGTTTGGCCAGCGTTTCGCGCAGCTGGTGACGGTGCGTGACCATATCGAGCATGCCGTGATCGAGCAGATATTCGGAGCGCTGGAAGCCCTCGGGCAGCTTCTCGCGGATCGTCTGCTCGATCACGCGCTGGCCTGCGAAACCGATCAGCGCACCCGGCTCGGCGAGCTGGACGTCGCCGAGCATCGCATAGCTGGCGGTGACTCCCCCCGTCGTCGGATCGGTCATCACGACGATATAGGGCAGCCCGGCCTCGTGGAGCATCTGGATCGCGACGGTGGTCTTGGGCATCTGCATGAGGCTCAATATGCCCTCCTGCATCCGTGCGCCGCCGGCCGCTGTGAAGATGATATAGGGCGCCTTCTCCGCGATCGCGGCCTCGACGCCGGCAACGAACGCGGCGCCGACCGCGAGCCCCATCGATCCGCCCATGAACGCGAAATCCTGCACGCCGACGACCGCCTTGCGGCCTTCGATCTCGCCCTTGGCGTTGAGCAGCGCGTCGGTCTCGCCGGTGGTGGTGCGTGCGGTCTTGAGCCGGTCGACATAGCGTTTGGTGTCGCGAAAGCGGAGCGGGTCCTCGCGCACACTGGGCGCGGGAAGGGGGGTGTGGACGCCGCTATCGAAGAGCAGGTCGAAGCGCTTGTCGGCGCCGATCCGCGCATGGAATTGGCATTTTGGGCAGACGCTCTGATTCTCTTCAAACTCCTTGAGGAAGGTCATCGCGCCGCATTGCGGGCATTTATACCAGAGATTTTCCGGCGTCTCCCGCTTGACGATGAACGGGATCGAATTGCGGACCTTGTCGATCCAGCTCATGCTGCCACTCCCATCCGGGCTTCGCGCACCGCCGCTGCGAGGCCCGCGACCAGCGCCCGGCCTGCCTCGGGATCGCCGCCGGCCTTCGCCAGCGCATCAACGATCGCCGATCCGACGACGACACCATCCGCAACGCGCGCGACCGCCGCGGCCTGTTCGGGCGTCCGCACGCCGAAGCCGACCGCCACGGGTAGATCGGTGCCGGCCTTGAGCCGCGCCACGGCCTCTTCGATCGAGCCGGTCGCTGCCTGCTGCATGCCGGTGATCCCGGCAACCGAGACATAATAGAGAAAGCCCGAGGCACCGGCCAGCACCGCGGGCAGCCGGGCAGTATCGGTGGTTGGCGTCGCCAGCCGCACCGGATCGATCCCGGCGGCGCGCAGCGCGGGGCCGAGCGCGGCATCCTCCTCGGCCGGGATGTCGACGCAGATCACGCCGTCGACGCCGGCCTTGGCGGCCGCCTGGGCAAACCATTCCGGGCCGCGCGACAGCATCGGATTGGCATAGCCCATCAGCACCAGCGGTACATCGGGGTGGCGCTGCCGGAATCCGGTGGCGATCGCGAGCACGTCGGCCGTGCGCAGGCCCGCGGCGAGCGCGCGCAGATTGGCTGCCTGGATCGCGGGGCCGTCGGCCATCGGATCGGTGAAGGGCATGCCGAGCTCGATCACGTCCGCGCCGCCCGCGACGATCGCGTCGAGGATCGCGGGGGTATGCGCCGGCGACGGATCGCCCGCGGTGACGAAGGCGACCAGCGCGGCACGGTTTTCAGAGGCGGTCCGCGCGAAGGTGGTGGCGAGGCGGGTCATGCCGAGATCAGTCCCCAAATTCCGTTCGTCCCGAGCGAAGTCGAGGGACAGGCTTCACCTACAGCACCCGTTCGCCCTGAGCGAAGTCCAAGGGCAGCCACCCTCGGCGCGTGGCCTTCGACTGCGCTCAGGCCGAACGGGGTGGGGAGGCCCGCTTCTTCCCAAATACGCCCGCTCATATCTTCGCCCCCAGCGCATCCGCGACGGTGAAGATATCCTTGTCCCCACGCCCCGACAGGTTGAGGATTACGATCTGGTCCGCGCGATATTCATGGACGCGGTGCGCCAGCCCCGCGATCGCGTGCGCGCATTCGAGCGCGGGGATGATACCCTCGGTGCGGCAGCAGAGCTGGAACGCGTCCAGCGCTTCCATGTCGGTGACGCCCTCGTAGCGGACGCGGCCGATCTCGTGGAGCCAGCTGTGCTCGGGCCCGATGCCGGGATAGTCGAGCCCCGCCGAGATCGAATGCGCTTCGCTGATCTGGCCGTCCTCATCTTGTAAGAGATAGGTGCGGTTGCCGTGCAGCACGCCGGGGCGCCCGCCGCTCAGGCTCGCGGCATGTTCGGCGGTGTGCATGCCCTTGCCCGCTGCCTCGATGCCGAGCATCTCGACGCCCTCGTCGTCGAGAAAGGGATGGAACAGCCCGATCGCGTTCGATCCGCCGCCGACCGACGCGACCAGCAGGTCGGGCAGACGCCCTTCCGCCTCGAGAATCTGCGCCTTGGCTTCGGTGCCGATCACCGACTGGAAATCGCGCACCAGCTCGGGATAGGGGTGCGGGCCGGCCGCGGTGCCGATGATGTAGAAGGTGTCGTGGACGTTGGCGACCCAGTCGCGCAGCGCCTCGTTCATCGCATCCTTGAGCGTCTGCGCGCCCGACGTCACCGGGGTCACCTCGGCGCCGAGCAGCTTCATCCGGAACACGTTGGGCTGCTGGCGCTCGACATCCTTGGCGCCCATGAAGATCGTGCAGGGCAGGCCGAAGCGCGCCGCGACCGTCGCGGTGGCGACGCCGTGCTGGCCCGCGCCGGTCTCGGCGATGATCCGCGTCTTGCCCATCCGGATCGCGAGCAGGATCTGACCGATGCAATTGTTGATCTTGTGCGCGCCGGTGTGGTTGAGCTCCTCGCGCTTGAAATAGATCTTCGGGCCCATGCCCGCGGGCGCGGTGGCGCGCAGCGTCTCGGTGAGGCGCTCGGCGTAGTAGAGCGGGCTGGGACGACCGACATAATGCGTCATCAGCCCGGCAAGCTCGGCGGCGAAGGCCGGATCCTGCTTGGCGGCGCGATATTCGGCGTCGAGCGCGAGCACCAGCGGCATCAGCGTCTCGGCGACGTAGCGCCCGCCGAATTCGCCGAAATGACCCTGCGCATCGGGCTGGGAGCGGAGACTGTTGGCTAATGTCATGACGTGGTGGCGTTTAGCACCGTATCCGTTCGTGTCGAGCGAAGTCGAGACATCGTCGCGCGACGCCTGCGCCATGTCCCTCGACTGCGCTCGGGACGAACGGGTTTCACAAATTGCCGATCGTGCCCAGGAAGGCGGCGATTTTGCCGACGTCCTTGATCCCCGGCGCACGCTCGACGCCCGACGAGACGTCGACGATCGGCGCATGCGTGATCGCTGTCGCGTCGGCGACGTTGCTCGCCTCGAGCCCGCCCGACAGCGCCCAGGGCAGCGGATGGACGAAGCCTTCGAGCAGCCGCCAGTCGAAGCGCAGCCCCATCCCGCCTGGCAGCGTGCCCTTGGGCGTCTTGGCGTCGTAGAGGATGCGCTGCACCGCGCCGCGAAAGCCCCGCGCGGCATCGAGATCGGCGCGTGTGCGAACCGGCACCGCTTTCCATATTTCGACGCCGTAGCGCGCGCCAATCGCGGCGGCGCGCTCGGGCGATTCGTCCCCGTGGAGCTGGACGCCCGTCAGCCGCGCGCTGGCGATCGCGTGCGCGAGCAGCGCGTCATCGGGATCGACGAACACGCCGATGCGCCCGACGCTATCGGGGGTCGCCAGCGAGCCGGCGCGCTCGGGCACGACGTCGCGAGGGCTCTTGGCGAAGAACACGAAGCCGACGTGGCTTGCCCCCCCCGTGACGGCGGCAGCGACGGTATCGGGCGTCGAAAGCCCGCAGATCTTGGCGGTGGTCGGCATGGCACGCGATATAGGGTCGCGGGGCGCTCGCGCCCATCGTCTTTTCTGCGTCGACCGAGACTTGGTCCGGGAATTCGATTCTTTGGATATTGAGGATGAAGCGGAATCCTGGATCCAGCCCAGGGGGGCGGTCGGGCGGGGCGCCGCTGTAGCCTACAGCGTCGCCTCGATCGCTCTGGCCGCGATATCGGGATCTTCCGCGCGGGTGATCGGTCGGCCGATGACCAGCACCGAGGCGCCACGGTCGAGCGCCTGGCGCGGAGTCACCACCCGCTTCTGGTCGCCGATCGCGCCGTCGGCGGGGCGTACGCCGGGCACGACGAAGAAGCCGTGCGGCCAGATCTTCCGTGCCGCGGCCACTTCCGCGCCGGAGCAGACCACGCCGTCCAGCCCGGCATCGCGCGCGAGGCCGGTCAGCCGCTCGACTTGGCCGGCGACGTCGCCGCCGACGCCGATCGAGGCGAGGTCTTCGCCGTCGAGCGAGGTCAGCATCGTTACCGCGACAACCTTGGTATTCGGCGAGGCCGCCGCCTTGGCGTCCTCCATCATCGCGCGGCCGCCTGCGGCATGGACGGTCACGATCGCCGGCTCGAGCCCGGCCAGCGCCTGCATCGCACTGCCCACCGTGTTGGGGATGTCGTGGAGCTTGAGGTCGAGGAAGATCGGCAGGCCGAGCGCCGCCATCTCGCGCACGCCGGGCCGGCCGTTGGCGGCGAAGAATTCAAGTCCGAGCTTGAGCCCGCCGACATGGTGGCGGACTTTCTGCGCGATCGCCTTGGCGCGATCGATGTCGGGGGTGTCGAGTGCGACGAAGATGGGCGAGCGAAACATCATGATTGGGCCGGGGGCTCCATGAGGAGGGGATCGGGCGAGACGGGCGCGGGAACGACGCTTTCGTTCAGCCCGCGAATGTCGGCGAGCGCGCGCTCCTGGCTGTCGAGCCGCCGCTTGAGCCGCCAGCGCGCGGCACGGTGCCAGGCGAAGGTCGGCAGGAAGCCGAGCAGGAACGCGCCGAACACCAGCACGGGCAGCTTGGCCTCGAGCCGCAGCCCACCCCACAGCATCACCGTCACCGGCTGCCAATTGTTCATCGCAAAGACCACCGCGATGATCGCGAGCATCACCCAGAAAAGCGTCTTCAGGAACTGCATGGGTGTGAGCTTAGGGGGATGTCGCCCAGGATGCCAGCGTTCGTGATGGGGAACAGTACCGTAACGAGATGGTCCCGACCGTCATTCCGGCGAAAGCGGGAATCCATATATTCCGAGCTCAATGGTCAAGCGCGACGGTTATGGATCCCGAACCAAGTCCGGGACGACGAAGAAGGAAAGGCGGCTGACGTTCATCCGATCTCGCGCGCCAGCGTCTCGAACAATTCCGGTATCCGCGTTAGCCGCCCGCGTTCCTCCGCGAGGATCGCGCGAAATAGGTCGCGCTTGAGTCCGGCGATCGCTCCTGCTTGCAGGCTGCTCCCCGCGGGCAGCGTCGAGGCGACGATGTCGATCAGGCGGTCGGCGCCGTGGAGGCGGCCCCACAGATAGTCGTTCTCGCGGTAGGCGCGGCTGAAGAAGGCGCCGAAACTGTTAAATTGTATGCCCTTGAGCGTCGCGTCGGCGCCGCCGCCGCGGATCGCGCGCGCATCCTCGGGGGCGATGCGGTCGACCTTGACCGGATCGAACTCGTCGACGCCCTCGCCCTGCAACAGCGGCAGCATCGCGATATCGTAAAAGGGGAAGCCGAGGTAGGCGAGCAGCATCTGTCGCCGTTCGGCCTTGGGTAGCGCGGTAAAGGCGGCGGCGAGCCGCGCGTCGGCGAGCGCATCGAGCGCCGCGAGATCGCGCAGCCGTGCGACCGCATCGAGGGCGGGGGCGACCGCGTCGGGCGCCATGCGCGCGGCGGCACAGGTCGGCGCGTCGTAGAAAGCGTCGGCCTGGCGCGCGAGATAGGGCGCGAGCGCCTCGAACAGCCCGTCGCGCATCGTCTGCGCGGCGTCGCGCGCGACCTCGCCGGTCTGCTCCATCTCCTCGATGCGGCGGCCGAGGAAGCGCAGTCGGCGCACCCGGAACCGCAGGTCGTGGCGACGGAAGAACAGCACGGCGGCATCCGATGCCCCCGAGGCGCTGAGCGCATGCGGCTCGCGCAGACCCTGCGCGTCAATATAATCGGAGATGGCGCGGCGATAGGCGTCGAGCGGCGGCCGCTTGCCCGGCCCCGCGATGGCGTGGAGCAGCGTCGCCAGTTCCTCGGCGATCGTCGCGAGCTTGAGATGACCATAGGAGGCGTAGGCATAGCCCGCGCCCTTGGTCGCCCGCTCATGCGCCTTGCCGCGCCAGCCGAGCAGACGGGCGGCATTGGGGGAGGTCAGGAAGAAGGTCGAGCCCAGCGCGTCGGTGATCGCCGCCTCGACCTCGGGGCGGATGGCGTCGGTGATCGCGCGCATCCGGCTGATCCGCGCCGAGCGCGCCTCGATCGCCTCAAGATTGTCGCGGATCGGCTGTTCGCGCGGAATGTCGGACATCGCGCCGAAGATCGTCTGGAAGAAGCCGGGCAGCGCCGCGTCGCGCCCGCCACCCAATCGCACGCTCTTCCGGCCGGGATGCGGGTCGATATAGACGAAGCGCCGGTCGATCTCGCGCCGGGCCGGGCGATTGCGCAGCGCCTCGACCGCGGGCCGGAAGGGCGCGTTGGCGAGCACCGATCCGTCAATCAGCACGGTGCGCTCGGCCGCGCCGGCGGCTGCCTGGCGGGGTAGGGCGCGGGCCAGGAAGGCGTCGCGGGTCGGCCAGTCGCGCGCGCGGTCGGCAAGCACGGCATCGAGCTCGCCGACCGAGAAGGGCGGGAAGGCGCCCGGAAAGCTCGCGGTCGCGCGCGCCGCGAAGGCGAGCTCGGCGGGGTCTGCCAATATGCGGTCTTGGCCGTCCTCGCAGCGCCCGCGATCGGTGAAGGCGAGGGTGAGGCGATGCTCGGTCTCGACCACCTCGGCGGGCGAGTTGAGCCGCAGCCGCTCGGGATGACCGTCGAAATCGGTGACCGTGACGAACAGGTCGAGCGGTTGTCCCTCGGGCAGCAAAGGCGGGCCGGCGGGGATCGCCGCCATCGCGTCGAGCGCGTCGAGGATCAAGTGGCAGAAGCCCGCACCGCCGAAGGGCGGCTCGAACCAGCGCCCGCGCACGAACGCGCCGAGCTTGGCCTTCACTTCCGCGCGCGCGCTCGGCTCGACGGTCTCTTCGAGCCCGACTTCTCGGCCCGCCGCCGCCCAGGCGATGGGGATCGCCCACATCTTGGTGAGCTTCGAGCCGGGTCGCGCCGCCGGATCGACCAGTTCCTCGACATCGGCCTTGTCGAGCCACAGCGCGGTCAGCGGATCGAGCGACTGGCCGCGCGCGATCGCCTGCGCGAGGAAGATGCCGTTGAGCCCGCCTGCGCTGGCGCCCGCGACGATGTCGACGAGCACGCGCAGCTCGAGATCGGCCTGCTCGCCGATCGTCTCGAGCAGCCTGCGATAGACCGCCTCGCTCGCCGAGCCCGCCGCTTCGCCCGCCGCAAACGCGCGGCTGGCGCGGGCAAGGTGCCAAATCTCCTTGGTGATGCCGTGCATGTACACAGCGAGGCTGATCCCGCCGTAGCAGACCAGCGCCAGCCTCAATTCCTTCTCGCGCATCGGGGAGCTGGTGGCATGGCGGAGAAGCGGGGGCAAGAGCACACGCTCGGGCCATCATCGCCATCACGAACCAGCGATAAATAACAACGGCTTGCCGCGGAGCGATCGCGACAGCGGCGCGTTGGCGGCTCACTCAACAGGAGAGAATGCCATGACCAAATTCACGCTGTTCGGCGCCCTTGCGCTTGCGACCACGGTCGCGCTTCCCGCAATCGCGCAGATGCCCGCGCCGACCCCGGCCGAGTTCGTGATGAAGGCCGGCGCGAGCGACAAGTTCGAGATCAGCGAAGCCAAGCTGATGATGAATTCGAAGAATGCGGATATCCGCAGCTTCGCAACCAAGATGATCAGCGACCACACCAAGAGCACCAACATGGTCAAGACGGCCGCGATGAAGGATGGCCTGACGCCCAAGCCGCCGATGCTCGACTCGATGCAGCAGAGCAATCTGGCGCAGCTCACCGCCGCCAAGGGCACCGCGCGCGACGCGCTCTATGTCTCGCAGCAGAAGCCCGCGCACCAGGACGCGCTGATGCTGATGCAGACCTATTCGTCGGCCGGCAGCGCGATGCATCTTAAGGCTGCCGCGACGCAGATCACGCCGGTGGTGCAGATGCATCTCGACATGCTCAACAAGATGCCGATGGCGATGTAAGCATCGGGACGCCGCGCCCCGCATTGTCGGCAGGCGCGGCGTCCGCTATGTTCCCGCTTCGTTCGAGGCGGGAGCATCATGGCCAAAGTGACCAAGCGGTTTGTCTGCCAAGCGTGCGGCGGGGTGTCGTCGCGCTGGCAGGGCCAGTGCGCCGACTGTGCGGAATGGAATACGTTGGTCGAGGAGACGCCCGTCCTCGCCACGCCCTTTGCGGCCAAGCATGATCTTCGCCGCGGCGGGCGGACACTCGAACTGGTCGGGCTTGATGCCGACGTGGTGCTGCCGCCGCGCGTCGCCACCGGCATTGCGGAACTCGACCGTACGCTGGGTGGCGGGCTGGTGCCCGGCTCGGCGACGCTGATCGCGGGCGATCCCGGCATCGGCAAATCGACCCTCCTCATCCAGACCGCGGCGATGCTCGCGACCGCAGGGCTGCCCGTCGCCTATATCTCTGGCGAGGAGGCGGCCGATCAGGTGCGGTTGCGCGCGCGCCGGCTGGGGCTGGGCAACGCGCCGGTCAAGCTAGGGGCCGCCACCTCGGTGCGCGACATCCTAGCGACCCTCGATGCCGGGCGGCCGCCGGCGCTGCTGGTGATCGATTCGATCCAGACGATGCATTCGGATGCGATCGAGGGCGCGCCTGGGACGGTGAGCCAGGTCCGCGCCTCGGCGCAGGAGTTGATCCGCTACGCCAAGGAGACCGGCTGCGCGTTGATCCTCGTCGGCCACGTCACCAAGGACGGGGCGATCGCGGGCCCGCGCGTGCTCGAGCATATGGTCGACACCGTGCTCAGTTTCGAGGGCGAGCGCAGCCACCAATATCGCATCCTGCGCGCGATCAAGAATCGCTTCGGCGGCACCGACGAGATCGGCGTGTTCGCGATGGAGGAGAAGGGGCTGGGCGAAGTCGCCAATCCCTCGTCGCTGTTCCTGACCCAGCGCGACGAGGGCGTCGCGGGGGCGGTGGTCTTTCCGGCGCTGGAGGGCACGCGGCCACTGCTCGTCGAGATCCAGGCGTTGACGGTTCGGCTGGCGTCGGGGGCGACGCCCAGGCGTGCGGTGGTCGGTTGGGATTCGGGGCGGCTGGCGATGATCCTTGCCGTGCTCGAGGCACGTTGCGGGCTGAGCTTTTCGTCGGCCGAGGTCTATCTCAACGTCGCGGGCGGCTATCGCATCACCGATCCCGCCGCCGATCTCGCGGTCGCCGCGGCGCTGGTGTCGGCGCTCGCCGAACGGCCTGTGCCCGCCAATGCGGTCGCATTCGGCGAGGTCGCGCTGTCGGGCGAATTGCGACCGGTGGCGCATGCCGCGATCCGGATGAAGGAAAGCGCCAAGCTCGGCTTCGAGCGTGCGCTGGTCCCGAGTGCGGGGGTGATCGAATCGGCATCGATCACGCCAAGCCGCTTCCGGACGCTCGGCCGGCTGGTCGATCACGTGCTTGGGCGGGGATAGGTCGCCTGACGGCGCGAACCCCGGACTTGACCCGGGATCCGCGCCGTTTGCACCCGGCTACCGCAAGCCCGCGTCACCTCGGCTCAAGACCGGGGTGACGCGTAGCGCTGCGGTTCGTAACGCTTATTGCGGCGTTGTCGCCGGGGTCGTCGTCACGGTCGTGTTGGTTGTCGACCCGGCTGGTACGCGGACCACGCGCGCCTTGTGCGCCGTCGTGTGCGTCGTCACCGTCGTGGTGGTCGGGGCCGGCGTCGCGCGCGCGGCGGCAGCCTGCTCGGCGGCGGCCGATGCCGCTTGCGAAGCGGCATCGGCACGCTGGCTCGCATCATTGGCCGCCTGCGTCGCGGCGTCGGCGCGCTGATTGGCCGAGTCGACCGCGGCCTGGGCGGCGGCGCCGGTCTGCGCGGCGTTGTTCTGCGCGGCGTGGAGCTGCTCGGCATGCGACTTCTGCGCCTGGCCAATAGCCGTGTCCGCAAGCTCTGAGGCCTGTGTAGCGGCGTCGAACGCGTCTTCCTTGTGGCCGCTCTTAAGATCTTCCTGCGCACGCGCCAGCGCGGCGTCGGCACGGGCGGTGAGGCCTGGCGTGTTCATGCTCGCGCCGACCTTGTCGGCGGCATCGACCTTGGCCTTCGCCTGGTCGATCGCCGAACGCGCACGCTCCGCCTTGCCGGCGATCGCCGGAACCGCGCCCATCATCAAAAGAGCAGAGGCGGCGACGCCACCCGAGAGCAAAGATAAACGGGGCATGAACGACCACTCCTATAGTTTCTGGATGTGGCCCGTCTAACGGCTATCCATCGCGCTTGTTCCTGCATCGGTAGGTCATCCCGCCGGGATCTTCGGTCCTGCGCGGCGCGACTGGCGCGGGTGCAGCGAGATTTATCGTTAATTCGTCGGGGCCGCGCAATATGGATTGAGCCCGAAACGGCGAACGGTGCCGGTCGGTCTTGCGGTCGACCGTTTCGTTGACCCGACGCGGGACAGTCCCTACCTCGGCGCAGCCATGCATTCGCTGACCCTGCTCGACATCCTCGTCATCCTGTTCGTCGGCGGCGGCGCGCTGCTCGGGGTGATGCGTGGTTTCGTCACCGAGGTGCTGTCGCTGTTCGCCTGGGTCGCAGCGCTGATCGCGCTCAAACTTTTCTATGCGCCTGCCACGCTGATCATCGGCACCTGGCTGCACACCAAGGCGGGCGCCTCGCTGCTCGCCTTCGCGCTGGTCTTCGCGATCGTCTTCTTCACCGGGCGGATGGTCGCGGAGCGGATCGGGCGGCGGACGCGGACCTCGATCCTTGGCCCGATCGACCGCACATTGGGGCTCGGCTTCGGCGCGGTTAAAGGGCTGATCGGGGTGACGTTGCTGTTCATGCTGGGCAATCTCGTCTTCGACCTCGGCTATGGCGGTCGCACGCCGCGCCCCGATTGGGTGCGCGAGGCGCGGAGCATTTCGCTGCTTCAGGCGAGCCGCCAGGCGATCGACGATTTCGTTGCGAAACGTCGTGCGGAACACCCCGCGGATGCGGAGAACCTGACGACCTCGACACCTTAGGGCGGCTGTTTCCCCGTTTTTGTCTTCGTCATTCCGGACTTGATCCGGAATTCACGGACGCGGCGCCCAAAGGTCAAGCGCCGCGTCTATGGAGTCCCGCCTGCGCGAGAATGACGGTATCAAAGAGGCGCGCCGCCGCCCTCGACGCGCTGGGCATCCCAGCCTATCTATCGCCGATGTCCGCCGCGCTCTACAATTCGACTATCCTGCGGCTCGCCGCGTCGATCCCGCACGACGTGCGCCTGCCCGCCGCGCAGGCGACCGCGGAGAAGCGCTCGCCGATCTGCGGGAGCCGCGTCACCGTCGACGTCGCGCTCGACGCCGAGGGGCGGGTCGCGGCACTCGGCCAGGAGGTCCGTGCCTGCGCGCTCGGCCAGGCGTCGGCCGCGCTGATGGGCGCGCATGCGATCGGGCGGAGCGCTGACGAACTCGACACCGCCCGCGACGCACTGACCGCCTATCTGAGCGGCGAACGCGACGATCCCGGCGACTGGCCGGGTCTCGACATCTTCCTGCCGGCGCGGGCCTACAGCGCTCGCCATCCCTCGATCCGTCTCGCCTTCGAGGCGGTGGCCGATGCGGCGCGCGATGCCGGCCGGCGTCGAGAGGCGGCTGCCTGACATGGCCACGCCGACCGACAATCTGCTCCGCGACGGAGTGATCATGCTCGGGGCGGCGGTTCCTGCCGTGCTGCTCTTCCGTCGCTTCGGCCTGGGTGCCGTGCTCGGCTATCTGCTCGCCGGCGTGCTGGTCGGGCCGCAGATGCTCGATCTGGTCGGCGACGCCGAAGGCAAGATGGGGATCGCCGAGATCGGCATCACGCTGCTGCTGTTCCTGGTCGGGCTCGAGCTCAACCCACGCCGGCTGTGGGATTTGCGGAAGGAGATTTTCGGGCTCGGTCTCGCCCAAGTCTTGTTTGCCGGCTTCGCGATCACCGGCGTGGTCTTCGCCTTCACCGGGTTCAGCGCGGCCGCGGCGCTCGCGCTGGGGCTCCCGCTGGCGCTGTCGTCAACCGCGCAGGTGCTACCGCTGCTGCGCTCGCAGAACCGGCTACACAGCGCGTTCGGCGAGCGCGCCTTCTCGATCCTGCTGTTCCAGGACCTGTCGATCGTGCCGCTGATCACGGTGATCGCGGCGCTGTCGCGGACGCCGGCAGCAGCAGGCACGCCGCCCGGCTGGTTGATGGGCCTTTATACGGTCGGCGCTATCGTCGCGCTGGTGCTCGCAGGGCGCTATGTCCTGACGCCCGCGCTCCGGCTGATCGGCAATCTCGGCGAGCGCGAGATGTTCGTCGCCGCCGGGCTGTTCACCGTATTGGCGGCCTCGGCGCTGATGGAGATGCTGCATCTCTCGACCGCGCTCGGCGCCTTCGTCGCGGGGGTGATGCTCGCCGATTCGCCCTATCGCCATGAGCTCGAGGCCGACGTCGAGCCGTTCCGCTCGATCCTGCTCGGGCTGTTCTTCCTGACCGTCGGTATGCTGCTCGACCTGAGCGCGATTGCGACGCGGCCGCTGTTCGTGATCGGCCTGGCGGTGGCGCTGATCGTGGTCAAGACGCTGGTGCTCTATGTCATCGGCCGGCTGGCGAAGATGGAGCATCGCTCCGCGATCGCGCTCGGCCTGCTGCTTAGTCAGGGCGGCGAATTCGGCTTCGTGCTGTTCGGCCAGGCACAGGCGGGGCAGCTGATCGCGCCGCAGGCCGCGAGCCTGTTCTCCGCGGTGGTGACGCTGTCGATGGCGACGACGCCTTTTTTGATGTCGCTGGCGCGGCGCTTCGGCGGGGAGGAGGCGGGCGCCAAGCTGCGCGGTCTGGCTGGCCCCGAGGAGGCGGCGCAGGCGGGCGCGATCGTCGTCGGCTATGGTCGCTTCGGACAGACGGTCACGCAGATGCTGCTGTCGCACGGCCTGTCGCTGACCATCGTCGACCTCGACACCGAGATCATCGACATCAGCGACTCCATGGAAATGAAGGTCTATTATGGCGACGGCACGCGGATCGACCTGCTGCGCCAGGCGGGGGCCGACGAGGCCAAGCTGATCTGTTTCTGCATCGACGGCGATGGACCCGAGGCGAGCGTGCTCGAGGCCGTCAAGGAGGCATTCCCGCATCTCAAGCTGTTCGTCCGGCTGTTCGATCGCCGGCATGCGCTCGCGCTCAAGGACGTCGAACTTGCGGGCATGGTGCGCGAGGTGTTCGAGAGCGCGATCTGCATGGGGCGGCAGGTGCTCGACACGATCGGCGTCGAGGGTGAGGAGGTCGATCGCATCGAGGGCGACTATCGCGAGCGGGACAGCCGTCGATTGCACGTCCAGGGCCGCGACGGCATCCGCGCCGCGATCGGCTTGATGTATCGGCCCGGCCATGACGCCGACAGCCTCGATGCGGCCGAGACGTGAGGGATCGGCCGATACCATTCTCGTCGCCATCCCGAGCTTGGTCCGGAATCTGTGGACGCGGCGCGCGATGGTCGGGCGCGGCGTCTTTGGTGTCGCGCCTAGGCGGGACTGACGGGGAGGGGTTGTGACGACGACCGTCCCCCGATCCAGCCTAGCCGTCTTCGCCGCGCTTTCCGGCGCGCTGGCCGTCGCCGCGGGGGCGTTCGGCGCGCATGGCGCGAGCGGCCAGCATGCCGAGTGGCTCAAGACGGGCGCACATTATCAGATCGTCCATGCGCTGGCCGCGCTGGTCGCGATCGGCCGGCCGCGCGGCGGCGTTGCGGGCTGGTGCTTCCTTGGCGGCGGCGCGGTGTTCGCGGGCACGCTGTACGCGATGGCGCTCGGCGCGCCGCTGTGGCTTGGCGCGGTCACGCCGCTGGGAGGGCTGGCGCTGATCGCCGGGTGGGTGGTGCTGGCAGTCGGCGCGTTACGGTAGGCGCCGCACATCCTCCTCCGCAGGGAGGATGGGGTGGCTCAGCCCTCCGCCTTCCCCTTCGCCCGGCACGCGTCCGAACAGTATCGGACATTCTCCCAGTCGCGCGCCCATTTCTTGCGCCAGGCGAACGGACGGCCGCAGCTGGCGCAGTCCTTGCTCGGCAGGTCGCGCTTGGCGACGCCGTTGGGCATCAGCGTTCGCCGTCGAGGAAGGTCGCGACCGCGGCGAGATCGACGTCCTTCGCCACGAACGTCTCGCCGATGCCGCGCGCGAGCAGGAAGGGCAGTCGGCCGCCCGCCATCTTCTTGTCGTGGAGCATGTGCGCAACCAGCGTCGCGCCGTCCGCGTCGACGCCTGCTGCCGCCAGCGTGCCGGGCAACCCCACCTCCTCGAGATGACGCGTCACCCGCGTCGCGTCCTCGACCGAGCACAATCCCTGCGCGGCCGAAAAGCGGAAGGCGAGCGCCATCCCGCAGGCGACCCCCTCGCCGTGGAGCAGCCGGTCCGAAAAGCCGGTCTCGGCCTCGAGCGCATGGCCGAACGTGTGGCCGAGATTGAGCAGCGCGCGACGCCCCGTCGTCTCGCGCTCGTCCTCGGCGACGATCCGTGCCTTCGAAGCGACGCTGGTCGCGATCGCCGGCGCACGCACTGAAGGATCGCCCGCGATCAGCTTGGCGCCGTTGCCCTCGCACCAGGCGAAGAAGGCGGGATCGTCGATCAGCCCATATTTGGCGACCTCGGCATAGCCGGCTGCGAGTTCGCGTCGCGGCAGCGTGTCGAGCGTGTCGGGGTCTTGGATAAAGCCGTTCTTCGAAAGTTTTTGCAC
>NZ_CALMAW010000010.1:0-46956 GCF_937859915.1 uncultured Sphingomonas sp. | reverse complement strand
GTCGAGCGTGTCGGGGTCGATCAGGACATGCGCTGGCTGGTGAAAGGCGCCGACAAGATTTTTGCCGGCACGCGAATTGATCGCGGTCTTGCCGCCGACCGAGGAATCGACCTGCGCGAGCAGGCTGGTCGGGATCTGGACGAAGCCGCAGCCGCGCTTGAGAATAGCGCAGGCGAAGCCGACGAGATCCCCGATCACGCCGCCGCCGAGCGCAATGACGTTATCGGAGCGCTCGACCCCGAGCACGATCAGCCGATCGGTCAGCGCTTCGAGCTGTGCCCAGCTCTTGGTGGCCTCGCCCGCGGGAAGGATGATCGACTCGACTCCAATCCCGGCCGTGCCGAGCGACACGGTCAGGGTATTGAGATGCGCGGCGGCGACGTTCGAATCGGTGACCACGACGAAGCGTCCGCGCGGCGCATAGGCCGCCAGCCGTGCGCCGGCGCGACCCAGGCCGCCCGGTTCGATCGCCACCTCGTAGCTGCGATCGCCGAGCGAGACGGGGATGACGGTCATGGATGCAGCGCCTTGAGGATCGCGTCGACCGTTGCCTCGTGCGGCAGCGGTTCCGAGAGGATGTGGATCGGGGCGAGCGCATAGACCGGGTTGCGGCGCTCGGCGAGATCGGCGAGCACCGCGCGCGGATCGCGGCCCTGCAGCAGCGGTCGGTCGTTGCGCCGGCGGACGCGCTCGACCAGCACGTCGATATCGGCGTCGAGCCAGATCGCGGTGGCGCGATCGAGGATCAGTGCACGGGTCTGCTCGTTCATGAAAGCGCCGCCGCCGGTTGCGATTACCTTGGGGTTGCCGTCGATCAGCCGCGCGATCACGCGCCGCTCGCCGTCGCGAAACCCATCCTCGCCGAAGCGTTCGAAGATGTCGGGGATAAGCAGCCCGGCGGCGGCCTCGATCTCGCGATCGGCATCGACGAAGGGGAGGTGCATCCGCGCCGCCAGCCGCCGCCCGACCGTCGACTTGCCGACGCCCATCATGCCGACCAGCACCAGCGGGCGCGCCGATGGCGAAGGCGACGCGGCAGATCGTTGCGGAGGCGGGCTTTGCGGCATGCCGGCGGGGCTATACACAGGGCCAGGGGATCGGGCAAAAGCGCCCTCCTTCACACGGCCGTTCTTTTTCTTGTTCGTCGGGAAACCCATGTCGCGCGCCAGCATCGTTCTGATCGTCATCGTCCTCGCCATCGTGGCCGCCTTGGTCTGGCTTTCGCACCGCTCCGTCGGGGTGACGCCCCACCATATCGAGCAGGTGGTGACGTCGAATGGCGCTGCAGATGGCACGCACTAAGCTCGCCGTCGGCTTGCTTGCCGGTGCGGCGCTGGTCGCGGTCGCGATCCCCGCCTTCGGCCAGCAGTCGCCGCAATCCATTCTGCCGCCGGGCTTCGGTGCCGCGCCCAAGGCCGCGCCCGCTGCCCCGCCGCCGCCATCGCCGTCGGAGGACGACGGCGGCGGGCAGGTGACGCCGACGCTGTCGCTCGCACCGCCGAGCCAGGACCAGGCCAATATCGTGTCTGCCGCCGCCGCAGCCGACGACGAGGCGGACAATGCTGACAATGCCGCCGCGGAAGCCGCCGAGGCGCTGCGCAAGCAGGACATCCCGGAATTCGCGCGGCGGGCGACCGACCATGTCGGCATCCTCGATCCGTCGGTCACCGGCATTCCCGCCGACGGCTTCGGCAACACCGCCGGCCGCTACCTGAACACGCTGATGGCGCGGCTTGATGCCCCGATCGCGTCGCGCTGGGTGTCGATGCTGCTGCGCCGCGTGCTGACCACCGACATCGGCACGCCGGGCGGGGTCGATCCATCCGACTGGGTCGCCGAGCGCGCGTCGTTGTTGGCGCGGATGGGCGAAGCGGATGCAGCGCGGCTGCTCGTCCAGCGCGTCGATCCCGACAAGGCAACACCGCGCTACGACCAGGCGGTGCTCGACTCGGCGATGGCCTCGGCCGATCCCGGCGCGCTCTGCCCGGTCGCGGACACCGCCGAGACGATGAACCCCCAGCCTTTCTGGCCGTTGGCGCGCGCGATGTGCGCTGGGCTGTCGGGCGAGGCGGGGACGGCGAGCGCGCTGATCGATCGCGCGCGCTCGCAGCCGGGTGCCGCGACCGGCATCGACCTGCTGCTCGCGCAGCGCGTGGTCGGCGCCGGCACGGGCAGCCGGCGCGCGGTGAACATCGAATGGTCGAGCGTCAACGCGCTGAGCAGCTGGCGCTTCGGGCTGGCGAGCGCTGTCGGCCTGGTGATGCCTGACAGCCTGCTCGACCAGGGTGGTCTCGCGATGCAGGCGTGGCGCGCACGCGCGCCGATGCTGCCGGTGCAGTCGCGGCTAGCAGCGGAGCGCACCGCGGCGACGCTGGGGGTGGCCTCGGCGGCCGATCTCGTCGACATGATCGCACAGCAGGCCGAGACCGGCGACGCCTATGCGATGGACGAGACACCCGCCGGTCGTCTGCGCACCGCCTATGCCGCGCGCGACGAGGGCGACCGGGTTGCTGCGCTGCGCGCGTTATGGGCGGACCCGACCGGCGAGCGCGATCAATATGCGACGCGCATCCTTACCGCGCGGGCCGCTGCGCGGATTACCCCGTCATCGGACTATGAGGACGACGCCTCGGCGCTGATCGCGGCGATGCTGTCGGCCGGGCTCGACACGCAGACCGCGCGCTGGACCGGCGTCGTCCGCGCCGGCAAGGGATCGAAGATCGACGAAGCCTGGGCGCTGATGGCGGTCGGCGCGCCAAGGCTGGCGGTCGATGTCGGTGACGACCGCATCGCCAATTTCGGCGAGGGCGGCCGCGGATCGGCGACGCTGCGCGCCCAATTCCTGTTCGTCAGCCTCGCGGCACTGGGCCGGATCGCGCCGGTCGACGTCGATCGTCTGGCGCAGCGGCTCGCCGTGCCGCTTGGTCAGCGCAACAGCTGGACGCGCGCGATCGGCTCGGCGGCAGCGCGCGGCGAACCCGCGACGGTCGCGCTGCTCGCCGCGGTCGGCATGCAGACCAGCGACTGGACGCAGGTTTCGCCGGTCTTTCTCTATCATATCATCGCATCGCTGCGCGCGGTCGGGCTCGAGCCAGAGGCACGGATGGTTGCTGCCGAAGCCTTGATGCGGACATGAGGAAGGACGGGTGAGAGCCGGCACCGCCTTCGCCCACGGCGAGGACGGGCGCGCGATCGAGCGGTTCCTCGAGGCGATCGCGGCGGAAGCGGGTGCGTCGCCCAATACGTTGATGGCGTACGGGTCCGATCTGCGCGGTGCCTCGACGCTGCTCGGCGGTCGGCTGGCGGGCGCGGACGCGGCGGCGCTCGCGGTGCTCGGCGAAGCGTGGCAGGCGCTGGCGCGGGCGACGATCGCGCGCAAGGCGGCAGCACTCAGGCGCTTCTACGGCTTCCTGCTCGACGAAGGCGACCGCGCCGACGACCCGTCCGGCAGCTTGCCGCGTGGTTTGGTGCGGCGGCCACTGCCCAAGATCCTCGGCCATGACGAGGTCGATCGGCTGTTCGGCGCGCTCGCCGAGCGGAGCGGCGAAGGGGCGTCGCCCGCCAATCTGCGCCTCGTCGCGCTGGTCGAGCTGCTCTACGGATCCGGCCTCCGCGCGACCGAGCTAGTCTCGCTGCCGCGCGCCGCGATCCGCAGCGGCCAACCCTATCTGATCCTCAGGGGCAAGGGCGGGCGCGAGCGGTTGGCACCGATCTCGGCGCGGGCGCTGGCGGCGGTCGCGACATGGCGTGCGTTGGTGCCGCCCGGGCAACCCTGGCTGTTTCCCTCGGGCAAGGGCCATCTCAGCCGCGTTCGCCTCTACCAGCTTGTCCAGGAGCTCGGCGCCGAGGCGGGAATTTCGCCCGACAGGATCAGTCCGCACGTGCTGCGCCACGCCTTCGCGACGCACCTGCTCGAAGGCGGCGCGGACCTGCGCGCGCTACAGGCCATGCTTGGCCATGCCGACATCGCGACCACGCAAATCTATACGCATGTCGACAGCCGCCGGCTGATCGAGCTGGTCAACGCACGGCATCCGCTCGCCGACGCGTCGCGGACGCCACCGTGCGATGGCGGCTCGCGCGTTGACGCCGCCGACCCGCCGGCTTACCCCGCCGAACTATGACATTTCTCGACTTCGAAAAGCCGATCGCCGATCTCAATGCGCGTGTCGCCGAGCTGCGCGAGACCGCGGATGCAAGCTCGATCGACATCGCGCAGCAGGTTGCCAGCCTCGAGGCCAAGGCCGACAGGATGCTGCGCGAGACCTACGGCAAGCTAACGCCGTGGCAGAAGACTCAGGTCGCGCGGCATCCGCAGCGACCGCATCTCAAGGACTATATCGGCGGTATCGTCGAGGATTTCATGCCGCTGGCCGGCGACCGCGCCTTCGCCGACGACAAGGCGATCATCGGGGGTCTTGGCCGGATCGGCGGACGGCGCGTGATGGTGATCGGGCATGAAAAGGGCGACGACACCGCGACCCGGCTGCGCCACAATTTCGGCATGGCCAAACCCGAAGGGTATCGCAAGGCGATCCGGCTGATGGAACTCGCCGACCGCTTTCATCTGCCGGTGGTCACGCTGGTCGACACCTCGGGTGCCTTTCCCGGCGTCCAGGCCGAGGAGCGCGGCCAGGCCGAGGCCATCGCGCGATCGACCGAGACCTGCCTCGCGCTCGGCGTGCCGCTCGTCACCGCGATCGTCGGCGAGGGCGGATCGGGTGGGGCGGTGGCGCTGGCGGCCGCCAATCGCGTGCTGATGTTCGAGCATGCGGTCTATTCGGTCATCTCGCCCGAAGGCTGTGCGTCGATCCTGTGGCGCACCGCGGAGAAGGCCGCCGACGCGGCGGATGCGATGAAGATCACCGCGCAGGATCTGCTCAAGCTCGGGGTGATCGACCGTATCATCGCTGAGCCGCTAGGCGGCGCGCATCGGGATCCGACGGTCGCGATAATTGCGCTGGGCACGGCGCTCGGCGAGGAGCTCGATACGTTGGCGCCGCAGAATGCGCAGAGCGTACGCCAGCAGCGCCGGAACAAGTTTCTTACGCTAGGCTGACGGCACCCGCGGTTGCGGCACTGCATGGTACCGACGCAAAAAGGGCGGCGGGATAACTCCCACCGCCCGTCCTGGTAACGATATCGCCTAGATCTAGCTTAGCTCTGGACGAGGTTGTTCGACACCTTCGAGAAGGTCTTCTGGAGGTTGGTGCCGAGCGTCGTCATGGCGGAAATCGCGGCGACGGCGATCAGCGCGGCGATCAGGCCGTACTCGATCGCGGTGGCGCCCTTGTTGTTCTTCAGAAACTTGCGCATTGGGATTCTCCTACGTTCAGTCCGAAACACTACCCGGCTTTCCCTGGTGGGGGTCCGCTTCCAAGCCTTACGGGCGATGGAGTTGCCAAACGTTTAATTGGTCGGTCCGGAATAGACGAATTCGTCACTTGGTGGCGTTGGCGACCTGCGTGTTGACGGAGCCCCAGGTCGCGATGACGTGATCGGCGACGCTGTGGACTGCGCCGATGATGGCCAGGAAGATGAGTGCCAGGATCAGGCCATATTCGATCGCCGTGGCGCCGCGCCGATCGCGGAACAAGGCTCGAAACTGTCGCACACGAACCCCCGAATCCACATCCGCGATCGGTCCTATTCGCTATTGCTTAAGGAAGATTTACGGCAATGGAACCATGTTTGCCGCCGACCACGCTTCTGCTGGTGACCGCCGCCGCGCTGATCGATCGTGACGGTCGTGTACTGGTCCAACAGCGCGCAACCGGCCCGCTGGCCGGGCTTTGGGAGTTTCCCGGCGGCAAGATCGAAGCCGGCGAGACGCCATCCGTCGCGCTGATCCGCGAATTGCACGAGGAACTCGGCATCGACGTCGAGGCGGCCTGCCTCGCGCCCGCCGCGTTCGCGAGCGAACCGCTTGGCGATCGGCATCTGCTGCTGCTGCTCCACGTCTGCCGCAAGTGGATGGGGATCCCGCAGCCACTCGAGGCCGCGGCGTTGCGCTGGGTGCGTCCGGTCGAACTGTTCGCGCTGCCGATGCCCGAGCCCGACCGGCCGCTGATCGGGCTGCTCGAGGCGCTGGTCTAGATATCGCCTGCGGGCGATGATTTGCGGTTCGGCCTATTGCTTGGGCTTGAGCGTGGCGGCGAGCGATGCGGTGGCGCTACCGCGCCGCGCGGGCTTAGGTTGCGACTCATCTGGTGCCCAGCCAATCAGGTAGACCAGCGCGAAGGTTTCGCTGACGCGACCGTCGGGATCGGCCTGCGACGCGAAGGCGGCATGCGCGGCAATCGCCTGGAGCCGCGACAGCGGCGCGGGCGTTCCCGCCAACACGCTGCCAAGCGCACCGAAGCGCAGGTCGGCAAGAAGCCCATCGAGCCCACCATAGCGGACGTCCAGGGTCTCGCCGTCGGCGACGGGCAGCACGAAACCGGCGCGGCCAAGCAGGTCGCCCGCCGACCGAACGTCAACCAGCGGATGGATACGCGGCGCGACGCCGCGGGCGTCGGCAAGATCGGCCTCCAGCATTGCGGCGCGGAGCCGCGGCAGGCTGCCGGCCCCGATAAAGCCCGCGAGGAACAGCCCGTCGGGCTTGAGCACGCGCCGAGCGAGCAGGAGCGCACCGGGCAGGTCGTTGACGCTGTCCAGAGTGTTGGCCGAAACGAGTAGGTCGAAGCTTCCGTCGGCGAAGGGCAGGCGGTCCTCGTCCGCCTGGACGCCCCCTGCGGCCTTGGCGGCGACGAAACCGGCGTCCATCGACACGATCGTCATGCCTTTGGCCGCCAGGGTTCCGGCGATGCGCGCGTCCGTGGCGCCGATCACCAGCGCGCGCGAAAAATGGCGCTCGACCAGATCGAGCCGGGCGAGCAACTCGTCCGCAATATGCTGGGTCAGGAACCCATGCGCGCCGAAGCGCGCCATCGCCCGATCGCGACGCGTACGGCGGCGGACGCGGTCGAAGGGTTCATGCGGGGCGGTGGCCATGGCGGGGCTTGTGCAGCGTGGCGGCACGGCGGACAAGAGGCCATGGCCACGTCCGCCGCCCGCCTCCTTCGTGCCTGCTGGTCGGCGGGTGTCGACTTCGCGCTGCCGCCGCGCTGCCCCGGCTGCGGCCAGATCGTCGACGGCGACCATCGCTTCTGCATCGGCTGCTGGCAGGCGCTCGCGTTCCTCGGTCCGCCGGCCTGCGCGATGTGCGCGCTACCGCTGCCGCATGAAGGCGGGGAGGGCGCGCTCTGCGGCGCGTGTCACGCCGATCCGCCTGCCTTCGATCGTGCCTATGCGGCGGTCGCCTATGGCGAGGTGGCACGCACTGTCGCGCTGCGACTCAAATATGGCGGGAGGCCGGGCGTCGCGCGGACGATGGCGGGCCAGATGGCGCGGCTGGTGCGCGACGCGCCGCAGGACATGCTCGTCGCCGCCGTGCCGCTGCATCGCTGGCGATTGTGGCGCCGCGGCTATAATCAAGCGCTGCTGATCGCGCGTGCCGTCGCTGGTCGCTGCGGCTTGGAGTGCCGCCCGGACCTGCTGGTTCGCACCAAGCCCACCCCGGTTCTGCGCGGGCTAGGCCGTAAGGCGCGCGCGCGCGCCGTCGCGGGCGCGTTCGCGGTCCCCGCAGTGCATCGCCGGATGCTGCGCGAACGCCGCGTGCTGCTCGTCGACGATGTCTTCACCAGCGGCGCCACCGCCCAGGCCTGCGCCAAGGCGTTGAAACGCGCCGGCGCGGCCGAAGTCCGGCTGCTCTGTTGGGCGCGCGTGCTGCGCGACGATGCCGAGGGGCGTTGACATTGGCGGTGCCAATCCACAGGTCCGCTCTCAACGATCGAAGGAATATATGATGGCAAAGGTCGAGATCTATACCAAAATGGGCTGCCCCTACTGTGCGCGGGCGAAGAAGCTGCTCGATGCCAAGGGCGTCCGCTACGAGGAGACCGACATCACGATGGGCGGTCCGAAGCGCAAGGAAATGTTGGATCGCGCGCCCGGCCATAGCACCGTGCCCTCGATCTTCATCGACGGCACGCATGTCGGCGGCTCCGACGATCTGGCTGTGCTCGACGCCGAGGGCGGACTCGATCGGCTGCTCGCCGCCTGATCGCCTTGACGCGCGTCGCCCTTCTCCAGCTAACCAGCGGCATCGATCCGGTAGAAGGCGCGCGCCTCCTCGTCGCGGGTCTGGAAGAGGCGGCGGCGGGCGGCGCGGTGGTCGCGTTCACGCCGGAAATGACCGGGCTTCTCGACCGCGACCGGACGCGCGCGGCGGCATCGATCGTCGGCGAGGAGGCCGACGTCGTATTGGCTGCGGCGCGCGCGAGCGCGGCGCGCCTGGGACTGTGGGTGCACCTGGGCTCCTTGGCGCTGCGGCCCGGCGGCGGCGAATCGCGCTATGTCAACCGCGGGTTCGTCATCGACGATGGCGGCGCGGTGCGCGCCCGCTATGACAAGCTTCATCTGTTCGACGTCGATCTGGCGACCGGCGAGCATTGGCGCGAGTCTGCCGCCTATGCGCCGGGGGCCGGGGCAAGCGTCGTCGACACGCCGGCGGGCAGGCTGGGCCAGAGCATCTGCTACGATCTGCGCTTTCCGGATCTCTATCGCGCGCTGAGCGACGCAGGGGCCGAGATTCTCGCCATACCCGCCGCCTTCACCGTGCCAACCGGCGAGGCGCACTGGCATGTGCTGATGCGCGCCCGCGCGATCGAGGCGGGTTGTTTCGTGGTTGCGGCGGCGCAGACCGGCACGCATGCCGACGGTCGCGCCACCTACGGCCATTCTTTGGTCGTCGATCCCTGGGGCACGGTCCTGCTCGACATGGGGACGGCACCCGGCGTCGGGTTCGCCGAGCTCGACCTCATGCGCCTGCACGACGTCAGGTCGCGCATTCCCGCGCTGCGTCACCGGCGCGAAATCCCCCCGGTTACGCGAGCGTGATCGTCTTCGATCTCAGTTGCAGCGCACGCCATGTCTTCGAAGCCTGGTTCGGCAGCCAGGCGGACTTTGACGCGCAACGGGCGCGCGGCTTGGTCGCGTGCCCGATCTGCGGCGATGCCGGCGTCGACAAGGCCCCGATGGCGCCGCGGATAGCGGCCGGCAGCAGCGCCAGCCCGGCGCCCGATCGCAAGGCGATGATGCAGGCGATGATGGCGATGCAGGCCAAGATGCTGAGCGGCTCCGAGGACGTCGGCGCGCGCTTCGCGACCGAGGCGCGCGCGATCCATGCGGGCGACGCCGAGCATCGCGTGATCCATGGCCAAGCGACGCCGCTCGAGGCCAGGCAGCTCGTCGCCGACGGCGTCCCCGTCGCGCCACTGCCCTTTCCGGTGCGGGACGTGTCCAAGGACAATTGAGCGCGGCCCCGAACGCGGGCCATCGACAGGCTCGAAGAGGCGTCCGCAAGCCGACGGTCAGTCGCGGGCGGTCCTGGCGGTGAGCAGCCTGCTATGCGTGTGGATCCGCTGGCGTGCTCGCTCCTCGGCTGCCAAGGCCGCGGCGGTCGTGTGAAAGACGTCGTCCTCGGTCACGCGCGGGGTCAGCACGTCCCAGCAGGTCACCGCGACGCTTGCCCGCTCGATGAAGGGGCAGTCGCCGAGCGCCGTCGATCGCCGCCAAAGCTCGCGGGCGCCATCGTCGCCCAGCCGCCAAATCCCGACATGGTCATGCGCCGGCGGATACGGCATCAGCTGCCCGTGCGGATCGAAGCCGAGCAGGCTTGCAGTGACGATGCCGTCCTGCCGGAAGCGCTCGGGCAGATAGACGTCGTTATACCAGTCCCGCAGTGCGGCCGCCTGTCCGGGCCTGGCCTGAAACTGTTCGAGCACGACGCTGCCCGTCTGGAAGCTGCGCGGGGCCTTGTCGCGAAACTGCAGCGGATAATAATGGAAGTCGTCGATCCGCGACGTATCGATCGAGTCCTCGACCTCCATCCGCGGCGTCCCGGCGTTGTCGACATGCTCCTGTGCGAAGCGCGCGGCATCGAACACCTCGTAAAGCGCGAGATACTGCGCCCTGAACCCATCGGGAAAATCCTGGACCTGTTCGCGCGCGAAGCGGAACCGCTGTTGCGCGATCGAGCCGCGGCAGCGCAGCGCATCGCGGGTATGCACGTTGGTATACCAATCGTTAAAGTCCGAATCCCGGCCTTCGACGGCTTTGGTCAGCACGACCAGCAGCGCTTCGATCATGACGGCCTCCTCACGACAGGCCGCGCGCGGGCGGCACGAAGAAGCGTGTCGGGACGCCCATCGTCTCGGTCCAGTCGCGCGGCACCTTGCCGTCGAGATCGGCGATGCCATAGCGCCGGCCGAGCTCAGCACCGATCAGCGTCTTGCCCGAATGGGATTTGAGGTCGGGATCGGCGAGCAGCGCGGTCGCGACCAGACCGGTGAATTCGGGCGTTTCGAAATCGGGCAGCATCGCCTGCATCTCCGGCGGGAACGCCGCGCGCGGGATCGCCTTCAGCATGTCGGTCAGGATGTAGCCCGGCCATAGCGAGACTATCGACACGGGCGTCGCGGCGAAGTCGATCGCCATGTCGTGGACCATCTTGTCGGTGCCCGCCTTGGCGGCGCCATAGGCCGGGCCATGAAAATAGCTGACCGCGCCGTAGAAGGAGATGGTGACGATCAGCGACCGGCCCGAGGCGATCATCAGCGGCGCGGCGTGATAGGCCGCGACATAGTCCGAGCGCAGGCCGATATCGATCATGTCGACGAGCCGGAGATCCTTTTCCCAGAAGGGCCCCGGCCGCGCCAATTCCTGAGCGTGGACCGCGGCGGCGTTGTTGACGAGCAGGTCGAGCCGTCCGGACTCCCGCGTGATGCGCGCGAACAGGTCGGCGACCTGGCCATCATCGCCATGGTCGCAGGTCACCGCGATCCCCGTGCCGCCCGCCTGCGCGACCTCCGCCGCAGCATCGCGCAGCGCATCAGCGTCGCGGCCGGTGAGATAGACGGTCATGCCCTTGCTGCCCAGCGCGCGGGCGATGCCGCGGCCCAGGCCCCGGCTGGCGCCGGTGACGACCGCGATCGTGTCAGCCATGTCGGGACATCCTCTTTCCGCTTCGGTCGCCGAGCATAGGAAGCGGTCCTCGCTCGGTACAGCGCGGCCCGCCCGCGCTAGACCTCATCGCCGCCGCGATAAGGTCCCCGTTGCGCCGCGGAGCCATGGCGCACGGACTGCAGCGCGCTATCGCTTCACCGACAGGTGGTCCGGCTCGCATCGGCCGCGCCACCGAGGCGAGGGACGGCATATGACGGATTTTGCGGATCGCTATGGCCCCGTCGCGCTGGTCACCGGGGCGTCGTCCGGAATCGGCAAGGCGTTCGCCGAGGATCTCGCCGCGCGCGGACTGGACCTCGTGCTTGTCGCGCGCCGGGTCGACCGGCTCGAGGCGATCGCCGCCGATCTCGCCGGCCGCCACGGCATCGACGTGACGATCCTCGAGGCCGATCTCGCGCGGCCCGATGCGCCTGCAGCGATCGCCGCGCAGACCGTCTCGCGCAACATCGGCCTGCTCGTCAGCAATGCCGGCTTCAGCATGAAGGGCGACCACGCCACCAACGATCCCGCCGAGATGACCGATCTGCTGATGGTCAATTGCCACGCGCCGCTGCAGCTGACCCGAAGCTTCATCCCGCAGCTTCGCGCGCGCGGAAAGGGCGGAATCGTGCTGACCAGTTCGGTCGAAGCGTTGATCGGCTGCCCCTATTCGGCGGCCTATTCGGCGAGCAAGGCGCTGGTGAAGGCGCTCGGCGAGGCCTTGTGGGCGGAATTGCGCGACGACGGCATCGACGTGCTGACGCTGTGTCCGGGCGCGACCGAGTCCGAGGCGGCGGCGCGGATCGGCTACGACATCTCGAAGATGGCGCATGTGATGAAGGCGGCCGACGTCGCCGCCCAGACGCTCGACCGCATCGCCGACGGGCCGACCTTCATCAGCAGCGACCATTATCGCGCGACCTTCGAGACGCTCACCGCAATGCCGCGCCCGGACGCTTTGATCGCGATGGCGGTCGGTTTCCGGGCCTCACAGGCGTCCTGAGCCAGAACGGCGCGCAACCGATCGGCCGGGCGATGCCTCGCGAAGCAGGGTGCGCCGGCTTCGCCGCCTTGTCGCGTAATGCTAACGGTGCTCGCCAAATGAATGATCCTGGAGAGGCGTGCCGTGAGCATCGAATTCGAGCCCGTGAAGCCGCACATCGGCGCGATCGTCCACATCGATCGCGCCAGCCTGTTCACCGAGGAGACGGCTCGGCGCTGCCGCGAGATGCTCGACGCGCGCACCGTGCTGGTCTTTCCGCGCGCGCATCTCACCGATGCCGAGCAACTCGCCTTCACGGATCTGCTCGGCGCGCGGATCAACATCACCAGCACGGCCGTCACCGACCGGCCCGCCGATGAACCGGTCTATCAGGTCACGCTCGACCGCAAGATCAACCGCCAGCCCGAATATGTGCTCGGCACCTTCTTCTGGCACATGGACGGGATCACCGTCGACATGCCGCCGCCCAAGGCGACCCTGCTCTCCGCGCGGCATGTCGCAGCAGCCGGTGGGCAAACCGAATTTGCCAGCACCTACGCCGCCTATGCCCATCTTCCCGAAGCGGATAAGGCGGCGATCGACGGGTTGCGCGCGGTGCACAGCGTTGCCGCCAGCCTGCGCCCGATCGCCGATGCCATTCCCGAAGCGGATCGCGAGCGCGTCACCTCGATCGGCTTGGTCAAGGATCACCCAATCGTCTGGAAACGCGAGAATGGCCGAAGCTCGCTGGTGATCGGCACCACCGCCGATGAACACTTTGAGCGCGGGCAGGGTCGTGTCCGCCGCCCGCGCGGCGGCTAGCAGCGCTTCAAGGAAAGGCGTTGCGCCCGCCATGTGCGTGCAGCCTTCGCGCGCCATGATCGCGACCGCCGCAGGCGCGTCCCAGCTGTCCTGCAGTACCGCGCGCGTGCCGAACAGCAGCGGCATCTCGAAGGCGTAGATCGATCCGCCGATATGGCTGATCGGGGAGGGGACGAAAAAGGCATCGCCCGTGCCCGCGCGCCAATGGTCGTGAAGCTGGGTCACCAGCGCGTAGAGCGAATTGTGGCTGTGCAGCACGCCCTTGGGTCGCCCGGTCGTGCCCGACGTATACATCAGCATCTTGACGCTGTCGGGTTCGACCTCGGGAAGCGGCGCCGTGCCCCGATGAGCGAGCAGCGAGGAATAGCTGGTGAACCCCGCAGCATCGCCGCGCAGCACCACAACCTCAACCGGGTCGGGCAAGTCGGCATTCACGCGCTGCATCATCGCCGGATAATCGAAGCGCCGGAACGCCGCGGGCACGAAGATCATCCGGCTGCGGCTGTCACGAAGCTGGAAGCCAACCTCGTGATCGCGCAGCGCCGGCACGATCGGGTGCGCGACCATGCCGGTCAGCGTCGCCGCCAGATAGATCACGGCCGCCTCGTGCCAGTTGGGCAGCATGAACGACAGCGTGTCGCCCGGCCGGAAACCGCGGGCGAGCAGCGCCTGCGCGACGGCACTCGCCTCGGCGTACAGCGTCGCGGCGTCGATCCGCCGTTCGCCGTCGACAAGCAGCAGGGTGTCCGGCTCGTCCGTCGCCTTGCGCGCGGCGATCTCGGCCAATGTCTCGTTTATCCACAGCCCGCGCGCGCGCGCATCGGCGGCACGCGCCGGATCCCAGCGGATCGACCAGCCGTTGAGGACGCGCCGTTCGACCATCGCCTATTGCGGGTCCACCGGTACGGCGGTGACGGCGTGCGGCGCCAGATATTTGGTCGACGACCAGCCGCCGTCGACGACCAGCACCTGACCGGTGATGAAGCGCGCCTCGTCGGAGAGCAGAAAGGCGATCGCCTGCGCCGCATCGTCGGCGGTGCCGGTGCGGTTGAGCGGGGTCATGTCGAAGTTCATCCGCTTGAACACCGCATTTTCCCAGGCATAGGCGGTCATCGGCGTCTCGAGCACGCCGGGCGCCACGACATTGGTGCGGATGCCGCGCGGACCATATTGCGCGGCCATATGCTTGGAGAGGCCGACCAATCCCGTCTTGGCGGCCGAATAGGCGCCGCCGCGCAGGCCGCCGATCACCGCGAAGGTCGAGGCGACGTTCACGATCGCGCCGCCATCGCCCATCACCGAGAGCGCCTCGCGGCAGAAGCGGAACGGCGCACGAAGGTGCACGCCCAGGAAATAGTCGAGCACCTCGTCGCTGGTCTCATCGACGGGAAAGGGTTTGCCGACCCCGGCGTTGTTGACCAGATAGTCGAGCCGGCCGAAGGTATCGACCGCGGCTTTCACCGCCTTTGCGGGGGCATCGTCCTGGGCAATGTCGGCGGTGACGATCGCGACCTCCGCAATGCCTGCCAGGTCTGCCTTGAGCGCCTCGAGCGGCTCACGCGAGCGGCCGACGCCGACGATGTCCACGCCCCGGCGCGCGAGCACGTGGGCGAGCGCATGGCCGATGCCCGATCCGGCCCCGGTGACGATGGCTGCCCTACGCTGCTCCATGAGCGATCGATCCCCTCAGTTGTCGGAGCCTGATAGGGGAGGATGTAGCGTAGCGGATAGGCGGAGGCGCCGGTCGTGGCCGCTCATCGTGCTCGCGATGTCTAGCTGCGGGCGTTGGGATCGGGGTTCCATACGGGCGCGCGCTTCTCGGCGAAGGCAGCGGGCCCTTCCTTAAAATCGGGGTGCGCCCAATGCGATTTGAGCAGCTCCCAGGCATAGGCCAGCGCCTGCGGATCGGGCATTTCGGTCGATGCCCAGATCGCACGCTTGGTCAGCGCCATCGCCTGGGGCGAGTTCAGCGCGATCGCGCGCGCCAGCTCCATCGCGCGCGCCATCGCCGCCTCGCGGGTCGGTTCGAGCAGGTCGATCGCCCCGAGCTGGTAGGCGCGTGCCGCGGGCATCCGATAGGCCTTGCCGACAAGCGCGAGCAGAAGCGCGGCGCCCGGTCCAGCGCGGCGCGCGAGCCCCTGCGACTCCAGGGCGGAGACCTGACCGACATTGACGTGCGAATCCATCAGCGCGGCCTGCTCGCAGGCGACCACGATATCGCTGTCCGCGACGAAATGGAGGCCGCCGCCATTGGCGAGCCCGTTGAGCACGCAGATGACCGGCTTGCGCACCGCACACTGCCGCGGCGAGAAGCGGTTGGCGGCGGCGAACGGGATGTTTTGCAGCCCGCCCTTGCCGATCTCGAGTTCGCCGACCGCGGCACCCGTGCAGAAATGGCGTTCGCCGGCCCCGGTGAGCACCGCGACGCGGATCGCATCGTCGCTGTCGACCCGCTCCCAGGCAGTCTCGAGCGCTATGAGCAGGTCGGGCGATAGCGAATTGCCCTCGTGCGGACGGTTGAGCGTGAGCACGGCAACGCCGTCCGTGTCGACGGCGAACAGAAGCGGCGTGTCGGTCATCGACCGGCCGCCCTCAGCATCGGTGCCTCGGCGCGGGCGACGCGGTCGGCCGCCGTATCGGCGCCGCCGCATGCCGCGATCAGCAGATGCGCGCGCTTGACGACGAGATGCGGATCGGCCTCCTCGCTGAACCCGATCCCCCCATGGACCTGGACGTTGCGCCGGCTGTTGGCGAGCGCCGCCTCGATCGCGAGCAGCAGCGCGGCTTCGACCTGGAATGTGGCGTCGGCACGCTGCTGCTCGACCGCCATCGCCGCGAAGGTCATCGCGTCGCGCGCGGCCATCGCCGCCATCGCCATGTTGGCGCACTGGTGCTTGACCGCCTGGAAGCCGCCGATCGGGTGGCCGAACTGCTCGCGGATCCCGGCATAGGCGACTGCCATCTCGCCGGCGCATGCGGCGACACCGCACAATGCGGCCGCCTCGATCAGCCGGATGCGGAGCAGCGCGTCGTCCGTCGCCCACGCCAGATCGGCGGACGCGATGGGGATGCCGGTCAGCGGCGCCGTCCAGTGATCGTCGTCGACGACGGCGGGCACGACCGAGCCGCCTGCCTGAAGGAGAGCGGCCGCACCATCCTGCCGAAGCAGCACCCAGTCGGCGTGCCGGCCGTCGATCACCGATGCGGTGCCGCCGGACAGGATCGCTGGTGCGACGCGGGCACCACCGGACACGATCAGCCGCTGCGTGGTTTCATCGGCGCAATGCAGCGCCATCATCGTCGCGAGCACCTGCGGCCCGGCGAGCCGACGGCCCAATTCCATCGCCAGCAGCGCTTCCTCCGCCGGGCCCAGACCGACGCCGCCGGCCTCGACATCGGCAGCGATCCCGAACACGCCGAGTTCGCTCAGCGCGTCCCACGGTTCCTCGCAGTCGGTGCGATGCAGCCGGGTGAGCGGCAGCAGCGCATCGAGCGGACGCGAGAAGGCTTCGGCGATCAGCTCGCGGCGGTCGGCGTCGGGATGGAAGTCCATGGCGTTCCTTATCATCCGGCGCGAGGCTGTCATCGACCAAGCGCGACGCCGCGGCGATATCGCGCGGAAACTATGCCCCGATCACGCGGCCGCGCTTCCCGCTCTGCCGATGCCCAGTTCCGCCAGCACATCCTGCGTATCGGCCCCCAATTCGGGGGTCGGGCCCGCGACCGCGCCGGGGGTCGCCGAGAACCAGGTTGGGATGCCGGGAAAGCGGACCGCGCCGTGCGGAGTCTCGAGCGTCTCGAAAAAGCCGATCGCGTTGAGATGCGGATCGTCGAACAGTTCGTCGGTGGTGCGCAGCGGCGAGGCCGGAATATGGAGGTCGCGCAGCAGATCGAGCCAATCGGCGGTGGTCCGCTCCGCAAAGATTTCGGCCAGCCGGCCATAGACCTCGTCGATCCGCGCCGACCGCTGCGCCAGCGTCTTGAGGTCGTCGCCCGCCCAGGGCGGCCGCACCGCCCCGACGAACGCGGCCCAATGCTTGTCGTTGTAGATCAGCGCCGCGACATAGCCGTCCTTGGTCTTGTAGGGACGGCGGTTTGGCGCGACGGCGCGCGGATAGTGCGCGGCGCTCAGGGGCGGGTCGAACATCGCGCCATTGGCATGCTCGACCAGCATGAACGCCGCCATCGTCTCGAACATCGCGACCTCGACCTCCTGGCCCTCGCCGGTGCGCGCGCGGTGGAACAGCGCCATGGTGGTCGCATACAGCGCGGTAAGCCCGGCGATCTTGTCGGCCATGATCGTACCGACGAAATCGGCGCGCCCGGTCAGCAATTGCTGCACATGGGGGATGCCGCATTCGGCCTGGATGGTGTCATCATAGGCGGGCAGGTCGCGATTGGGGCCGCGACGGCTGTAGCCGTAGCAATTGGTGTAGACGATGTCCGGCTTGATCGCCGCGACCGCCGCATAGTCGAAGCCAAGCTTGGCGATCGCCTTGCCGCGCATCGCGTGGATGAACACGTCGGCGGTCTCGATCAGCGCGCGCAACGCCGCTTTCCCGTCTTCGGTCTGCAGATCGAGCACCACGCTCCGCTTGCCGCGATTCACATTGTAGAAGACGCCGCTCATCCGCGGCGCCGGGCCGACCGAGATATCCCGGACGCCGTCGCCCGCGGGTGTCTCGACCTTGATCACGTCGGCGCCCATGTCCGCCATGATCTGCGTCGCATAAGGACCCATCACCATCGCGGTCAGGTCCACGACGCGTATTCCGGCGAGCGGTCCCTTGCCCATAATCTCTCCTCTTGGTTTCGCCGCGACTAGTCACGCGCGCGCCGCAACGCCATCGCAATCACCGATCGCCGGCCCGATATCGGTCCCGCGTTCGATTGTTGCGATAGGGGTCGGCTGCTACGGCGGCGGCTTATCTCGTGAAGAAGGCGGCCCCGTGGATTTCTCGCTTACGTCGGATCAGTCCAACATCCGCGACGCCGTGTTGAAGCATTGCGCACAATATTCTGACGATTATTGGCTCGAGCGCGACGATAGCGCCGAATTCCCGCATGACTTTTACGCGTCGATGGCGGACGCCGGCTGGCTCGGCGTCGCCATGCCCGAGGCGGTCGGCGGCGCCGGGCTGGGCATCACCGAGGCGGCGATCATGATGCAGGCGGTCGCCGAGGCCGGCGGCGGGATGACTGCGGCGTCGACAATCCACGGCCCGGTGTTCAGTCTCGAGCCGATCGACCTGTTCGGGAGCGACGCGCAGAAGCGCCGCATGATCCCGCCGGTGTTGAGCGGAGCGGAGAAAATGTGCTTCGCCGTGACCGAACCCAATACGGGTCTCGACACCACCAAGCTCAAGACCGCGGCGAAGAAGGTCGATGGCGGCTATCTGGTCAATGGCGACAAGATCTGGATCACCAATGCGCATGTCGCCGATCGGATGATGCTGCTCGCGCGGACCACGCCGATCGAAGAGGTCGCGCGCAAGACCGATGGGCTTTCGCTGTTCTTCACCAAGCTCGATCGCGATCATATCGAGCATCGCCTGATCCCCAAGATGGGGCGTCATGCGGTTGGGTCGAACATGTTGTTCATCAACGATCTCTTCATTCCCGAGGACGATCGGATCGGCGGCGAGGGCGATGGCTTCCGGATCATCCTCAAGGGGCTCAATCCCGAGCGCATCCTGCTCGGCGCCGAGGCGATCGGCATCGGCCGCAACGCGATCCAGCGCGCCGCGCGCTATGCGCGCGAGCGGATCGTGTTCGATCGACCGATCGGGATGAACCAGGGCATTCAGCATCCGCTGGCGAAATGCTGGATGCAGCTCGAGGCCGCCAATCTGATGGTGATGAAGGCGGCCACCTTGTTCGATTGCGGCGAGGATTGCGGGACCGAGGCGAACGCCGGCAAATATTTGGCGGCCGAGACCGCGTTCGAGGCGTGCCATACCGCGATGCTGACGCTTGGTGGGATGGGCTATGCCCAGGAATATCATGTCGAGCGCCTGCTGCGCGAGGTGCTGATCCCGCGCACTGCGCCGGTCAGCCCGCATATGATCCTCAACTTCATTGCCGAGCGGGTTCTGGAATTACCGAAGAGCTATTGACCGGGCTTGCCAAACGCACCCCGTTCGTCCTGAGCGAATCGAAGGACGTGATGCCAACGCCGCGCCTGACAAACGCACTTCGACTTCGCTCAGTGCGAACGGGTTTGAGAGGAATAAGATGTCCGGACCGATCACCGCGCGCTCCTGGCTGTTCGCGCCGGGCGACAGCGAGAAGAAGATGGCCAAGGCGATGGACGGCACCGCCGACATCGTGCTGATCGATCTCGAGGATGCGGTCGCCACCGAGAACAAGGCCGCCGCACGACCGATGGTCCATGATTTCATCGCCGCCAACCCCGCGCAGGCGCATCGGCTGTGGGTGCGGATCAACCCGTTCGACGGGCCGTACACGCTGCTCGACCTCGCCGCGGTGATGCCGGCGCGGCCGGGTGGGATCATGCTGCCCAAGGTCTATGGCCGTGCCGATGTCGAAAAGCTCGATCACTGCCTGTCCGCGCTCGAAGTGGCGAACGGCATCGAGGAGGGGTCGACGCGCGTGATCGTGCTGATCACCGAGACCGCCGAGGCCATGTTCCACACCGGCAGCTACAAGGGTGCGCCGCGCGTCGTCGCGCTGACCTGGGGCGCGGAGGATCTGGCCGATTCGATCGGCGCCAGCGCCAACCGCAATCCCGACGGCAGCTACGGCTTCACCTATGAACTGGCGCGCAGCCTGTGCCTGCTTGGCGCCGCCACCGCGGGCGTCGCCGCGATCGAGACGATCCAGGGCGACTTCCGCGATCTCGACGGACTCAGGGCGCGTGCCGAGAAGGTGCGGCGCGACGGCTATCGCGGCATGCTGGCGATCCACCCCGCGCAGGTCGAGGTGATCAACGCCGCCTTCACGCCGACGGAAGAAGAAATTGCGGACGCGCAGGCGATCGTCGACCTGTTTGCGGCCAACCCCGGCGTCGGCGCGATCGGCTACAAGGGCGGCATGCTCGACCGCCCCTATCTGTCGCGCGCGCAGACGCTGCTCGAACAGGCGGGGCGCGCGTGACCGGCGCGCAGCCCACAAAGTTCGTGCCGAGCGCAGTCGATGGACGGGTGCGGGCGCGACCCTCGGCGGATGTGCGTCGACTGCGCTCAGCGCGAACGGGGGTTTGATGTGCCGGACGTGACCGATGCGGCAAGCCTCGACCTCGCGCGCTACCTCCGCCGCGGCGATCGCATCGTCATCGGCCAGGCCTGCGGCGAGCCGACGACGCTGGTCGAGGCGCTGATCGCGCAAGGGGCTGCCATCGGTGACCTCTCCGCCTTCATCGCCACGAGCTTTTCCGGGCTGTTCACGCCCACCAGCGCGGACAGCTTCGCGCTCTCCAGCATGGGCGCGATCGGCGCGTTGCGATCGATGACCAAGGCGGGCAGGCTGTCGGTCGTCCCCTGTCATGTCAGCCAAGTCGGCCCGATGATCGCGGACGGCACGATCGGCTGCGACGTCGCCTTCGTCCAGCTCAGCCCCGCCGACGAGGACGGGCATCACAGCTTCGGGCTGATCGGCGACCATGTCCAGGCCGCGGTCGCCAAGGCGCGGGTGGTGATCGCCGAGGTCAACGACCAGGTGCCCTTCACCTATGGCGAGCTGCTGCCCGCCGCGCGGATCGATTGCGCGGTCCACGTCTCGCGTCCGCCCGTCGAGGTCGCCGCCGCGACGATCGGCGAGACCGACATGGCGATCGCGCGGCATGCCGCCGCCTATATCGGCGATGGCGCGGTGATCCAGACCGGCATCGGCGCCGTGCCCGACGCGATCCTGCGCCTGCTCCACGATCGCCGCGATCTTGGTGTCCATTCGGGCATGCTTGGCGACGGACTGGTCGAACTGGTCGAGGCGGGGGTCGTGACCAACGCACGGAAGTCGATCGACCATGGCGTGTCGATCAACGGCGCGCTGATCGGCACGCGGCGGCTGTACGACTGGGCGCACCGCAACCCGCTGATCCGCATGTGCGCGACCAGCTATACCCACGACGCCGCGGTGCTCGCGCAGATCGAACGGCTGGTGACGATCAATTCGGCGATCGAGGTCGATCTCACCGGTCAGGTCAATGCCGAGCAGAGCGGGGCCAGCTATCTCGGCGGCACCGGCGGCCAGGTCAATTTCGTTCGCGCCGGCGCGCGCTCGCCGGGCGGCCGCTCGATCATCGCGCTGTCGGCCACCGCCAAGGGCGGCGCGATCAGCAAGATCGTCGCCGATCTGTCCGGCCCGGTGACCACCGCGCGCAGCGATGTCGACCTGATCGTCACGGAATATGGCGCGGCCGAACTCAAGGGCCAGACGCTTGCCGAGCGGGCGAAGCGGATGGTCGCGATCGCGCATCCCGATTTCCGCGAGACGCTCGATCGCGCGGCGCATGTCATCCAGCAACGGGGGTTCTGATGAGCGATGCCGTCCTGTTCGAGGCGCGCGACGACGGGATCGCGATCCTCACGCTCAACCGGCCCGACGCGCGCAACGCGCTCGGCCGGGAAATCCGCGAAGGGTTGGCAGCCGCATGGACGCGCTTCGAACGGGATCCCGCATTGCGTGTCGCGATCCTGACCGGCGCGGGCGACAAGGCTTTCTGTGCCGGCGGAGACCTCAAGAGATGGTCGAGACCGGCATGGCGGTGCCCCCACGCGACATGTACGCGCTGCCTTACGACACGATCGAGCTGAGCAAGCCGACGATCGCGGCGGTCAACGGCGTCGCGTTCGCGGGCGGCTGGATGATCGCGCAAGCCTGCGACCTGTGCGTCGCCAGCACGACCGCGCGCTTCGCGATAACCGAGGTCAAGGTCGGGCGCGGCAGTCCGTGGGCGGCGCCGTTGATCCACATGATCCCGCAGCGGATCATGATGGAGATCATCCTCACCGGCAAACCGATCAGCGCGCAGCGCGCCTATGAGATCGGTCTGGTCAACCGGCTCGCCGAACCCGAGGCGCTGCTCGACACGGCCCTGGCGCTGGCGACCGAGGTTCTGGACGGGGCGCCGCTCTCGGTCCGCGCCGGGCGCGAGACCGTGATGCTGGCGACCGAGATGGGGCGTTCGGCGGCGCTGCAGGCGGCGCGCGCCGCGCATGAGGTCGCCTATCGCAGCGACGACGCGCAGGAAGGTCCGCGCGCCTTTGCCGAGAAACGGCCGCCGCACTGGCGTGGCCGGTGAGGGCTTCGCCCGCTGCCAAGACCATCGGCGCAATACGACCGTATATCGAGGAGAGACCGGATGCCGCATGATACCGGACGCTACCCTGTCGCGATCCACCCGCGCCTCGCCGAAGGCTGGCGGCTCGAGCGGCTCACCGCGGTCAGCCATCTGTTCGGGGCGAACGGGATGCGCGTCGGCCCCGACGGGCGAATCCATATCGCGCAGGTCTCGGGCAATCAGATCAGCGCGCTCGACATCGACACGGGTCTGGTCGAGGCGGTCAGCCCGCTCGGCGGCGACATCGTCGCACCCGACGACCTCGCCTTCGACGCCGACGGCAATCTCTATGCGACCGAGGTGATGGACGCGCGCGTCAGCGTACGCCGGCCCGACGGCAGCACGCACGTGCTGCGCGACGACCTGCCGTCGGCAAACGGCATCACCATCCACCAGGGAAGGCTGTTCATCGACGAATGTCGTATCGGCGGCCGGCTGATGGAGCTGTCGCTCGACGGCGCCGCGCCGCGCGTGCTGCTCGAGGACATACCGATGCCCAACGCACTCGAAATGGGCCCCGACGGCATGCTGTACTTTCCGGTGATGGGTGCCAACGAGATCTGGCGGATCAATCCGGACGGCGGCGTGGCGGAGCGCGTCGTCGGCGACCTCGGGGTTCCCGACGCGGTCAAGTTCGACTCGAAGGGGTTCATCGTCTCGACCCAGGTCGCGAGCGGCGAAGTGCTCCGCATCGACCCGCGCACCGGCGCCAAGGAGCGGCTGGCGGCGCTGGATCCGGGGCTCGACAACCTCGTCTTCGTCGGCGAGCGCTTGTTCGTCTCCGACTTCACCGGCCGCGTGACCGAGCTGCTGGGTGCAGGCAACAGCCGTGCGGTGCTGCCCGGCGGCTTCAACGCGCCGTTCGGCCTCGCGCTGGCGAAGGACGGCGATCTCTACATCGCCGACGGTCCGTTCATGTACCGCCTGACCCCCGGCGGCGAACCGCGCGGCGTCGGCATGCTCTTCACCCCCGGCTATCCGGGCTATGTCCGCGGGCTGACCAATGCGGCGGACGGCAACGGCTTCGTCGTCACCACCTCGGGCGGCGCCGTGGCGCTCTATCGGCCGGCCGACCGGTATAGCGAGGTGCTCGCCGACGGATTCGACCAACTCTACGGCGTCGTCGCGGCACCTGGTGAAGTCGTCATCGCCGCCGATCTCGGCGCAGGGCGGGTGGTCGCGATCCGGGCCGGCGAGACCGAGGAACTGGCCGGCGGCCTCTTGCGCCCGATCGATGTCGCGGTGACCGCCGATGGCGACGTGCTCGTTGCGGAGTCAGGCGCCGGCCGCGTGGTCAAGATCGTCCGCGGCAAGGCCGAGACGCTGGTCGACGGGCTACAGCGCCCCCACGGCATCCTCATACGCGGCGATCACCTCTATATCGTCGACGTCGGGGCCAAGACCGTGATCGAATATGCGCTCGCAAGCGGCACACAGCGGGTGATCGCGGCCGATCTGGCGGTGGGGGCGCCTCCCGGTGTCGTCCCCAAGCCGTTGCGCGGCATTCCGCCGCTGTCGGGGCCGATGGGACCGTTCGCGGGCATCGCCGACGGGCCCGACGGCACGCTGTACGTCTCCGCGGACGGCGAGGGGAGCATCATCGCGCTGCGGCCGCCGCGCGGCTGACACCGCCCGCCTCCATCCATCGCGACGGCGATAGCAGGCCTGGGCAAGCTTACCCGGCGGCATGTGGAGTGTCATATCGGTCTTCGGCGCGCCGTGTGCGGACGAACGGGGACTTCAGATGGGCGAACATTCCGGCAGCTTGAAGGGCGAGGCGATCGTCGCCGCCGAGGAACTCGAAGCGCCGGTCACGATCGGCGTCGAGGCCTATTTTTCGCCCGACTATGCCCGCGCCGAACGCGACAGGCTGTGGCGCAAGACCTGGCTGCAGGCGGGGCGGATCGAAGATATCCCCGAGATCGGCAACTACATCACCTTCGACATCCTCGACGATTCGATCATTCTCGTCCGCTCTGGGCCCGATACGGTGCAGGCGCACTACAATGTCTGCCCGCATCGCGGCCGCCGGCTGATCGACACCCCGCCCGGCGCCCGCAACGCGCGCGGCAAGAAGATGCGCTTCGTCTGCGGCTTCCACAGCTGGACGTTCGATCTGCAGGGCCAGTGCGTGCATATTCCGGAGCGCGATCATTGGCAGGGCAAGCTCACCGACGAGAGCACGCGTCTGGGATCGGTCAAATGCGAGACCTGGGGCGGCTGGCTTTGGATCAATATGGACCCCGACGCCGGGCCGCTACGGGACTATCTCGAGCCGGCCGCGACCCTGCTCGAACCCTTCCAGCTTCAGAACATGCGCTGCCGCTGGCGCAAATGGATCATCTTCGATTGCAACTGGAAGGTCGCGATGGAGGCGTTCGACGAGACCTATCACGTCCCCGGCACGCATCCCGAGTTCATGGCATTCGGCGACTTTCCCGGCTGGGCGCGCAATCAGGGGCTGCACAGCAATATCGGTTACGACGCGCCGAAATCGATGGACGAGAACCAGCAGGCCAAGCTCCGCATCGGCACCGGCGATGCGCGCATCTCGACCGCCGAGATGCAGGTCTTCACCTGGGAGGCGGCGAACACCAACACCACGCGCACGCTCGTCGATGCTGCGATCCGGCTCAAGGACGAACTGCCCGAAGGGACGCCTTCGGGCGAAGTGCTGCAGCATTGGCTCAAGTCGGCGCGCGCCGCGGACGAGGCGCGCGGGGTGATCTGGCCGGTGGTCGAGCCGTCGCACAATGCCAAGGCCGGCACCGCCTGGCAGATTTTTCCCAATTTCCAGATCGGTCACGCGGTCAACAATATGCTCTGCTACCAGGCGCGGCCCTACAAGGCCGATCCCGACAAGTGCATCTTCGAGGCGTCTGTCTACGAACTCTATCCCGAGGGTGAAGCGCCCGAAACCGAGTGGGACTATACGCCGCCCGAGGCGTGGCCGCCGGTGCTGCAACAGGATTTCGCGAACATGGCGGCGGTGCAGCAGGGCATGAAGAACGGCGGCTTCCGCGGCACGCAACCCAACCCCTATCGCGAGCGCGCCATACCCAGCCTCCACCATAATCTGGCGAAATATATGGGTGTCGGCGCGCCGCATAAGCTCGGCTGACATCGGGTCGTCGTTTGCGGCCAGCCAGCGCGAGCGGCGACGCGCCTGATCGGTCTTTGACGGCCGTCGTCGCGGACTGGATCCGGGATCCATAGACGCGGCGCCCGATCCTGGAACACGGCGTGTACGCATTCTCCGCCTTCGCCGGCATGGCCGTACCAGGTGGAGAGCGCCGCGCCGCATGGCGGCAACGCGCGGTGGGCGATTATCCCAGCCGCGCGATGATCTGCGGGAGGTCCGCGGTCGACCGGATGCCGGGCGGCGCGTCGCACAGATAGGGCACGACATTGACCGGCCGGTTGGCGGTCAGGCCCGGCGTCATCTCGGCATAGTTTTCGGGGGCGACCGGGAAGCTGATCACCACGTCGAGCGGACAGTCCCCCTCGACGACGACCCGCCAGCCCGATCCCCGAAAATCCCAATGCTCGCCGGGGCCGGTATCGACGTCGGCGGAGACATACCAGGTCGCGGTGAAACTGATCAGCGGCTTGCCGTCGCGCATGCCCGACACGCGGGTGCGCTGCGCGGCGACCGTGCCCGCCGGGACGACGCCTGCCGCAATCGGCAGGTCGGCGCGGGTGACGCCGACCCCGCCGGTCGCCTCGAAGCCGTCGATGGTCAGGCCGAGCGCATCGGCGAGATGGTGCAGCGACGGCGAGAAGGCGTCGCGCAGATAATCATAGCGCGCCTGCTCGGCCGGACCCGAGCCACCCGGCGCCTGGCCGAAGCCCATCACCTCGAACAGCATCGCCGGCGAATCGCGCGATGAGCAGTCGGCGAACTCGTTGATGCTGATCGAGTCGACGCGGCGCTGGATCGAGGCGAGCACGATCGGCACCGCCTCGGTGATGAAGCCCGGGCTGCTGCCGGTGCTGTGGATCGAGCTGCGTCCTTGCGCGCAAGCCGCCTCGATGCGCGCCCGTATCGCAGGCTCCAAGCTGTCGGCGCGATGAAAGTCGCCGCGCGTCGTGACGATGTTGGCGCCCGATTCGAGCAGCCGGCAGATCTCATCGAAATTGGTCTGGTGCGGCATGTAGAGCACGCAGTCGGGCTTGAGCGCGATCACGTCCTCGATAGCGTTGGTCGCGAGCACGCCGGTCGGCGCGGTACCGGCGATCTCGCCTGCGTCCCGTCCTGCCTTGTCGGCGCTGTGGACGTAGACGCCGACAAGCTCGAGCAGCGGATGCTCTATCGCGCCGCGCAGCGCACGAGCGCCGACATTGCCGGTCGCCCATTGCACGACCCGATAGCGCGCCTTTGCCGTCTGCCCGCTCATCCGTCTCTCCTGACCTGCTTGTCGCGGCCGAAGTCGGCGCGTCGCCGGGGCAGTCTGAAAGGCGTTCGAGCGGGGGACAAGCGTCTGCGCAGTCGGCAGGCGGTACGATCGACGGGGCGATGAAGTTGGTGGTCAGCTGCCCGCGCTGCCGCGCCGCGAGGTCGGGCGGCTGCCGATCTGATCGAGCGCGTCGGCGTTGTCGCGGCCCCAGGCGTAGAGCAGTTCGACCGGCTCGACGAAACGCTGACCAAGCGGGGTCAGCCGATATTCGACGGCGGGCGGGACGACGCTTTCGACGTGGCGGTCGATCAGGCCGCACGCCGCCATCTCGCGCAGCGTCTGGGTCAACATCTTCTTCGAGATGCCGGGGAGGCTGCGCTGCAGGACCCCGGTGCGCGCGGCGCCGGCATGGCGCGCGTGCAGCGTATGGAGGATCATGCTCGTCCACTTGGTCGCGAACAGGTCAAGCACGCGCCGCGGCGCACAATCCTCGCGCCAATCATTTGTGACGTCGCCGCCCTGCATCGACTGGTTACCTCCCGGTGCCTAGGTTTCCGAACGGTGCCGTCTAGAAGCCCGCAGCGTTGGTGCCTAGCTCGCGGGGACTAACAGCTAGGATTTGATCATGACACGTACGGCATTGGTAGTGGGAGCGAGCGGGATCGTCGGGAGCGCGACGGCGGCGTTGCTCGTCGAACAGGGCTGGACGGTGCATGGCCTGGCGCGCCGCCCGGCCGCGCAGGCGGGCGTTCAGCCGGTCGCCGCCGATCTTCAGGACGCCGCGTCCACCGCCGCGGCCCTGTCGAGCCTGAACCCGGACGCCGTCTTCATCACCACCTGGCTGCGCCAGGACAGCGAGGCGGAAAATATCCGCGTCAATGCGATGATGGTCCGCAACCTGCTCGATGCGCTTCCCAAAGCGGCGGCCCCCCGCCATGTCGCGCTGGTGACCGGCCTGAAACATTATCTCGGGCCGTTCGAGGCCTATGGCAAAGGCGTACTGCCGCAGACCCCGTTTCGGGAAGAGCAGGGCCGGCTCGACGTCGAGAATTTCTATTATGCGCAGGAAGACGAGGTCTTCGCCGCGTCGGCGCGCGATGGGTTCAGCTGGAGCGTGCATCGGCCGCATACCGTGATCGGCAAGGCGGTCGGCAATGCGATGAACATGGGCACGACGCTTGCCGTCTACGCCACGCTGTGCCGCGAGACCGGACGCCCGTTCCAGTTTCCTGGGTCCGCGGCGCAATGGAACGGGCTGACCGACATGACCGACGCGCGCCAGCTCGCCCGCCATCTGCTGTGGGCGGCGACCACACCCGCCGCCGCGAACGAGGACTTCAACATCGTCAACGGCGACATCTTTCGCTGGAGCTGGATGTGGGGCCGCATCGCCGACTGGTTCGGGATCGCGGCGGCGCCGTTCGACGGGGTGGTGCGTCCGCTCGAGGAGCAGATGGCGGGCGATGCCGATCTCTGGCGCCGGATCGCGGTGCGGGACGGCCTGGCCGAACCCGACCTCGCCCGGCTGACGTCGCCCTGGCACACCGATGCCGATCTCGGGCGGCCGATCGAAGTGGTGACCGACATGTCGAAAAGCCGGCGGCTGGGGTTTACCGCCTATCAGCCGACCGACGATGCGTTCTTCGAGCTGTTCGCGGATCTCCGCGCCGACCGCCTGATACCATAAACGACCGCGCCGCGCGCCTTTGGAAAGGCGCGCGGCGCAGATCGATGTGGTCGGGGAGACAAGATTCGAACTTGCGACCCTCTGGTCCCAAACCAGATGCGCTACCAGGCTGCGCCACTCCCCGACGGCGTGGCCCTTAGCCCGCATCGGTCGCCGATGGCAACGGTGCGGCGCGAGAAAAGCGCACAGCAAAACGGGCGCCTCCGCGAGGAGACGCCCGTTCCGTGTGCAACCGGCTGCGCTAGGCAACCGGAGGCGCCAATATTACTTGGCCGAGTTGTCGATCGCATCCGCCTTGTTCGAAGCGTCGGCCTTCACGGCGTCGGCCGAATTGTGTGCGGCGTCCGACGCGTTGTCGAGCGCGTTGGCGGTCGATGCGTTGGAAGCGTTGTCGGCAGCCGCCGAGAGCATGTCGCCCTGGTTGTCGAGCGAAGCGGCGGCGTTGTCGCCGGCGTTGTCGACGGCGGCGGCCTGGTCCGTCTTGTGGCAGGCGGCGACGGACATGAGGCCAGCGGCGGCGAGGACGAAAGCAAGCTTCTTCATTGGGGGCTCCTAGAAGTCTTCTAGACAAAAAGATCGCGGGCTCGGCCGTGCCGTCCCCGGAACGACGGCATAGCGCGCTGATAGCACGGGTCAACGGCAAAATTGGCTGGACTTGGTTCGGCCGAAGCATATCTTCGCGACTGCACAACGTCTCCGGCAACTTTTGCCCTATGTCGTGCATTGAAACGCCACGTCGTTTTCTGTGTCCTTGGATATCCGTAAGGGTCGCTTGGGCGCGCTTCTTTGGATATCGCATTATGACCGCATCGGGCGTCACGAAATTGGATAGAGTGGCGCTGATCGGGAACAGCCCGCCGCGGCTGTGCGGCATCGCGACCTTCACGCAGGACGTCCGCAAGGGGCTGATCGCGGCATTCCCCGATCTGCATGTCGATATGTATGCGATGAACGACCGCGGCGCGCGCTACGCCTACCCCGTCGAGGTCGCCTGCTCGATCGATCAGGACGAATTGGCCGACTATGCGCGCGCGGCGCAGCGGATCAACGCAAGCGGCGCCGACGTCGTCTGTGTGCAGCACGAATATGGCATCTTCGGCGGGCCGGCAGGCGCGCATCTGCTCAAGCTGCTCGATCGAGTGACGGCGCCGGTGGTGGTTTCGTTGCATACCGTGCTCGAGCAGCCCACGCCCGAGCAGCGCGCCGTGATCGAGGCGCTGGTCCGGCGGTCGTCCAAGCTGATTGTGATGGCCGAAAAGGGCCGCCGCATCCTGCGCGAGGTACATGGCGTCGCCGACGAGAGGATCGCGGTGGTGCCGCATGGGGCGCCGGACCGGCCGTTCACGTCGTCCGAAACGCTCAAGCCGCGCTTCGGCTTCGAAAATCACCGTATCCTGCTGACGTTCGGCCTGCTCTCGCCGAACAAGGGCATCGACACCATGATCCGCGCGCTGCCAGCGATCGTCGCGCGGCATCCCGACGTGCTGTATGTCGTGCTCGGCGCGACGCACCCGCATCTCGTCGCGCACGAGGGCGAGGCCTATCGCGAGGGGCTGATGGCGCTCGCCGACGAACTCGGTCTCGGCGATCATGTCCGCTTCATCGACAGCTATGTCGAGAAAGAGGAGCTGATCGATCATATCGCCGCGGCCGACATCTATGTGACGCCCTATCTCAACGAGGCGCAGATCACGTCGGGCACGCTCAGCTATGCGGTGGCGCTCGGCAAGCCGGTCGTGTCGACGCCCTATTGGCATGCCGTCGAGCTGCTCGCTGATGGCGTCGGTGTCGTCGTGCCGTTCGGCGACAGCGCCGCGTTCGCAGACCGCATCTGCGAACTGCTCGATCGCCCCGAGATGCTCGACGAGATGGGACGCAAGGCGTGGCGGGCGGGCCGCGCGATGACCTGGTCGGCGCTGGCGCGATCCTATGTCTCGATCTTCGAGGAGGCGGTCCGGACGCAGCCGGCGCGGCTGTTTCGGGGCGGCGAGCGCAGACCCGACGTCATCCGGCCCCGGCTTGGTGGCGTCGAACGGCTAACCGACGGTTGCGGCATGATCCAGCATTCGATCTTCTCGGTGCCCGACCGCCTGCACGGCTATTGCGTGGACGATAATTGCCGCGCGCTCATGCTGATGCATCGCATGCCCGCCGAGGATGCCGCACGCGCCGACGAACTGGCCGTCGTCTATGCCGCGTTCGTCCAGCATGCCTGGAATGGGGGCCAGGGGCGCTTCCGCAATTTCATGGCGTTCGATCGCGGCTGGCTCGAGGAGCAGGGCTCGGAGGACAGTTTCGGGCGGACGCTCTGGTCGCTCGGCGACACAGCCGCAAAGGCGCGCGCACACGAACTCAAGATCTGGGCGTCGCATCTGTTCGACCAGGTCGCGCCGCATGCCCGTGCGCTCGTCAGCCCGCGCACCTGGGCATTCTGCATCCTCGCGGCCGACGCGATGTTGGACGCGCACCCGCGCCACGAGCTTGCGACGTCGCTGCTGCGCGATCTCGCACGCCGGCTTCAGGCGCAGCTTGCCCAGGTTCGCCGCCCGGACTGGGATTGGTATGAAGAGGTGCTCGCCTACGACAATGCGCGCCTGCCTGAGGCGTTGATGCGCGCCGGCCGGCGGCTCGGTGACGAGTCGATGCGCGCGGACGGTCTTGCGACGATGGCGTGGCTCGATGCGATCCAGACCAATGCCGATGGCCAGTTCCGCGCGGTCGGCACGGACAGTTTCGGTCGCGTCTGCGAGCAGCCGCTGCCGTTTGACCAACAACCCGTCGAAGGGTGGGCGACGATCGACGCGGCGCGTGTTGCGCACGCCATTTCGGGTGACGCGCGCTGGGTCGAGACCGCGCAGCGCGCCTATGCCTGGTATGTCGGCGGTAATGATCTGGGCCTGCCACTGGGCTCGTCGACCGACGGTGGATGCTTCGACGGGCTGATGAGCGACCGCGTCAATCTCAACCAGGGCGCCGAATCTGTGCTGGCATTTCAATTTGCCTGTTGCGCTATGACCGAAATGGCCGGAAAGGCCGACCGCAACGGGTCCTTATTGGAAGCTGGCTCCGTCGCCTCCTAATCGGGAGGACGACCTGCCGGGGTGGGAGGCAGCTTGCTCGATCTTGTAATGCATTGGCCGTTGCGGCTGCAGGCAGACGCGTCGCGCGTCGTCGTGCGCCCGTTCCATATTCCGATCGAATCGAAGAATGGCGAGAAGAGCCGCCCGCGGCGTATCGTCGAAGGCGTGCTCGAGATGGACGAGGCGGCGGCGCAGCGCGAGCTAACTGCGGTGCTCAAGGATTTCGAGGCGCGCCATTGGCAGACGCGCAGCGTGTTCCGCACACGCTACGCCGAGATTTCCAACGGTCTGTCGCTCGACGACGCCGCGATCTCGGAAATCAAGCAGCAGCTGATCGGTGCCTTCTTCTGCCACGAATATAGCTATGCCGCCGCGGCGATCATGAACCCGTCGATCGTCCGCCATCCCGATCAGTCGGGCTTGTCGGAAGGGTCGTCGCGGATCGTGATGTCGCTGCGCACGGTCGGCGAGGGGCATATCTCGTCGATCGCCTTCCGCGAGGGCATATTGTCGCCCGGCGCACGCTTCGAGCTGGCGCCCGAGCCGCCGTTCGCGACCGCGGTCGACGGCGCCAAGGAGCTCGATAACGGCGCGATCGAGGTCCGCCGTAACCGCGATTCCACGCTGAGCGGCACGGTGATCTTCCCGATGACCGCGGCGCAGTCGAAGGGACTCGAGGATCTTCGCCTCGTTGAATTCGTGCATGACGACGGTCGCGTCGAGTGGCTCGGCACCTACACCGCCTATAACGGCGAATCGATCCGCTCCGAGCTGATCCGCACCAATGATTTCCGCACCTTTGAGCTGGCGCCGATGAGCGGGCCCGCGGCGCGCAACAAGGGCATGGCGCTGTTCCCGCGCAAGGTCGGCGGCGATTATGTCATGGCCGGGCGGCAGGACGGCGAGAATCTGTACCTGATCCGTTCGAAGTCGCTGACCCAATGGGCCGAGGGCGAGCTTCTGCTGACCCCGCGCTACCCCTGGGAGATGGTGCAGGTCGGCAATTGCGGCTCGCCGATCGAGCTCGACGAGGGCTGGCTGCTGCTTACCCACGGCGTCGGCGCGATGCGCAAATATTCGGTCGGCGCGGTGCTGCTCGACAAGGACAACCCCGAGAAGGTGCTGGCGCGCACGCCGGTGCCGCTGATCTCGGCCGCCGCCGAGGACCGCGAGGGCTATGTCCCCAACGTCGTCTACACCTGCGGTGCGCTGCGCCACGGCGAGCTGCTGTTCATGCCCTACGGCGTCGCGGACAGCGCGGTCGGCTTCGCCTTCGTGCCGATCAAGGAACTTGTCGCCTCGATGGTGTGACGACCTCGCACGGCCAACATCCGTTCGGCCTGGGCGTAGTCGAAGGCCACGCGCTTGCGGTGGCTGCACTTCGACCTCGCTCAGCGCGAACGGAGAAGCGTGTGGCGCTCTCAGGCGTCGCCCCGCTTTGCAAAGTCGCGACCCGTCGCTAGATAGGCGCCGACTTCCGACCCATCGATCCCGAAAGCGAGCGACCCCATGGCCGTCCAGTATAGCTACGTCATGAAGGGCCTGACCAAGACCTTCCCCGGCGCCCCCAAGCCCGTCCTCAACAATATCAGCCTGCAGTTCCTGCCCGGCACCAAGATCGCCATCATCGGCGTCAATGGCACCGGCAAATCGACGCTGATGAAGATCATGGGCGGGATGGACAGCGAATATTCGGGCGAGGCCTGGGCTGCCGAGGGCGTCACCGTCGGCTATCTCGCGCAGGAGCCGCATCTCGATCCCGACAAGACCGTGATGGAGAACGTCAAGGACGGCGTGCGCGGCGTCGCCGATCTGGTCGACCGCTTCAACGCGATCTCGGCCGAGATGGGCGATCCCAAGGACGACACCGATTTCGACAAGCTGCTCGAAGAGATGGGCGTGCTCCAGGAGAAGATCGACGCGGTCGACGGCTGGACGCTCGACAACCAGCTCGAGATCGCGATGGAAGCGCTGCGCTGCCCGCCCGGCGACAGTTCGATCGACACGCTGTCGGGCGGCGAGCGCCGCCGCGTCGCGCTGACCAAGCTGCTGCTCGAGAAGCCCGATATCCTGCTGCTCGACGAGCCGACCAACCATCTCGACGCCGAGAGCGTCGCCTGGCTCGAGCGGCATCTGATCGACTATGCCGGCAACGTCATCCTCGTCACCCACGATCGCTATTTCCTCGACAATGTCGTGACCTGGGTGCTCGAGCTCGATCGCGGCCGCTATTACACCTACAACACCAACTATTCGGGGTTCCTCGAGGCCAAGTCCAAGCGGCTGGGCCAGGAGGAGCGCGAGGAGGACGGGCGCCAGAAGGCGATCAAGGACGAGCTCGACTGGATCCGCCAGACTCCCAAGGCGCGCCAGACCAAGAGCAAGGCGCGTATCCGCGCGTTCGACGAACTGGTCGAGCGCCAGAACGAGCGCGGCCCCGGCAAGGCGCAGATCCTCATCCAGGTCCCCGAGCGGCTCGGCGGCAACGTCATCGAGGTCAAGAATCTCAAGAAGGGCTTCGACGACAAGCTGCTGTTCGACGGGCTCGATTTCACGCTGCCGCCGGGCGGCATCGTCGGCGTGATCGGCCCCAATGGCGCGGGCAAGTCGACGCTGTTCAAGCTGATCACCGGACAGGAAGTCCCCGACGAGGGCACGGTCAAGATCGGCGACACGGTGCGGCTCGGCTATGTCGATCAGTCGCGCGACACGCTCGATGCCAACAAGAACGTCTGGGAGGAAGTCTCCGGCGGCAACGAGCGCTTCACCTTCGGCAAGCATGAAGTGCCGTCGCGCGCCTATGTCGCAGCCTTCAACTTCAAGGGCGTCGACCAGCAGAAGAAGGTCGGCCAGCTATCGGGCGGCGAGCGCAACCGCGTCCATATGGCCAAGATGCTCGCCAAGGGCGGCAACGTGCTGCTGCTCGACGAGCCGACCAACGATCTCGACGTCGACACGCTGCGCGCGCTTGAGGACGCACTCGAGAATTTCGCGGGCTGCGCGGTGGTGATCAGCCATGACCGCTTCTTCCTCGATCGCTTGGCAACGCACATCCTCGCCTTCGAGGGCGACGGCCATGTCGAATGGTTCGAGGGCAATTTCGAAAGCTATGAGGAAGACAAGCGCCGCCGTCAGGGCGAGTCCGCGGATCGGCCGGGCGCGGGCGCGTACAAGAAGCTGACGCGCTGATCGTCCAGCTTTACCGCTGTCATGCCGGACTTGATCCGGCATCCTGAGCCACGCGCGCTGCGGTTTGAAGCCCTGGATCCCGGTCGAGTCCGGGATGACGAACATGAAGGGTTTACGCCACCGCGTCGATCGCGCGCGCGAGGTCGATGTCGCGCAGCGACAGGCCGCCGACGTCGTGGGTGGTCAGCAGAATGTCGACGCGGTTCCACACGTTCGACCATTCGGGATGATGATCGGCCTTCTCGGCGAGCAATGCGACGCGCGCCATGAAGCCGAACGCCGCGACAAAATCGGCGAAGACGAAGCATCGCGTGAGCCCGTCGCGGTCGGCGTTGTGCGTCCAACCGGACAGCGAGGGAAGCAGCGCCGCGCGCTGGGCTTCATCGAGCTTGGTCACCATCGTTCGGTCCTCGGTCAGGCGGCGACGGTCTGTTCGATCGCGCCGAAGATAGCGTGGCCCTGCGCGTCCTTCATCTCGATCCGCACGGTGTCGCCAGGCTGAAGGAAGGGAGTGACGGGCGCGCCCGTCTCGATCGTCTCGATCATGCGGACCTCGGCGATGCAGCTATACCCCAGTCCGCCGTCAGCGATCGGCTTGCCGGGGCCGCCATCGGCGCCGCGATTGGAGACCGTCCCCGAGCCGATCACCGTGCCCGCCGACAGGGCGCGGGTCTTGGCCGCATGTGCTACCAGCGTCCCGAAATCGAAGGTCATGTCGACGCCGGCATCAGCTTTGCCGAACGGCGCGCCGTTGAGCGCGACGTGCAGCGGCAGGTGCAGCCGGCCATCGCGCCAGGCATCGCCGAGCGCATCGGGTGTCACCGCCACTGGCGAGCATGCAGAGGCAGGCTTGGACTGGAAGAAGCCGAAGCCCTTGGCGAGTTCTCCGGGGATCAGGTTGCGCAGCGAAACGTCGTTGACCAGGCAGACCAGTCGGATCGCGGCCAGCGCCTCGTCGCGGCTGGCGCCCTGCGCGACGTCGCCGACGATCACCGCGACTTCCCCCTCCATGTCGCAGCCCCAGGCGGGGTCGGCGAGCGGGATCGGGTCGCGCGCACCGAGGAATCCGTCCGAGCCTCCCTGATAGATCAGCGGGTCGGTCCAGAAGCTGTCCGGCAGCTCGGCGCCACGGGCGCGGCGGACCAGCTCGACATGATTCACATAGGCCGAGCCGTCCGCCCATTGATAGGCGCGGGGCAGGGGGGCCGCGGCCTCATGTTCGCGGAAGCGCCGCATCGGGATCGCCTCATGCGCCAGATCGGTGGCGAGGTTGGTCAGCGCCGGCCCGATCCGCTCCCAATCGTCGAGCGCGGCCTGCAGCGTCGGCGCGATGTGCGTCGCCTCGGCGTACCAGGCGAGATCGTCCGACACGACGACGAGACGACCGTCACGGCCGGATTTCAGCGATGCGAGCTTCAAGGCCCTCTCCTTATCTATCGCCCCCTTCTGCCCCTGCGGGCGTCCGGCGGCAACAGCGGATCGGCGAGGTCAGGCGCTGGCGAGCCGGCGCGCTTCGCTCCAATGCGTGCCGACCAATTCGGTGGCGCGCTCGAAGGGCACGGGGCGGCCGAACAAATAGCCCTGCATCTGATGGCAGCCGAGGTCGTGCATCCGCTGATAATCGTCCTGGGTCTCGATGCCCTCGGCGGTGATCGTCATCTGGAAGCAATTGGCGAGCGTCACGATCGCCTGGATGATCGACACCGTCTCCGGCCGGCTGGCGGCGCCGCGGACGAAGCTGCCGTCGATCTTGAGCTTGTTGAAGATCGTGCGGTTGAGATAGCCGAGCGACGAATAGCCCGTGCCGAAGTCGTCGAGCGCGATCCGCACTCCAAGCCCGCGCAGTCGGCGCAGAACGTCCAGCGAGCCGTCGGAGTCGCGCAGGAACACGCTTTCGGTCACTTCGAGCTCGAGCCGGTTGGCGGGCAATTTGGCGCGGGCGAGCGCATCCGAGATCATCGCGGGCAGCGCGGGCGAGAGCAGCTGGAGCGGCGAGACGTTGACCGCAACGCTGATCGGTGACGGCCAGGTGGCGCAATCCTTGATCGCCGTGCGTGCGACCCATTCGCCGAGCTCCTGGATCAGCCCGATCTCCTCGGCGAGCGGCACGAATTCGGCCGGGCTGACAAAGCCGCGGACCGGATGCTGCCAGCGGATCAGCGCCTCGAAGCCGACGACCTCTTGGGTCTGCGAGTGGATCAGCGGCTGATAATAGAGGCGGAACTGGTTGAGCGGCAGCGCCTGGCGGAGGTCATGCTCGAGTTTCAGGCGGTTCTCGGCCTCGGTCTGCATGCTGCGTTCGAACTGGCGGTAGGTGCCGCGGCCGGCGGCCTTGGCCTCATAGAGCGCGAGATCGGCCTTCTTGATCAGTTCGTCGACGGTGTCGCCATCGACCGGACCGACCGCCCCGCCGACGCTCAGCCCGACACGGACCGAGACCCCATCGAGCACATAGGGCTCGGACACTTCGGCGATCAGCACGGTCGCCAGCTCGCTGATCGTGCGGCGGTTCTGGGCGTCGTGGAGCACGACACCGAATTCGTCCCCGCCGAGCCGCCCGACGATGCCATGCTCGCCGATCTGGACGACCAGCCGTTCGGCGACCGTCTTGAGCACCGCGTCGCCCTTGGGATGGCCGAACGTGTCGTTGACCGGCTTGAAGCCGTCGAGGTCGAGCAGCAGCATGCCGCAGGGCCGGCCGGACGCGCGCGCGCTGACCAGCGCTTCGCCGAGCAGCTCGCGCATCCGCATCCGGTTGGGCAATTCGGTCAGCACGTCGAGGCTGGCCAGCTGGCGCAGCCGGCGCTCGGACCGGCGCGTTTCGGTGACGTCGGCGCAGCTGCCCCGGAACCCAAGGAAGGCGCCGGCGGAGTCGAGGATCGGCGCCCCCGAAAAGGCGATCGAGCGGCGATGGCGCGGCTCGCCGACTTCGGTTTCGATCCCACTGAACGCACTGCGCGACAGCATCGCCGAGCCGAGCGGTGCGCTGCCGCCGATCAGCGCCGGCAAGGGCGTACCGATCATCCGGGCGACCGGGCTGCCGAGCAGCGTCGCGATGCCCGGCGTCGCATAGGTGAGGATCTGATTGGCATCGGTCTGCCACAGGCAGCTCGTTCCACGTTCCTCATATTCGCGCATCAGACGGCCGGCGGCATCGACGTCGACGAGGTTGCGCGCTTCGTCCTCGGCGCGGGCCGACAGCAGCGTCGCGTTCCGGCGGACGACGGCCAGGATGAAGGCGAAGTGACAGAGGATCAACAGCGACAGGGGGATCGCCAGGCGATCGCCGCCGAGCTGGAGCGCGAGTCCGAGCCCGGCGGCAAGCACCCCGGCCCATATCGTCGCCGCCGCAGGCACGGTCGCGATCGCGAGCGCGCCACCCATCATCGCAGCGATGGCGCACGCCAGGACGGTCTGGACGTCGACCGGCTGGACCCGGAAGATGCTGACCGGAAGCGCGGCCCACAACGCCGCGGTCAGGCCGATCAGCAGCGTCGCCTCGACGAGCGCACGGCGCGGCGGATCACGGCGGACGTAGAGCAGCGCATTGACCTCGAGCCGGCGCACCATCAGCCAACTGCTTGCGATCACCGAGAAAGCCCAGCCGGTCAGCAAAGTCGGTTCGATGCGGCTCAAAAGGATGCCGGCCAGCACGACGCAGCTCATCACCGCGGCTCCGGCCAGCAGCGGCGCAAGTTTGGCCAGCACGTCGAGCTGGATCATGCGGAGATGCCCGCGCGGGTCGATCGTCGCCGTCACCGTCGAGGGATCGCCGGCGCTGGCAACCAGATTGCGCTTCTTTGACCGGGCCGGCGCGTCGAGCATAGGGGGATCACCGCATTGGGACTAATGTGCGATCATCTAAGCAACCAAGGCTTTCCATCCGGTTAAATGCGATGCCCGAAAGAGCCTCGCGGCAGGGCCGGACAGGGCTTCTCGCGCGGCGTCGGCCCCGATACAGCAGGACCATGATCCGTATCCGGCGCAGCGCGCTCTACCTTCCCGCCAGCAACCCGCGTGCGCTCGCCAAGGCGCGGACTTTGCCTTGCGATGTTGTCATCCTCGATCTCGAGGACGCGGTCGCGCCCGAGGAAAAGGCGGCCGCGAGAGATGCGGCCGTGATCGCCGCGCGCGACGGCGGCTTCGGGGATCGGCTGCTCGTCGCGCGTGCCAACGGCCTCGATACCGACTGGGGCGCGGCCGATCTCGCCGCGCTCGCCGGTGCCGGGTTCGACGCGATCCTCGTCCCCAAGATCGCCTCGGCGGCCGACGTCGCGCGTTATGCCGCGCTGACCGGCGATGCCGAACTGTGGATCATGATCGAGACCTGCGGCAGCCTGTTCGCGCTCGAGCCGATCGCCGCGATGGCCGGGTCGACCAGGCTAACGACGATGGTGCTCGGGACCAATGACCTCGCCAAGGAGATGCGCGCGCGGCAAGGCGCGGACCGTGCGCCGTTCCTGCCGTTCCTCAGCTTTGCGGTTGCCGCCGCGCGGCTGCACGGGCTCGATATATTGGATGGCGTCTACAATGCGATCGACGATGATGCGGGATTCATCGAGGCCTGCCAGCAGAGCGTCGACTATGGCTGCGACGGCCGCACCCTGATCCATCCCAGCCAGATCGCGGCCTGCAACGCCGCCTTCGCCCCCGACGACGCGAGCGTCCGGCGGGCGCAAGCAATCGTTGCGGCGTTTGCAGCCCCCGAGAATGCCGGCAAAGGCGCGCTGCGCGTCGACGGGACGATGGCCGAGCGGCTGCATCTCGACGAAGCCCGTCGCACGATCGCCTTCGCAACCGCCTGCGCAAGCCGGGCATGATCTCGCACGCACACCGAACCCTCGAGAAAAACGATATATATGTTAATAGGTTGTCGCCTAACCCTTGTTTATGAACCGGCTCCTTTTTTCATTGGTCATCCCTCCGATGGTCGCAGCGGGCGCCCCGGCAGCGGCGCAGGTCGATACGCCGGGGGCGATCGTCGTGACGGGCGCAAGCCTGCCCCGCGCGGACGGTGAGGTCGCCTATGACGAGGCCACGATCGATCGCGATCGACTGACGGCGACCGCGAGCGACCGGATCGAAGACATTCTCGGCGACGTCGCGGGCTTCGCGCAATATCGTCGCTCGGACTCGCGCTCGGCGCAACCGACCAGCCAAGGCGCGACGTTGCGGGGGCTTGGCGGCAATGCTGCGAGCCGGGCGCTGGTGACGCTCGATGGTGTACCGTTCACCGATCCTTTCGGCGGATGGGTGACCTACAGCGCGATCGATCCGCAGCGGCTCGGCCTGGTCAGCGTGACGCGTGGCGGCGGTAGCGGCGCCGCCGGCCCCGGCGCGCTCGCCGGCACGATCGATCTCCAGAGCGCGGGGCCGGCGCAACTGTCGCCCTTATGGGCCGACGTCGCCTATGGCAGCCGCAACTCGCTCGACACGCATGCCGGTGTTTCGACCACGGCGGGGGGCGGGTTCGCCTTCCTGACGGCCAGCTATGCGCGTGGCGACGGGTTCGTTCCGATCATCGGGGCGGACCGCGGCCCGGTCGACGAGGCGGCGCCCTATGAACAGGCGAGTGTCGCCGCGCGCGCGGTGATCCCTGTCGGCGACCGGACCGAATTACAGGCCTCGGCGCTGGGCTTTTACGACCACCGGACGCGCGGCCTGCCCGGCAGCCCGAACAGCACCAAGGGCGCCGATGCGAGCCTGCGCCTCGTCGGCCGGGGCGACTGGGGATACGAAGCGCTCGCCTACGTCCAGTTCCGCGACTTCGCCGCCGGCTTTTCCTCCGCCAATGCGGCCCGAACCGCGGCGACCGTCACGCTCGACCAATATACCGTGCCGTCGACCGGGCTCGGCGGCAAGATCGAGATCCGGCCGCCGGTCGGAGATCGCCTCCAGATCCGCATCGGTGCGGACGCGCGCCGCGTCTCGGGGGAAAGCGACGAGCTCTATACCTATGTCGCGGGCGCCCCGACGCGGCAGCGCGCGGCGGGTGGCGATACGCTGACCGTTGGCGCGTTCGGCGAGGCGACCGCGCGGCCGGTCGACGGGCTGACGCTGACCGCGAGCGGGCGGATCGATCGCTGGCAGATCACCGACGGCTTCCTCCGCCAGCAGACGCTGGTCACCGAAAGCGTGCTCACCAACATGCGCGATACCGATCGTTCGGGCTGGCGGCCGACCGGGCGGGGCGGCGTTGCGTGGAAGCCGGGCGACGGCGCGGTCACGGTGCGTGCGGCGGCCTATCTGGGCTGGCGGCTGCCGACGCTCAACGAGCTCTATCGGCTGTACCGCGTCGGCAGCGATGCGATCGCGGCCAATCCGAACCTGTCGCCCGAGCGGCTGCGCGGGATCGACGGGGGCGTCGACTATGATCCGCTGCCCAATTTGCACATCGCCGCGACGCTGTTCGCCAACCGCCTCGACGACGCCATCGCCAACGTCACTCTCGGCATCGGACCGGGCAGCTTCCCGCAGGTCGGCGTCGTGACGGGGCGGTATCAGATGCGCGAGAATCTGCGTGCGATTACCGCGAAAGGCGCCGAACTCGACGCCCGCCTCGCGCTCGGCCGATGGGCGGTGTCCGCCTCCTACGCCCTTACCGACGCGCGTGTCCGCGCCGATGGTGCGGCGCTCGGGCTCGACGTAAGACCCGCGCAAACCGCGAAGAACAGCGCCTCGGCGACGCTCGCCTGGCAGCAGCCCGCCGGTATCCGTCTGTCGACGACGTTGCGCTATGTCGGTCCGCAGTTCGAGGACGACCAGAATACCGAGACGCTGCACCACGCCGTGACGCTCGACGCCGACGCGCTGATCCCGATCGTTCGCGGCTTCGCCGTGGAACTGCGCGGCGAGAACGTCACCAACACGCAGGTCGATACCGCAATCACCAGTCCCGATATCATCGAACGCGCCAGCCCACGTACATTGTGGATCGGGCTGCGCTACGGCGAGGCGCGCAAGGGCGCCTGATCGCCGCCTCGCGGATCAGCTCGCCGGGCTGGTCTTCGGCTTCACCTTGGTGCGCGGCTTGGGCTTGACCGCGGGCTTGCTCGGCGTGGCCTTGGGCTTCGCCGCGGTCGCCGTCTTCGGCTTGGCCGCCGGCTTGACCGCCAGCTTGGCAGCCGGCTTCGCGCGGGGCTTGGCGACGGGCCGCTTCGGCGGCGGCGACGGCCGGTTGTAATAAAGCAGCGCGGCGGCGACGGCGGCGGATCCGATCGCCGCGGCAGCACCTGCTATGCCAAGCGTTCGCCCGCTGACCTTGGATGGGAGAGTATCGTCCGTCTTGTCTTCGGACTCCGCACTGCCCGCACCGGCGGCCGACGCCTCCGAGGTCTCCTCGACGTGGTCGTGCGCGATCGGCGCCGGGGCAAGCGGGTAGGGCGACGTAGCAGCGTCGGGCAGCGGCGGTTTGTGGGACATACGAGGCTCCGAATCGTTACGGTAGGGGATTGGCTCGGAGGGCCCAACGCGCCCCTGCGCGGATTGTTGCGGTCTCGCGTCAGCCGGCCGGCGCAGCGCTCGCGGCCGGCGACCCGCCCACAGGCGTGGTGGTCGAGGTGACGGCGGTCTCGCCGGTGCCGCGATGGACGGTGATGGTCGATACCGCGGCCTCCGCCGCGTCGTCGTCATGCGACGCCGTCACGGCGCCGAAGTGGACGTGCACGCCCGGCATTGGGCTGGTCTCGAGCGACGCGGGCGTCACCGCGGGGCTGCCGCGATAGACCGCGACGCTGGCGCCGCCGCCGAGCGCATAGCGGACGAGCGCTGGCGTCCCCGCAGCCGGAGCCGTCCCGGCGGTCGCAATGCCCGCTGCCGCGCGGCGTGTCCCGCCGACGCTGGGCTCGATGCCCGCATAGCGCTGGTGGAAGGCGAGCGCGCCGCCGATCGCCCCGGACACCTTGTAGAAGATTTGCGAGCCGATCGCGGCGACCTTGGTCAGGCTCGACGCCCACCACGGCTGGATCGCGTCGGCATGATAGTTGGTCGCGGATCCCACCGGTGCATAGACGCTGCCCGCCAAGGCCGCCTGCGCAACCTGCTGCGCGGTTTCCCATGCGGCCGGTTCGCGGCGAAACGCCATCGATCCGTCGCAGGTGAAGGTGAACTGACAGCCTGTGCGTCGCTCGGCGCCCTGATAGACGACGCCGCAGACGTTCGGATAGGCGGGGTTGCGCACCCGGTTGAGCACGACCTGGCCGACCGCGCGCTGGCCGTCGAGCGGCTCGGACCGCGCCTCATAATAGACCGCCGCAGTCAGACACTCGAGCGACCGCTGCGCATCGGCGTCGTCCTGCGCGAAGCCGGCGAAAGGCGGCGCGGCTGCGGCTAGCGTCGTTGCGAGCAGCGGCGGGGCGGCGGGGAACGGGCTGACGATGTCGGCCACGCGATCCACCCTATTCGACCTCGTCGGCAGGAGCGGTGGCAGCATCGCGGGGGCGCGGACGAGGCGATTGCCGGTCGGCAAAGGGCCCGCGACCTGAGGCGGCACGCACGACGCGGCAAGCAGGAGCATCGCAAGACCGAGCAGGGATCGATGGAACATGACGCGGCCCGGAAATTCAACGGAGCCGTGCTTGTATCGCGGGATACTTGTGGACTCGTTAACCGCGCGGCGCGCCGCCGTGTCGATCGTCTATCTGTGTCATCGGAGCGATGCCGCGGCAGGCGTCTGGATTCGTTGCACCATTCCCCGGACGTCGATTCATTACGCCGGTTTCATTACGGGTGCGTGGAACGCCGCGGCGGGCGGGGAGTCCTGCTGCAAGATCGTCCACGACCGAGAAAGGCCGGACCGGCATGACCAGCAGCGTTCCCGCGGCACCCCCCGTCACCCTCATCATCTTCGGCGCGACCGGCGATCTCACCCGACGACTGCTGACCCCCGCGCTGATCAACATGACGCGCGCCGGCCTGGTCGGCAGCGATTTCCATGTGCTCGGCGTCAGCATCGAGCCCGGCGACGCCGAGATGCTGCGGTCGCATCTCGAGGACTTCGTCCCCGAAAAGGGCGGCGAGGGGGCGACCAAGCGCGGCGCCGCGTGGAAGCAGCTGCGCGGCCGGATCGACTATCTACAGGGCGATTTCACGCAGGACACGCTGTACGAGGACCTCGCCAAGCGCATCGACGCCGCGCCCAGCGACAATGTCGCTTTCTATCTCGCGACGCAGCCGACCTTCTTCGGCCCGATCGTCGATAAGCTCGCCGACCACAAGCTGCTCGACGAGACGCCGGGTGCGTTCCGCCGCGTGGCGATCGAAAAGCCGTTCGGCACCGATCTCGCCTCCGCCCAGGCGCTCAACAAGCGCATCCTCGCGCGCGCCGGCGAGCAGCAATTCTACCGGATCGACCATTTCCTCGGCAAGGAGACGGTGCAGAACATCATGACCGCGCGCTTCGCCAACATGATGCTCGAAAGCGTGTGGAACAGCAATTATATCGACCATGTCGAGATCACCGCCGCCGAGACGGTCGGGGTGGGCACCCGCGGCAAATTCTACGACACCACCGGCGCGCTGCGCGACATGGTGCCCAACCACCTCTTCCAGCTGCTCGCGATGGTCGCGATCGAGCCGCCGAACAGCTTCGATGCCGAGGCGATCCGCAACGAGAAGGGCAAGGTCTTGAAGGCGCTGCGCCACTGGACGCCGGACGAGGCGCGCGAAAATGGCGTGCGCGGCGCCTATACCGCAGGGTCGCTCGATGGCGCCAAGGTCGACGCCTATAGCAAGACGCCCGACGTCGCCGCCGACAGCAAGACCGAAACCTTCGTCGCGCTCAAATTCTTCGTCGACAGCTGGCGCTGGGCGGGGGTGCCCTTCTATCTGCGCACCGGCAAGGTGATGGCGGTGCGCGACACCGAGATCGTGATCACCTTCCGCGAGGTGCCGTTCGCGCAATTCGCCAACACCGACATCGATCGCAAGCCGCCGCCCAACCGGCTGATCATCCAGGTCCAGCCCGACGAGGGGCTCAAGATGGAGATCTCGATCAAGCGGCCGGGGCTCGCGGTCGACACGGCGCCGGTGTCGCTCGACTTCCAATATGCCAGCATGTTCGATATCGCGACGCTGACCGGCTATGAATCGCTGCTCTACGACCTGTTCGTCGGCGACCAGACGCTGTTCCAGCGCGCCGACGGGATCGAGGCCGGCTGGGCCGCGGTCCAGCCCTTCCTCGATCTGTGGGCGAAGGAGGGCAAGCCCGACGCTTACGCGCCCGGCAGCATGGGGCCGGACTCGGCCGATGCGCTGCTCGCGCGAGACGGGCGGCAGTGGCACACGCTGACGCTGCTCGCCGACGAGGGCAAGGCCAAGCCGCCGGTGGCCAAGGCAGTCGCCGCGAAGACGGCGACGCCGTCGAAGAAGCCCAAGTCTGCGAAGAAGGGCACCAAATGAGCGAGGCGGCGGCGGTGCGGCCGATCGAGGATTATGCGCTGATCGGATCGACGCACAGCGCCGCGCTCGTCCACCGCGACGGCACGATCGCCTGGCTGTGCCTGCCGCGCTTCGATTCCGATGCGCTGTTCGCCAGCCTGCTCGGCACCGAAGAGAATGGCCAATGGTCGCTGAGCGCGTCGGACCCGGACGCGACGAGCTCGCGGCGTTATCGCCCCGACACGATGATCCTCGAGACGGTGATCGCGACCGCACATGGCAAGGCGCGCATCCTCGACTTCATGCCGCGCCCGGCACCTGACGGTACCGCGGAGCTGGTTCGCATCGTCGAGGGGATCGAGGGCCGGGTAGAGCTGTCCACCGCAATCCGCCTCCGTTTCAACTATGGGCTCACCATCCCCTGGGTCCAGCGCAAGGAGGGCGCCGTCGTCGCGGTGGCGGGGCCCGATGCGGTGCGGCTGAGCAGCAGCGTCGACCTGGACAGTCTCGACTTCGCGACCGGCGCCGATTTCCATGTCGAGGCCGAGGAGCGCATCTCGTTCACGCTCGAATGGTATCCCTCGCACACGGAACCCGCGCTCCCGCGCGATCCCTATGCGCTGCTCCGCCGCACGCAGACCGAATGGTCTGGCTGGATGCAGGAGTGCACGATCGAGGGGCCGCACCGCGATATCGCGCGGCGCTCGCTGATCACGCTCAAGGCGATGACCTACCAGCCGAGTGGCGGCATCGTCGCCGCCCCCACCACGTCGCTGCCCGAAATGCCGGGCGGGGTGCGCAACTGGGACTATCGCTTCTGCTGGCTGCGCGACGCGGTGCTGACCATCTACGCGCTCGGCGCCTCGGGCTTCCAGAACGAGGCGAGCGACTGGCGCTGGTGGCTGATGCGCGCGGTCGCGGGCTCCGCCGACCGGCTCCAGATCATGTACGGGCTCACCGGCGAGCAGCGGCTGACCGAGACCGAGCTCGACCATCTTGCCGGCTATGAGAACAGCCGCCCGGTCCGGATCGGCAACGCCGCGCATGCGCAGATCCAACTCGACGTCTATGGCTCGGTGCTCGGCGCCTTCGACGGGGCGCGGCGCGGAGGCCTCCCCGACATGGACGTTGTCTGGCCGCTCGAGTGCGCGATCGCGAACAATCTGCTCAGCGCCTGGAAGGAAAAGGATTCGGGGTTGTGGGAGGTGCGCGGCGCGCCGCAGCATTTCGTCCATTCCAAAGTGATGTGCTGGTTCGCCTTCGATCGCATGGTCGCGAGCGCCGAGGATTTCGGGCTCGAGGGCGCGGTCGACGACTGGCGTGCCGCACGCGACGAGATCCACGCGCAGGTCTGTGAACAGGGATTCGACGCGGCGAGCAACAGCTTCGTCCAATATTATGGCGCGGATCGGGTCGACGCCGCCTTGCTGCGGATCGCGCAGCTTGGCTTTCTGCCGGCGGACGATCCGCGCGTGCTCGGCACGATCGCGCGGATCGAGCGCGAACTGCTCAAGGACGGCGTCGTCTATCGCTATCTGACGGGTGACGAGGGCGACGGCCTGCCGGGCACCGAGGGCGCGTTCCTCGCCTGCAGTTTCTGGCTGTGCGAGGCCTATGCGCTGACCGGGCGCCTCGCGGAGGCCAATAGATTTTTCGATCATCTCGTCGGCTTCGGCAACGACCTCGGCCTGTTCGCCGAGGAATATGATCCGATCGCCTGCCGGCAGCTCGGCAACTTTCCTCAGGCGTTCAGTCATTTCGCCTTGGTCAACGCGGTCCACACGATGGCTGGGGTGGCCGGCAGCGCCACCGACCACCTCGCCAATCGCGATGACGCTCCGCCGCCGTAAGCCTCGTCTGATCCGCCTGCGCATGCAAGTTATGCATTCGCTGCGTTAAATCGCTCGGCGTTGGAACGGTGGAGCATTTGCTCTGTTGGCGCCCTGATATCGGCGACCGCTTCGGACGCTGCTGGGGGCCGGCCATCGATGCGCTTTTCTGACCGCCGTCTCGCGTCGATGCTCGCCATCCTCGCGACCGTGCCGTTGCTCGGCGGGTGCAGCACCGGCGTGCTC